>CAYLOC010000001.1:0-46757 GCA_964385195.1 uncultured Nocardioidaceae bacterium
GACCCCCGCGTGGGGACCCGCTCGGAAGTTGAGTTTCAGGTTTCGGACGCAACATCGCTTCAGCGGCCGGTCACCACGGGTAGGGCAGAGGTATGGGCTTGGTGAAGCCCGGCTGGGTCCTGCGCTCGGCCCGGCTCTACTGCGGAGACCCCCGGCTCCGCGTTGCTGCGACGTTCGCGCAAGGCAACGAGTGGTTCCCGCCCGTCCACCGATCGCAGGTCAGTCGCTGGGAGAACGGTGACATCGCACCATCGCTGGACCTGGTCCGGCGCTATGAGTCCGTCTGCGGGATGCCACCCGGACAACTGGTGAGCGCGATCGACCTCGTCAACCGAGACGAAGAGCCGTTCCGTCCCGGGCCCACACTTCGCCGCCCCCCGAGCGAGGACCGCTTCGACATCGCAGAGGCAACACTGCACGCCGCCATCACGGACGCGCCCATCAGCGGAGACAACTGGGATGCACTATCGGCGCTGCTGGGACAGAACCCCACCACGCTGCTGCTCGATGAGCATTGGGAGAAACTCATCATCCGCGGACTACAGGAGATGGACGTCAGCGTCGGGCTCGCCTACCAACAACGATCGGAGGCCATGGCACGCATCGCGAGCCACCCACGCGCCGCCCCCCGAGTGATCTCGGTCGTCCGTCGGGTGCTCGGCGATCCGGCAGCCCAGGTCTACAGCGAGGCCGCCGCCCTGCTCCTGTGCTGCCCCCATCACGACGCCGGCGCCGTCCTGGCAGCGTCCGTGCGTGACCCGGTCAACGAGAACGCGCTGCGCGCGGCGCTGTTCAGCTCCGCGGCACTGCTCCGACGCGGACGTGCGTCCAAGGAGGTGGCGGTGGACCTGGTGCGTGCCGCGCTGCAGCACTGCAGGGACGAGAGCATGACCTACCGGGTACGTCGCGCCGCTGCGGACCTGCTCCTCGCGCTGGACACGACCACGAGACGCCGGCTTTCCGCCACCTTGCGCTCCGACGGTGCCGAGGAGGCCATCGCCTCGATCGTGCACGGGGACGGGCCGCGGCCGTTGCAGCTGCTGCGAGGGCTGCGACACCGCGTCCGGCAGCGGTTGACCCACCAGCTCGGGCCACGCCTGGAGGAGGAAGAGCCGTTGCTCCGGCTGGTCGACCACATCACGGTCGAGACCAATGACGAGCAGCGCGGCAAGACGTTACAGCTGCTGATGCTGCTTCCGTTCGGGCCTGCCGTCGGGCGGGCCTACCTGGCCGAGCTCAGGGAGGCGCTGGCCCAGGGCGACTCGTTGAATGTCCACGAGGCACTGAGCATCCTGTTGTGCTTGACGCCAGCCGACTCGACCGAACCGGTCGCCGACGTGGCCGTACGGTCCTGTGCCGTTCCCGACGATCCCGATGAGTTGGCCGTGGAGGCGTGCTGGGCGCTGGGGAATGCCAAGTTCACCCCGGCAACGGACAGCGAACGGACCATCGAGCGGGTCCGGACCGCCGTCGTCGAGGTCCTCGACGGCGACCGGACCGCGTCCGTGCGGCTGCTGGAGGGATGGGGGTATGTGTTGGGGATCCGGGGAGCGTACGACGTCCTCGAACACCTCCCTCCGAACGGCCATGTCGCGGAGGCCTGGGAGCACACCCGACGCTGGTGGCTGGACCTCCCCCCTGCCCTGCGGCACGCAGCCACCGAGGACCACGCCCGGATCAGCCCCAGATCTCCTCGGCGGTCTCCACCACCAACCGCAGCTTCGCGATCTGCTCATCGACGCTGAGCCGGTTCCCCTCGACGGTGGAGGAGAACCCGCACTGCGGAGACAGGCACAGCTGCTCCACCGGCACGTACGTGCTGGCCTCCTCCACGCGACGCTTCAGCGTGTCCTTGTCCTCCAACGCGGCGGTTTTCGTCGTCACCAGGCCGAGCACGACCTGCTTGCCCTTCGGCACGAACCGCAACGGCTCGAACCCGCCGGACCGCTCGTCGTCCCACTCGCAGAAGAAGCCGTCCACCTCCAGTCCCGAGAACAGCGCCTCGGCCACGAACTCGTACCCGCCCTGCGCCACCCAGGAGGAGCGGAAGTTCCCGCGACACATATGCGTCGTGACCTGCATGCCCTCCGGGCGCCCGGCGAGCGCGGCGTTGATGTTGGCGACGTACTGCTCATGCTGATGGTCCGGATCACCCCCCTGCGCCGCCACCATCGCCCGCTGCTCGGGGTCGTTGAGGTAGGCCAGGCTCGTGTCGTCCAGCTGCAGGTAGGTACAGCCGAGCTCACCCAGCCGATGGATCTGCTCGGCGTACGCAGCGGTGAGATCGGACCAGAAGCCGTCCAGCTGCGGGTACACGCGCTCGTCGATCGCTGCGCGTCCGCCGCGGTAGTGCACCATGTTCGGTGAGGGGATGGACAGCTTGGGAACCTGGTCGTCGCCGACGTGGTCGCGAAGGTAGCCGAACGCATCCGCGAAGATCGTCTTGCCCAGCCGGACCCGGTCGTGCACCGCCAGGGCGGCGGTCTCGAAGTCGAGGTCTCCGGCAGCATTGCGGAAGTGCACCTGCAGCGTCTCGTCGGTGCGGTCGATGCCGTCCAGGGCATAGATGAAGTCCATGTGCCAGGCGGTACGCCGGAACTCACCGTCGGTCGCCGACCGCAGTCCCACCGCACGCTGCAGCGCGATGACGTCGTCGATGCAGCGGTCCTCTACCTCCCGCAAGGCCTCGGCATCGATCTCGCCGGCCGCGTGGCGGGCACGGGCCTGGAGCAGGGCGGGCGGTCGAAGCAGGCTGCCGACGTGGTCGGCCCGGAACGGGGGAAGGTCACGAAGAGTCATGTCTTCCAACGTCTGCCCCGAAGCAGCCGTTGTCAACTCCTGTCCGGCGCGGTTGAGGCTGGTGGGACACTGGCCCCGGGAGGTGTGCAGCCACATGGAGCAGGGCCGGTCAGACGCCGGGACCGTCGACGAGCACACCGGCGCCATCGCCCGACCGGACGCACTGTTGGCGAAGGTGGCGGCGGCCCCGACGCGCTTCTGGGTCGGATGCCTGTTCGCGGTCCTCTTCGGGTGGGTGACCCTCGATGTGTTACTGACCGGGCCCCTCGTCACGTTCGACCACGTGGTGGAGTCATGGGTGGTCCATCACATCCCGCACGACGTCATCCTCACGATGCGACGCTGGGTGGTGCTGCCGGGGCAACGCCTGTACAACGTGCCACCGCTGGGCGTGCTGGCGGTCCTGGCCGCATGGCGTCACCGGCAGCTCCGGCCGATGGCCGTCCCGCTGGCGGTGATGGTGTTCCTGGCCGTCGTCGTGCCGGCGATGAAGATCTGGACCGGTCGCACCAACCCGCTCAGCGGCGGGGACCACCTGTGGGCGGGCGGCACCGAGTACCCCTCCGGCCACGAGATCAACGCCATCGTGGTGTGGGGGATGACGTTCCTGCTCGCGACCACGCTGTCCTGGCCGGTCGGTCGCTGGCTGACCGCCAGACGACGGGCGCTGCTGACCACCCTGATGGGGGTCGTCGTCGGTGGAGCGGTGGTCATCGCCCGTACCCACTGGCTCAGCGACGTGATCGCCAGCATCTTCTTCTCCCTACCACTGCTGTGGGCGATCCAGTGGTACGGGATGGTGCGACAGACATCGCCTGAAGGAGGCCCGCCATGACCGAAGCGATCCGGGAGTACTGGGACATCGATGCCGCCACCTACGACCGATCCGCGAGCCACCACCCCAGCACACCGTTGCAGCGTGCCGCCTGGCGGGGTGCGCTCGCGCAACTCGTCGGAGAACGAAACGGCCTACGGGTGCTCGACGTCGGTGCAGGCACCGGATTCCTGTCGTTGCTGCTTGCCGAACTCGGTCACCGGGTGACGGCGGCGGACCTGTCCTCCGGGATGCTGGAGCAGTTGCAACGTAAGGCCGCGGAGGGCGGCTACGCGGTATCGACCACGCAGACCGACGCCACGGGGGTGCCGGCCGGGCCGTTCGACGTGGTCGTCTCCCGGCATCTGATGTGGCTGCTGCCTGACCCGGTGGCGGCGTTGCGAGCCTGGGCTGCGGCGGCACCCTCTGGCCGGTTGGTGCTCGTGGACAGTGAGTGGGGGTCGTCCGCGGACGCGACGGAGCGGGTACGCCGATCCGCCCGGCACGCTCTCGCGCGCGTCCGCCGTACCCCTCCGGCTCACCATGCCGACTTCGACGAGGTGACCCGGGAGCGGCTGCCGCTCGGTCACGGCCCCAGCCCTGCCGAGTTGCTGGAGGTCGTAACGGCCGCGGGCTGGGCTGCTCCGCAGGCCCATCGGCTGGACACCGTCGAGTGGGCCATGCGCGAGCGGCTGCCGTGGCCCGAGCGAGCCCTCGGCGTACCACCGCTGTTCGCGATCGTTGCTGACTCCCCGGCGCCCGACTGACACATACCCGACATCTCCAACGGTGGACAGCCGGCTTCGTGACCCCTAAGTTGGCTCGGTACTACTCATTACCCACCAAGGAGAGTGTCTATGAGGACGGGCCCCCGACGCAGCCTGGCCATCGTGTCCAGCGCCGCGCTCGCTGTGGGTACGCTCACCGCGCTCGCCGCCCCTGCACCCGCGGCGAACACGAGCGCCCCCCAGCAGCGTTCCGCACACGCACCCAACACCGACCATCCGACCCTGACCGACGACCTGCCCGATCCGCTCAGCAGCAAGCAGTCCGCCTTGCGCAAAAAGGCGCTGGCGGACGTCCTCAGCGGCAAACGGAAAGCGGTCACCATCAACGGCAGCACCGTCGTGAAGATGGGCACCGAGCCCACGAAGGCGGAACGGCCGTCGAAGCGGATGTTCACCCACCCGCAGCAGGCCGCCGCGGCGGAGCCGGAGATCACCGCAGACTCCGCGCCGCTGACCCTGCAGTCCCACCGTCGGCACAACGACCGCCAAGATCGCTATGTCGAGCTGTCGCGGGAGAAGACCGACAACCTGTTCGTGATCCTCGTCGAGTTCGGCAACGAACGGGACCCGAACTACCCCGACGAGGACAGTGACCCGGAGACTCCCGGGCCCTACAAGTTCGACGGACCGTTGCATGGGAACATCCCCCAGCCGGACCGCACGAAGAACAACTCCACGATCTGGTCACCGAACTTCGACAAGGACCACTACCGCAACCTGTACTTCAACGACAACCGCAAACAGTCGCTGACCAGCTACTACCAGAAGCAGTCCTCGGGCCGGTACTCCGTCGAGGGCGAGATCGCCGGCTGGGTGCAGGTGCCCTACAACGAGGCGCGGTACGGCCGGAACATCTCCTTCAACCCCGACGGCAGCGTGGCCTGCCAGAGCATCGTGTGCCCGAACGTGTGGCACATGGTCGAGGACGGGCTCGACGCCTGGGTGGCGAAGAAGAAGGGCGCCGGGATGACCACGGCGGAGATCAAGGCCGAGTTGGCGAAGTTCGACGAGTGGGACCGCTACGACTACGACGGCGACGGCAACTTCAACGAGCCGGACGGCTACATCGACCACTTCCAGATCCTGCACGCCGGTGCCGGCGAAGCGGCCGGTGCTCCGGTGTACGGCGAGGACGCGGTCTGGTCCCACAGCTGGTACGTCAACGCCGACAAGATCGGTGTGAGCGGCCCGTCGTACAACCCCTACGGCGGTTACCAGATCGGCGACACCGGGATGTGGGTCGGCAACTACCTGACCGAGCCGGAGAACGCCGGCCTGGGAGTGCTCGCACACGAGTACGGCCATGACCTGGGGCTCCCGGACGAATACGACACCACCTACACCGGCGAGGCGAGCTCGGCGTTCTGGACGCTGATGTCCTCCGGTTCCTACATGTCACTGCCGCAGGACGAGGGGATCGGCACCCGGGCCGTCGACCTCAATGCGTGGGACAAGCTGCAGCTCGGGTGGCTGGACTACATCATCGCCACGCCAGGGATGAACCGCCGTTATGTCCTGGGTCCGGCAGAGTACAACTCACGACGCCCCCAGGGGATGGTCGTCGTACTGCCCGACAAGGAGGTCACCTACGACTACGGGGACCCGTACGCCGGTGCGCACATGTGGTGGTCGACGAAGGGCAACCAGATGACCACCACGATGACCCACGCATTCGACCTGTCCGAGGCATCCTCCGCTGAGGTCACGTTGAAGTCGAGGTTCTCCATCGAGACCGGCTACGACTTCCTCTACGCAGAGGTGTCCACCGACGGCGGTGCCACCTGGACGGCGCTGGACGGGACGGTGAACGGGGCGCCGTTCTCCTCCGATGCCGGCGGGAACCCGGCGATCACCGGGTCCACCGACGGCGAGTGGGCCGACGTCAGCATCCCGCTGGATGCCTATGCCGGCCAACAGGTGGAGTTCCGGTTCCGGTACGCGACCGACCCCGCCGTCGCCGGCGACGGGTTCTTCGCCGACAACTTCGCGCTCACCGCCGACGGTGAGACGGTGTACAGCGACGGGGCCGAGGAGGGTGACCACGGCTGGAGCCTTGATGGCTTCAAGGCCACCACCGGAACGGAGACGGTCAGCTACGACAACTTCTACATCGTGGCGAACCGGAACTATGTCTCCTACGACAAGACGCTGGAGTACGGTCCGTACAACTTCGGGTTCCCCGACCGCAGGAACTGGGTCGAGCACTACCCGTACCAGGACGGCGTCTTGATCTCCTACTGGGACACCTCCTACGTGGACAACAACGTGGGTCAACACCCGGGCCACGGCCTGATCCTGCCGATCGACGCGCATCCGCGCCCGGTCTACAACATGGAGGGCCAGGCATGGAACACCCGGATCCAGGTGTACGACGCCACGTTCGGTACCCAGCGGGTGGACTCGTTCATGTTGCACGTGAACGGCAAGCCGAGTTACCTGCGCGGTGGCCACGCGGTCCGCATGTTCAACGACCACCGGCAGTACTGGTACCCGAGTAAGCCGGACGCCGGCGTCAAGGTGCCCGAGACCGGCACGCACATCAAGGTGCAGCACGAGCGCGGCACCTCGGTCGTGCTGCGGGTGAAGGCGCCAGCGATCGGCTGATCGGCGCGGAGCGGGAACCTGTGCCGACCCGCGTGCGTCCCACCACCATGGGACGTCACCACGGTCTCGGCGCAGTCGTCGCCGGTGTGGCCCTGCTCGCCTCCGTCTACGGATGCGGGCAGGGCCCTCCGGTCGACCGTGACACCTCCGAGCCTTCGGGTACGTCGACGGGCGCGACCGCGGCGGCCGCCACGACACTCAGTGACGCGCTACCGTCGACACCGATGGCTGCCTCCCCCTCACCACCTGGTGGTCCGCGGATCGAACCCGGTCCGCACGGCACCTTCCGGGCCCGTTACCCGTGGACGGCCACGGGCAAGGTGACGCGCGACCCCGACGATGGCTGCCTGCTGCTCGTCACCGATGACGCGACGTACGCACTGGTCGGCGAGCCGGACGTCCTCCCCGAACCCGGACGCCGCGTCACGGTGCAGGGCATGGTGGACCGGACGTTGTCCACGCTTTGTACGGAGCTGCCCTTGCAGGTCGACGTCGTCACCCCGCAGTAGCCGCTCGTCCCGGCCGGGCCGGTTCTCACTTGATGGAGCCGGCAGTGAGGCCGCCCACCACCTTCCGTTCGATCAACGCGAACAAGACGATCACGGGGATCGTGGCGATCACCGACGCCGCGAACAGGTGCTGCCACTCGATGTTGTACGCCCCGAGGAACCCGTTGATCGCGACGGTCAACGGCTGTTTGTCCGGGGAGGACGTGAGGGTCAGCGCGACGAGGAACTCGTTCCAGGCCGCGATGAACGTGAAGATCAGCGCGGTCACGATCCCTGGCCCGGCGAGCGGCAGGGTGATGTGGCGAACGGCCCGCAGCCTGCCGGCGCCCTCGACCATCGCGGACTCTTCGAGCTCCTTGGGGATGGAACCGAAATAGGCCGTGAGGATCCACACCGCGAAGGCCATGTTGAAGCCGGCGTTCACCAGGATCAACGCCCATACCGTGTTCAGGCCGTCCAACTGAAGGTACTGCCGGTAGATTCCGACGAGCATGGACGCCGGTCGCAACATCTGGGTGACCAGGACGAGCACCAAGAACAGGATCCGACCCCGGAACTTGTGTCGTGCGGTGTAGTAGGCGGCAGGCGTGGCCACCAGCAGCACCAGAACCGTCGCCCCTCCGGCGATGATCAACGTGATGAACAGGTTGTGGATCAGGCCGGTCTGCAGCAACGTCGAGTAGGCAGACCCCTCGAAGTGCTTGGGCAGGATCGCCGAGGTCAGCAGCTCCTTCTGCGGCCGCAGCGAGGTGATGACCATGTCGAGGTACGGGAAGATGAAGAGGAACGCGATCACGTACGTCGCGGCGCACAGTGCCACGGTCTTCCACCTCGGGCGGCCCCGGAAACGTCGCTTGCGCGGGCGTACTGCCGTCCGCGGCGGATCCAGCGTCGAGGCGGTCATCTCACTGCACCTCCGCCCGCCAGCCGCTCATCTTCAAGAAGACCCCGGTGAAGACGGCGACGATGCCGAAGTTGATGACCGACATGGCGGCGGACTCCCCCAGGTCCGAGGCCTTGAGGATGTACATGAACACCGTGCTCGTCGTGGTCGAGTAGCCGGGTTGGCCGTGGGTCATGGCCCAGATGATCGGAAAGTTGTTGAACACGTTCATGATGTTGATCAACGTGGCCACGGTGATCGCCGGCCGGAGGAGCGGCAGTGTCACCGACCAGTAGCTGCGCCAACGGGAGGCACCATCGACCTCGGCGGCCTCGTACAGCTCATCAGGGATCGTCGCCAGGCCGGCGAGGATCGCGTACGTCGAGAACGGCAGCGACACGAAGATGGCAACGAAGATCAGCCACGGCAGCGCGGAGCCGGCCTGGCCGAGGGGATCGGCCCGGTTCAGGGGGCCGACGAGTCCGAGGTCGTGCCCGATCACGTTGAACAGGCCGTACCCGGCCTGGAGCATCCACTTGAACACGATGGCGGTCATCAGCACCGAGGCAGCCCACGGCGCGACGAGCGCCCACCGCGTGACCCGCCGCCCCGGGAACCGCTTGTTGAACAGCTGAGCCAGCCCCAGCGAGACGATCATCGTGATGACGACGACCGATACGACCCAGATGACACTCCGTTCGATGACGCCGGCGAACGCCGGCTCGTTGAACAGTTTCGTGAAGTTGCCCCACCCGTTGCCCCCTTCGATCACTCCGAAGGAGCTGAACTTCAAAAACGCACTCCGGAACATGCTCACCACGGGCCAGACCACGACGAACCCGATCAGGGCGATGGCCGGGCCGATCCACACCAACGGGGTCAGCCGACGGGCGAAACGGCGACCCGCGGGCGACCGTCTTGTTGTACGCAGCAGCGACTCTTAACCCTGGGCGGTGTTCTGGAGTTGCCCCAGAACCGTCTTCGCGTTACCCGGCTGCAGGGCCTGTCCGACAATCTGCTTCATCTGCTCGTTGACCTGGGTCCAGGTCTTCTTGCTGGTCGGATAGAACGTCGCGTTCGGGAGCGCGTCGAGGAACGGCTTCAGATGCGGCTTGGACGCCAACTGCTTGCTCGCACCCTTGGTGATCGGCAGCAGCTCATACTCGTTGAAGAACGACTCCTGGTACTTGTCCTGCATGACGAAGTCCAAGAACGCCTTGATCTGCTGCTGGTGGTCGCCGTCCCCCTTGAACGCCCAGATCCAGTCGCAGACACCCAGCGTGGACTTCGCCGGCCCGTTCTTGCCGGGGATCGGGGCGATTCCGAAGTTGACGCCGCTGCCCTTCAACTGCGGCAGGAGGGCCGGCTGACCATGCATCTCGCCCACCTTCCCCGCCTTGAAGGCAGCCCAGCAACCCTTGGTGCGGTCGACGGTGGCGGGGTTGGGCTCGGTGAGGCCGGCGCTGACAAGTCCCTGCAGGTACGTGAACGTCTCGATGTTCGCTGGGCTGTCCAGTGTCCAGTTGCCGCTGGAGTCGACGAAGCCACCTCCGTTGCCGAGCTCCCAGATCAGCGTCTCGGCCTGGGCCTCTTCGGAGCCGAACGGGATGCAGGCGGGGATGTCTGCGCCGGCCTGCTTCAACTTCTGCGCATCCGTCTTGAACTCCGCCCAGGTCTTGGGTGGCGCGGAGATACCCGCCTTGGAGAACAGGTCCTTGTTGTAGAACAGCGCGCGGGAGCTGGAGATCCACGGAATGCCGTACTGGGTGCCATCGATCTCGCCCTGTTGGGAGAAGGAGGACAAGATGTTGTTCTGGGTCGTCTTCGACAAGACCTGGTCGGCCGGGTACACCTGATCGGTCAGCCCGGTCCAGTCGGCGCTGGCTTGAGCGATATCCGGCGGATTGCCAGCGGCGACCTGCTTCTTGATCTGCGCATCCACGTCATTCCAGTTGATGACGTTGACCTTGACCGTGATCTGCGGGTACTTCTTGTTGAAGTCCGCGACCACGCCGTCCCACCACTTCTGCCCGCTGTTGGCCGCGCTCGGTCCGTTGCCGTAGTCGGCGGCGATGACGTTCAACGTCGCGGCCGGGATACCCGATCCACCTCCGGAGCCGGAGCTACTCGTCGCAGCGCCGCTGGAGGCACTGCCACCGGTCGCCGTGGAGGTGGTGTTGCTGGAACCGCCCGAGCCACAGGCACTCAGCGCCAGCGCTGCGACCACCCCCACCGACACCATCGCGGCGGCGTGCCGCCTTGTTCGCGACCCGTGGAACACACGCCGGATCCTCATGCGCAGCCCTCTTCCCAAGGATGATCGAACATGATCATATTCACACTGAATCGAGCGTAGGTCAACATCCTTCCGGCACGGACCTGGTCGATAGGGTGGCACTCATGATCGTGACGGTGACGCCGAATCCGGCCTACGACGTCACGTACCGGATCCGCACCGGCCTGACGCCGGGCGTGGTGCACCGGGTGGGCGAGGTACGCCGACGCGTCGGCGGCAAAGGAGTCAACGTCGCGCGGGTCCTGGGTGCGCTCGGCGAGCCGGTGCGCGCGCTTACCTGGGGCGACGTCGCCTTCGGCGCGGCAGCGGCGGCGGAGGGGCTCGTGGTGGAGGTCGTGCCCGGCCCGTCCCCGGTGCGCACCACCCTCGTCATCCATGACGCTGACGACACCACGACCTCGCTCTGGGAACGGGGACAGCCGGTGACCACGGAGCAGGCCTCGGGACTGGTCGAACATGTCGCCCGCGCCACGGTCGCGGCCGGGCCTCCGGCGGCCCTGGTGGTGTCCGGCAGCCTGCCGCCCGGGGCGCCCACCGACCTCCTCTCGCGCCTTGCCGCGAGCGCACGCGGTCTCGACGTACCGGTCGTTGTGGATACCAGTGGACCAGCGCTTGCGGCGGCAGCCAGGGCCCCCGGGGTGGTGATCACCCCGAACACCGACGAACTCACCGAGCTCACCGGCGAGGCGGTTCGTACCGCGGACGTGGTGCCGCAGATGACACGGACCCTGTGCGGTCCCGGTCGCCTCGCCGCGGTGGCCGCGACGCTGGGGCCGGAGGGGATCGTGGTGACGACCGGCGACGCCGCCTGGCATGCCCGGCTGGACCGGCCGCTGGACGGCAACCCCACCGGCGCCGGTGACGCCGCCGTCGCCGCCTTGGCGGCGGGGCTGGCACGAGGACACTCCTGGCCGGAGATCGCCGCCGCCGCCGTCGCCTGTGCCTCCGCCGCGGTGCTGGCACCGGTCGCGGGCGAGGTCGACCCGCACGTCCGCGACGACCTGGCCACGCGGGTGCGGGTCCGGCCACTCGGTGACCACGAGGGGGTGCGATGAGTCTCGCCTCGATGGCCGACGCCCTGATCCAGGCCCAGCCGGGCGGGCTGGCCGCGTTCAACGTGATCCAGATCGAGCACGCCGAGGCGCTCGTGGCCGCCGCCGAGGACGCCGGGCGCCCGGTCGTGTTGCAGATCTCGCAGAACTGCGTCCGCTACCACGGTGACCTCACACCCCTGGGCGTCGCGTGCCTGCGCATCGCGGCGACCACGACCGCAACGGTGGTCGTGCACCTGGACCATGCCACGCGGCGGCACCTCGTCGAGGAAGCGGTGTCGCTCGGTTTCCCGTCGGTGATGTTCGACGCGTCGGCGCTGCCGTACGGCGAGAACGAGTCCACCACTGCCGAGGTCACGACGTGGTGCCACCGGCGCGGCGTCTGGGTCGAGGCCGAACTCGGCGAGATCGGTGGGAAGGACGGTGTTCACGCCCCCGGGGCGCGGACCGACCCCGACCAGGCCGCGGCGTTCTGCACTGCCACCGACGTGGACGCGCTGGCGGTCGCTGTCGGATCCTCCCATGCGATGGTGACGCGGGATGCCACGCTCGACCAGGGGTTGATCGCGACGCTGCGCGGCGCCCTCGACGTACCGCTGGTGCTGCACGGATCCTCCGGCGTACCGGACGACCAACTGCAGGCGGCGGTACGCAACGGGATCGCGAAAGTCAACATCGCTACCCACCTGAACAAGGTGCTGACCGACGCGGTACGGCGACGTCTCGCGGAGGATCCCGCGCTGGTGGATCCGCGCCGCTACCTCGGGGCCGGACGTGACGCCGTACGAGCCGAGGCCCGGCGGTTGCTGGATCTCCTCGGCGACCCTGCCTAGACGATGTTCTGCTCCGGCCGGACGGCGTCGGCGGAGAATCGGCGTACGTCGAGGCCGGTCACGTCCACCACCGGCGGCCGGCCCAGGTACAGGTCACGCATGACCTCGCCCACGGCGGGGCCCATCAAGAACCCGTGGCCGGAGAAGCCGGTGGCGTAGAGGAACCCGTCGATCTCCGCCGCGGCGCCGATCAGCGCGTTGTGGTCGGGGGTGTCCTCATACAGCCCGGCCCACCCGGACGCGATCCCGGCTTCGGTCAGGGCCGGAGCCCGCCGCGCCATCGCCTCGCCCAGCCTGGTCAGCCAGGAATCGGACCGGGACAGCTGGAAACCAGGAGTCTCGTCGGGGTCCGACATCCCCAGCAACAGCCCGGCTCCCTCGGGGTGGAAGTAGAAGCTGGTGCCGAAGTCGATCGTGAACGGCATCGCCGGGTCCAGGTCCGGGATCGCGTCGGTGATCAGCACCTGCCTGCGCAGCGGGGTCACCGGCAGGTCCACCCCGGCCCAGGCGCCGACTTCCGCCGACCACGCGCCCGCGGCGCACACCACGCAGTCGGTCGCGATCGGACCGGCGGCGGTGTGGACGGCGGCCACCCGACTGTTGGTGATGTCGATCCCGGTGGCGGCGCAGTGCGGGATCAGCCGGGCGCCGAGTCGGCGCGCGGCGGTGGCATAGCCCAGCACCACCGCCTCCGGGGTGCAGTGGCCGTCGTCCGGTGAGAAGGCGGCGCCGACCAGCCCGTCCGGGGCCATCAGCGGTGACATCCGTGTGGCCTCATCGACGGTGAGCATCCGGCTCGGGACGCCGAGGTCGTTCTGCATCGCCACGTTGGCCTCGAACTGCGCCACCTGCTCCGCGGTGTCGAGGCCGAACAGGTAGCCCACCTGGTGGAAGTCGATCTCCTGGCCGAACAACTCGCCGAACCGGGCGAACACCTCCAGGCTGCGGCGGCCGAGCTCGACGTTGGTCCGGTCGGAGAACTGCGCCCGGACGCCGCCGGCAGCCTTCGACGTAGAGCCGGACCCGAGGGCTCCAGAGTCCAGTAGCACCACGTCCCGTACCCCGGCCGCGGCGAGGTGGTAGGCGGTGCTGACCCCCATCACGCCGCCACCGATCACCACCACCGACGCAGTCGCGGGTCGTTGCGATGGGCTCACCCAGCCATCCTCGCAGAGTTGTCAGAATCTGGGCACGCGATGGCGTGCCCAGATTCTGACAACTCGGCGATAGGGTGCCACCTATGCGTGTACTGGTCTCCGGCGGCGCCGGCTACATCGGGTCCCACACGGTCGTGCACCTGGTCGAGTCCGGGTACGACGTCTTGATCGTGGACAACTTCTGCAACTCCAAGCCCTCCGTCATCGGTCGGCTGGAGGCGATCACCGGCGCCCACCTCCCCGTGCACGGCTTCGACCTGCGGGACATGGACAAGACCGAGCACCTGTTCACGCACGAGCCGATCGACGCGGTGATCCACTTTGCCGGCCTGAAGGCGGTCGGGGAGAGCGTGGAGAAGCCCCTGGAGTACTACGAGAACAACCTCGGCTCGACGTTCTCCCTGGTCCGGGCGATGCGCCGGCACGGGGTCTACAAGCTCGTGTTCTCCTCCTCGGCGACGGTCTACGGCGCCGGGCAGGAGGCGGCGACGGAGGACCAGCCGACATCGGCCACCAACCCGTACGGCTGGACCAAGATGATGCAGGAGCAGATCCTGCGTGACGTCGCCGCGGCCGACACCACGATGCGGGTGGCGCTGCTGCGGTACTTCAACCCGGTCGGTGCCCACCCTTCGGGGCGGATCGGTGAGGACCCGGCGGGGATCCCGAACAACCTCATGCCGTTCATCGCCCAGGTCGCCGCGGGCCGCCGCGACCGGCTACGGGTGTTCGGCGACGACTACGACACGGTCGACGGCACCGGCGTCCGGGACTACATCCACGTCGAGGATCTCGCCGCCGGCCACGTCGCCGCGCTCGACAAGCTCGCCACCACCGACCAGCCGGTCAGCACGTGGAACCTCGGGACGGGACAGGGCACGAGCGTCTTGCAGCTGCTGCACGCGTTCGAACAGGCCATCGGGCGCGAACTCCCCTATGAGATCGTGGGCCGTCGCTCTGGTGACATCGCCACCTCGTACGCCGACCCCTCCCGCGCGCACGCCGAGCTCGGCTGGCGGGCTACGCGGTCGGTCGAGGACATGTGTCGTGATACGTGGCGGTGGCAGTCCCAGAACCCCCAGGGGTACCCCGACGCCTGAGCAGGCGACACCACGCCGCGTCCGGCACTACCCTGGGCGAGGACCACACGCCCGCGACGAACCCGGGAGGCAGGGTGGGGTTCGACACCGAGGAGCACTACGCACGGCTGGCATCGGCGTACAACGGCAACTGGGCACACGATCCGGACTACGTCGCCTGGATGAGCCGCCGCATCATGGACGCGTTGGCGGTTACCTCCGGCGACCGGGTCGCCGACATCGGCGCCGGCACCGGCTTGTTCCTGGGGTTGCTCGGCGACACGGTGACGGAGCAGAACCCGGTGGTGTGTATCGACCCGTCCCGTCCGATGCTCGACCAGCTACCCGACGACCCCCGCCTGCGGCGGGTACAGGCCACGGCCGAGGACGTGGCGAGTGGGGCAGTGGCACTGCCGTATGACCGGCTCGACGCGGTGCTGATCAAGGAGGCCATCCACCACGTCTCCGACATCCCCGGCACGATCGCGGGCCTGGCGGCCCGGCTGGCGCCCGGCGGACGGTTCCTGATCGTGACCCTGCCGCCGGACCTGGACTACCCGCTGTTCCCGGAGGCGCTGGAGCGGTTCCGCCGGCACCAGCCCGACCCGGTCCAGATCGTGGCAGCAATGCGCGCGGCCGGTCTGACGGCGCGGCTGGGCTATGCCGGCTACCCGGTACGGGTCGCGCGGGAGCATTACGTGGAGTTGGTGCGTCACCGGTGGATGTCGGTGTTGTCGACGTTCAGCGACGCCGAACTCGAGGCAGGCGCCCGGCAGATCCAGCGTGCCCATCCGGCCGAACTGCGGTTCACCGACATGTTCGCGCTCGTACTCGGCGTACGGGACCGACGTGCCGCTGGGTCCTAGGAGTCGTCGGACTTGCGTGGCTGGGGTACGCCGGCCAGCAACTCGCGCACCTCCGACTCGCGGTAGCGCCGATGACCACCGAGTGTCCGGATCGAACTCAACTTGCCGGCCTTCGCCCAACGGGTGACAGTCTTGGGGTCGACACGAAACATCGCGGCGACCTCGGCCGGAGTAAGCAACGACTCGGACTCAGTGTGCTTGGAGTTCACCTCGTCCTCCTCTGGTCGTGCATCCAAGCTGTCCGCTGGACGCCGGGAACGTGGGTGCCGATAGTCGACCGATCCTCACGTTCACCCAATCATGAAGCGGTCATCTCAGGTAAAGCGTAGTCGATCATCACAAAAACCACGTCCCCCTCAAATAGTTGCTTCCAGCACAAAGTTACAACAATGCCGTGGTCCTCGGCTACCCCCCACCCGCAGACAACTCAAGCATAGTGCAGCAACCCCCCGCAGTATCGGAAGCCACGGGAAATTTCCGAGCAGATCGCCCTCACCACCCGCGCGGGCCGAGCCGTGACCGTCCCGCACGCTGGCCTATCGTGGGAGTGTGCCGCTTACCCGCGACACCGAGCCCCACCACTCCCGACACCCCGGGACGGACCCAGAAAGACGCGCAGCCGTGGCCGAGACCCCTGGATTCACCGTACTGAGCAACGAGACCGGACACGAGCAGGTCGTGTTCTGCCAGCACCCGCCGAGCGGTCTGCGCGCCATCATCGCGATCTACTCCACTGCGCTCGGTCCCGCGCTGGGCGGCACCCGGTTCTACCCGTATGAGTCCGAAGCCGACGCCGTCCGCGATGTGTTGAACCTCTCCCAGGGCATGGCCTACAAAGCCGCGTTGACCGGCCTCGACTTCGGCGGCGGCAAGGCCGTGATCATCGGCGACCCCCACACCGACAAGTCCGAAGCCCTCCTGCGGGCCTATGGCCGGTTCGTGCAGTCCCTCGGTGGCCGCTACCTCACCGCGTGCGACGTCGGCACCTACAGCGAGGACATGGACGTCATCGCCCGGGAGTGCGACTTCGTGACCGGGCGCACCATCGCCCACGGCGGCGCCGGCGACTCCAGCATCCTCACCGCCTTCGGGGTTTTCCAGGGCATGCGGGCCGCCGCCGAGGTCGCGTGGGGCACACCGAGCCTGCACGGCAGGCGCGTCGGCGTTGCCGGCGTCGGGAAGGTGGGCCACTACCTGGTGAACCACCTGATCGAAGACGGTGCCGAGGTCGTGGTGACCGACGTCTACCAGCCGGCGCTGGACCGGGTCCGCTCCGACCACCCTGACGTTGCCGTGGTCACCGACACCGACGAGCTCGTACGCAGCGACATCGACGTGTATGCCCCCTGCGCCCTCGGCGACGCCTTGGACGACACCACGGTGAAGGTGCTCAAGGCCACCGTGGTCTGCGGAGCGGCGAACAACCAGCTCGCCCATCCCGGCATCGAGGACGTCCTCCAAAGCCGGGGCATCCTCTACGCTCCGGACTACTGCGTCAACGCCGGCGGGCTGATCCAGGTCAGCGACGAACTCGAGGGGTTCTCGTTCGAGCGCGCCAAGGCCCGCGCCACGAAGATCTACGACACCACGAAGGACGTGTTCGCGGTCGCCACCGCGGAGGGGCTCACCACGGCCGCTGCAGCGGATCGGATCGCCGAGCGCCGGATGGCCATGGTCGGTGACCTCCGTCGGATCGCGGTCCCCTGACCCCGGAAGGCTGACCCCGGGCCTTAGCGTCGCTGGGCGGACTCGTCGGCGTGGTCGTCCAGCTCGTCGGCATAGGGGTCGTCATACTCGTCGCCGGGTTCGTCTGCACGCTTCCCGTGCAGTTCCCGTTCCAGTTCGGCAAAGTCAGTGTTGAACTCGCGGTACTTCAACTCGCGAGCAACCTTCGTCTGCTTCGCCTTCGCACGGCCGCGCCCCATAGGGTCGACCCCCTCGCACATCGATGCCGGGTCCACCCATGTGGTGCCCGGTCTTCCTTCTTTGTCATCCGTGGCTCCCACGATACCTGGCCGCGCGCGCAGATACACACCCCCGGCCCGGCGTTTGTCAGCCGGGAGCGTAATCGCCGCTCAACCGGACCCGTCCCCCGGATTCGCCGGCGACAGCACCGCACACCCAGGCGGTCAGTGCATGTGCCCGGAGCGTCGCCACGACCTCGTCGGCCGTCTCTGGTGCCGCCACGACCACCAGACCCACCCCCATGTTCAGGGTCTGCTCCAGGTCGGCCCGCGACACGGACCCCACTCGTCCGACCAGAGTAAACACCGGGAGCGGGGTCCAGGTACGGCGGTCCACGACCGCTTCCACGTCCGGCGGGAGCACTCGCTGCAGGTTCGCAGCGAGCCCGCCCCCGGTCACATGCGCCATTGCGCGGGTCCCGGCAAGCCGCGCAACGTCCAGGCAGGCGGGAGCGTAGATCGTGGTCGGCTCCAGCAGCTCCTCCCCCAGTGATCGCTGGAGCTCAGGAACCTCCCGGTCCAGCTCCCACCGGGCGTCCTCAAGCAGCACCCGGCGTACCAGGGAGTAGCCGTTGGCGTGCAGACCGGAGGAACCGACCGCGACCAGGACGTCTCCGGCGCGTACCCGGTCGGGTCCGAGCATGGCGTCGGCCTCCACGACTCCGGTAGCAGCCCCGGCGACGTCGTACTCATCCGGCCCGAGTAGCCCAGGGTGCTCGGCGGTCTCACCACCCAGCAGGGCGCACCCGGCTTCCGCGCACGCGGCGGCGATGCCGCTGACGATCGCGGCCACCCGCTCGGGAACGACCCGCCCGCACGCGATGTAGTCGGTCAGGAACAACGGCTCGGCGCCACACACGACCAGGTCGTCCACACACATGGCCACCAGGTCGAAGCCGAGCGTGTCGTGGCGGTCCATCGCCTGCGCGATCGCCACCTTCGTCCCGACCCCGTCGGTGCTGCTCGCCAGCAGCGGACGGCGGTACCGGTGGAGGGCGCTGGCGTCGAACAGCCCCGCGAAGCCGCCGATGCCTCCCACGACCTCCGGGCGCTGCGCCTTCTCCACCGACTGCCGCATCAGTGCGACGGCTCGGTCCCCTTCGGCGACCGAGACACCGGCCGCGGCGTAGGCACCGCCGGCGCGGTCGGATCCGCTCACGGGCGGCGGAGGCTGTCGGCAGCGCCACCGCCGACGGCGGCGCTGGCCAGGCCGTCGGGGCGCGGGGCTGCGGCGGTGAGCTCCAGGGGGTACGTGTCCCGGTCCTGCCCGGCGGGCGTCCCCAGCGGGTACTCGCCGTCGAAACACGCCCGGCACAGCTGGTGCTTGGCCACCCCGGAGGACGCGATCAGCGCGTCGAGGGACACGTACCCCAGCGAGTCCGCGCCGATGGAACGGCCGATCTCCTCCGCGGTCATGGCGGCTCCGACCAGCTCGGCCTTGGTCGCGAAGTCGATCCCGTAGAAACACGGCCACTTCATCGGGGGGCTCGCGATGCGCACGTGGACCTCTCGTGCCCCGGCCTCCCGCAGCATCCGCACCTGGGCTCGCTGGGTGTTCCCCCGGACGATCGAGTCGTCGACGACGACCAGCCGCTGGCCCTCCACCACGTCACGCAGGGCGTTGAGCTTCAACCGGATACCGAGTTGCCGGATGGTGTCGCTGGGCTGGATGAACGTACGCCCCACGTAGGAGTTCTTGACGAACCCCTGGCCATAGGGGATCTTGCTCTCCTGGGCGTAGCCGATCGCCGCCGGCGTGCCGGACTCGGGCACCGGGATCACCAGGTCGGCGTCGACGGGGTGCTCTCGGGCCAGCGCCCGGCCGATCTCGGTACGGACGCTGTGTACCCGGTGGCCGCTGACCACGGTGTCCGGTCGGGCGAGGTAGACGAACTCGAACAGGCACCCCTTGGGTGTCGGCGGTGCGAACTGCCGGCTGCGGACGCCGTTCTCGTCGATGGCCAGGAGCTCGCCCGGGGCCACGTCGCGAACATACCCGGCCCCGACGATGTCCAGTGCCGCGGTCTCGGAGGCCACCACCCAGCCGCGTTCCAGCCGCCCCAGCACCAGCGGCCGCACCCCGTAGGGGTCGCGGGCGGCGTACAGCGTCCCCTCATCCATGAACGTGAAGCAGTACGCACCGGCGAGCATCGGGAACAGGTCCGCGGCGGCATCTTCCAGCGACCGGTCGGCGTACGTCGAGAGCAGCGCGGTGACCAGCTCGGTGTCGCTGGAGTCGGTGTGGCCGTTCCCGACCCGCACGCCCAGTCCGCGCCTCGCGCGCTCTTCGGAGAGGGCGGCCAGTTCGGGGGAGTTGGTCAGGTTGCCGTTGTGACACAGGGCGAGCGAGCCGGCCGGCGTCGGCCGGAACGTCGGCTGCGAGTTCGCCCACACGCTGGCCCCGGTAGTGGAGTAGCGGGTGTGCCCGATCGCGAGGTGACCTTTCAGAGTCTCCAGCGTTGGCTCGTCGAACACCTGCGAGACCAGGCCCATGTCCTTGTAGACCAGGATCTGCTCACCATTACTGGCCGCGATCCCGGCCGACTCCTGTCCCCGGTGTTGCAGGGCGTACAGGCCGAAGTAGGTCAGTTTGGCCACGTCCTCGCCCGGTGCCCACACGCCGAAAACGCCGCAGGCATCCTGCGGTCCGGGGTGCTGGGGGTCGATCTCGTGGGTGAGGCGTCCGTCTCCGCGAGGCACGGCCTCAGTCTAGGTGGTGGCCAGGTTGCGAAGAAGCAGCGCCTCCGCGTGACACACGCGGGCGAACTCTCCCAGGTGCAGGCCCTCGTTGGCGCCGTGCGCACGAGTGTCCGGGTCCTCGACGCCGGTGACCAGGATCGCCGCGTCCGGGAAGATCTGTGCGAACTCGGCGATGAACGGGATCGACCCGCCGACGCCCATGTCCACCGGTGCGGTTCCGTCCCACGCCTTCGTGAACGCGGCGCGGGCGGCATCGTACGCCGGCCCGGTGGCGTCGACCGCGAACGGCTCACCGGAGTCTTCGTGGCCGAACGTGACGTGCGCGCCCCACGGCGCGTGCGCGACCAGGTGCTGCTTCAGGCGCTCCAGCGCCTGGGCGGCGTGATCGCCGGGGGCGACCCGCAGACTCACCTTGGCCCGTGCCGTCGGCAGCAGGGTGTTGCTGGCATCGGCGACCCGGGTAGCGTCCAGCGCCACGACCGATATCGCCGGCCGCGTCCAGAGCCGGGACACCACCGAGCCGCTGCCGATGAGCTGTACGCCGTCCGGGATGCCGGCCTCGGCCCGCACCCGCTCCTCGGGATAGTCCAGGTCGGCGGCCGGCCCGGAGACGAGCCCGTCGACCGCGACGTTTCCCGCCTCGTCGTGCAACGTGGCAAGCAGCCGGCACAGTGCGGTCAGCGCGTCCGGCGCCACTCCTCCCCACATTCCGGAGTGGACGGCATGGTGCAGCGTCCGCAGCTCGACCACGACGCTGGCCATGCCGCGCAAGGAGGTGGTGAGCGCCGGCGTACCGATGTCCCAGTTGCCGGAGTCGGCGATCACGATCGCGTCGCTGGCGAGCAGGTCGCGGTGCTCGGCGAGAATCGCCGACAGCGAGGGCGAACCGGACTCCTCCTCGCCCTCGACGAACACGGTGACCCCGACCGGGAGGTTGGCGGCACCGTGAGCACGGATCGCGGCCAGGTGGGCAGCAACCCCTGCCTTGTCGTCGGCCGCGCCCCGACCGAACAGACGGCCATCACGCTCGACCGGCTCGAACGGGAGCGAGTCCCACGCATGGTGGCTGCCCTCCGGCTGGACGTCGTGGTGGGCGTACAACAGCACCGTGGGTTGGCCCGGAGGTGCGGGTTTGCGGGCGATCACCGCGGGCAGCCCGTCGCCGATCTGCACCGTCTGGGTGTCCAGTCCCTCGGCCTCGAACAGGGCCGCCACGGCTGCGGCGGACCGGCGTACCTCGTCGTGCCGGTTCGGGTCCGCCCCGACGGACTGGATGCGGACGAGGGACTCCAGGTCGGCCCGCACCTGCGGAAGAACACGGTCAACGGCAGCACGTAGGTCTTCGCTCATGACGGGGATGCTATCGACTCAGGTCAGCGGCAGGTACGCCGAGAGGTCCGACCGCTCCCCCGAGGCCCGGACGCTGCCGTCGTGGACCGCCTCCGCGAACCGGCTCTCCCCGCGCGCGAGCCGCAGCCAGGTGGCGGCGTCGGTCTCCACCACGGCCGGCGGGGTTCCGCGGGTATGGCGAGCACCTTCGATGCACTGCACCGCCGCATACGGCGGGACCCGCACTTCCACGCTCTTGCCCGGATGCCGCTCGGCGAGTACCGCCAGGAAGTGCTGCACCGCCGTACGGACGTCCGCATCGTCCGGCCGCCCGCCGGTGGTCACCGAGAGGTCCAGTCGCTCCAGCAACGCCGCGGCCTCGGAGGGGGAAAGGGGGCGCAGACGGCGGGCCACGGACTCAGCATATTCCGCAGCGTGCAGCGGTCATGCTGTTCCCCCGGGTGTTACCCGGCCTCGTCCTCGGCCAGACGGTTGCTCCACCGTTGCTCCACACCACCGAGCTTCCACACCGCGATCGCCAGTGCCCAGGCGAGCACGAAGACGACCACGATCCCGTACCCGACGTAGTTCAGGTCCAGCCCCCCGATCCAGCCGATCGGGCCGCCGGTGACCCCGGTCTTGGCGGAGATGACGCCGATCACCTCGATCAGGCCGATCACCAGCGCCACGACGACGGAGACGGTGGTCACCGCCATGTTGTAGAAGACCTTGCGGACCGGCCGGGCGAACGCCCATCCGTACGCGGAGTTCATGAACGCACCGTCGGTGGTGTCCAGCAAGGACATGCCGGCGGTGAACAGAATCGGCAGCACCAGTACGGCGTACCAGGGCAGTCCACCCGCCACTGCGGTCCCGGCGATGGCAAGCAGTGCGATCTCACTGACGGTGTCGAAGCCGAAGCCGAACAGGACGCCGATGGGATAGATGTGCACGGGCTTGGTGACGAACTTCATCAGGCCGCCGAAGAAGCGGTTCATCAAGCCCCGTTTGGCCAGCTGCTCCTCCAGCTCGGCCTCGTCATAGCGTCCCTCGCGCATCCGGCGGAAGACGCCGATGATCCCGAACAGCACGACGAGGTTGAGGATCCCGATGATGATCAGGAAGACGCCGGAGACCGACGCGCCGAAGAGGCCGGCATAGCGCGACACGAACGAGTCGGAGCTGGTGACCTCGCTGGTGAGCGCACGGACGCCGAACGCGATCAGGCCGACCATCACCACGACCACCGTGGAGTGGCCGAGGGAGAACCAGAATCCGACCGACAGCGGCTGTTTCCCGCGATCCTCACGGATCTTCCGGGTCGTGTTGTCGATCGCGGCGATGTGGTCGGCGTCGAACGCGTGCCGCATCCCCAGCGTGTAGGCAGTCAGGCCGAGACCGATCCCGAATGCCTCGCCGCCGACGTTGTAGTCACCGGGGACGACGAACAGCAGCAGGGTCCCCCAGCCGAGCACGTGCAACAGCGCGATGAAGCCGTACATCCCCAGGTAGGAGCGCCACTGCTCCCGGCCCACCCGCGACCGCACCCGTTCCGGAGCCATCAACTGCTGCATGATGAACGACCCTACCTGCGAAGAGGTTGCTGTTGCAAGATGTTCGCAATTAGCCGCTTCAGCCGAAGATGCGCGGCAGGGTCGCGGACCAGACATCGCGGATCTCGGCCAGCGGCAGCGTGAACTGCCCGTGCACCGCTAGCGCGGCACCGTCCCCTCCGTCGGTGGTGGTGCCCAACGGCGTCACCGGGACGCCGTCCCGACGGCACCGATCGATGACCGCGTCGGCGGACTCCGGCGCCGTCGCGACGACAGCGCGCGCGGCGGACTCGGCGAACAGGGCGACGAACGGGTCGAGCGCGTCCGGCAGCTCGACCTCGACACCGACACCGCAGCGGAGGCAGGACTCCACCAGCGCCTGCGCCAGCCCGCCCTCGGACAGGTCGTGCGCGGCCGCCAGCAGGCCCTCGGCCGCTGACTGCACGAGTACGTCGGCCAGCCGTCGCTCCGCGTCCAGGTCGACCCGGGGTGGTCGCCCGCCGAGGTGGCCGTGCACGGTGCGCGCCCATTCCGAGCCGTCCAGCTCGTCCCGGGTCGCACCGAGCAGGAGCACCGGCCTGCGGGTGCCGTCGTCCGGCCAGCCCATCGGCGTACGGCGGCTCACGTCGTCGAGGACACCGAGCACGCCGACGACCGGGGTGGGCAGGATCGGGGTGTCGCCGGTCTGGTTGTAGAGGCTGACGTTGCCGCCGGTGACCGGCACCTCCAAGGTCCGGCACGCGTCGGCCAACCCGCGGCATGCCTCGGCGAACTGCCACATCACCTCCGGGTCCTCCGGGGAGCCGAAGTTGAGGCAGTCGGTCGCCGCGAGCGGGCGGGCGCCGCAGGTGGCCACGTTGCGGTACGCCTCGGCCGCCGCCAGCTGTGCCCCGGCATAGGGGTCGAGCCGGGCGAACCGGCCGTTCCCGTCCAGCGCCAGCGCCACCCCCAGGCGGGTGGACTCGTCCACGCGGATCACCCCGGCGTCCTCGGGCTGGGCGAGGGCCGTGTTGCCGCGGACGTAGCGGTCGTACTGGTCGGTGACCCAGGACCGGTCGCACAGCCCGGCGCCGCCGAGCATGCACAGCAGGGCCTCCCGCAGGCCGGCGCCGTCGCGGGGACGCGGCAGGCGTGCCGTCGTGTCCGCTGCCAGGGCATCCTGGTCACCGGGTCGCGTATACGGCCGCTGGTAGACCGGGCCTTCGTGTGCCACGGTGCGGGGTGGGACGTCGACGATCGTCTCGCCGTACCAGTCGACCGTGAGCCGGCCGGAGTCGTCGACCTCGCCGATGACCGTGGCGTCGACCTCCCACTTGGCGCAGATCTTCATGAACCGTTCGACGGCACCGGGCGGGACGACGGCCATCATCCGCTCCTGTGACTCGCTCATCAAGATCTCCTCCGGCGCCAGGGAGGCGTCCCGGAGCGGTACCCGGTCCAGCCAGATGTGCATGCCGCCGTCGCCGGCACTGGCCAGCTCCGATGTCGCACAGGACAGCCCGGCCCCTCCCAAGTCCTGGATCCCGGTGACCAGCCGCGCGGCGAACAGCTCCAAGGTGCACTCGATCAGCAGCTTCTCCATGAACGGGTCACCGACCTGGACGCTGGGTCGCTTCGCGGGACCACTGCTGCGGAACGTCTCCGAGGCGAGCACGGAGACGCCGCCGATACCGTCGCCGCCGGTCCTCGCGCCGTACAGGATGACCTGGTTCCCGGCACCGGATGCGGCGGCACGCTGGATCTCGTCATGCCGCAGTACGCCGACGCACAGCGCGTTCACCAGCGGGTTCCCCGCGTAGGAGGCGTCGAACCCGGTCTCGCCGCCGATGTTCGGCAGGCCGAGGCAGTTTCCGTACCCGCCGACCCCGGCCACGACCCCGGGGAGTACTCGCTGGGTATCGGGTGCCTCCAACGGCCCGAACCGCAACGAGTCCAGGACGGCGACCGGTCGCGCCCCCATCGCGAGGATGTCGCGGACGATGCCGCCGACGCCGGTGGCTGCGCCCTGGTAGGGCTCCACGTAGGAGGGGTGGTTGTGCGACTCCACCTTGAAGGTCACGGCGTACCCGTCGCCGATGTCGACCACGCCCGCGTTCTCTCCCATACCCACCATCAGGCGGTCCCGCATGGTGTCGGTCAGGCCCTCGCCGAACTGGCGCAGATGTGCCTTGGAGGACTTGTAGGAGCAGTGTTCACTCCACATCACCGAGTACATCGCCAGTTCCGACGACGTGGCGCGACGGCCCAGGATCTCCCGGAGCTGGGCGTACTCCTCGGCCTTCAGTCCCAGCTGTTCCCACGGCTGGGCGGTATCGGGGGTGGCTCGAGCGTGCTCGACGGTGTCCAGGGACGGGGCGGTCACCCGGTTAGGCTACCGAGTGCGGAGATGGGCCGCCTTCCAGCATTGTCTGCCGCCGTGACAGTCCTGCATCGCGTGCAGCGCGGAGGCGAGTTCGTGGTGCAGGCTCGCTGGCATGCTGCCCGCCCGGTTGTCCATCTCCCAGGGGTCGGTACGCAGGTTGTAGTACTCCTGTGCGCCGGTGACGTACTCGACGTACAGCGAGTCGTGGGTGCGGATCGCTGCGTAGGAGGGCGGGTTGCCGGAGTGCTTGCCGGGGAAGTCGGGGTCGGACGGGTCGGTGTCCGGCCCGTGGTGTTCGACCAGCACCGCATCCCGCCAGTTCTTCGGGTGCTTCCCGCGGATCCACGGAGCGAGGCTGCGGCCGTCGACATCAGCGGGGATCGTGGCACCGCCGAGGTCTTCGAACGTCGGGCACATGTCGATGTTCGCCGTCATCGCGTCCACCTTCTTACCAGCCGGTACGCCGGGGCCGACGACGACCAGCGGCACCCGGATGTCGGTGTCGAACGCGGTCTGCTTCCCCGCACGCAGCTCGTGCTCCCCGAGGTGGTAGCCGTTGTCGGAGCTGAAGATGATGTAGGTCTCGCGCTGCAGGTGCAGGTTCCACACCAGTTTCTCCAGGCGCCCGATCATGCGGTCCACTGCCTGCACCGACCGCACCCGCTTGCGGAACTCCGCATTGGTGCGGCGCTCCTCCTGCTGCGTCATCGCCGGGAAACCGCTCAGCCACGACGTGGCGTTGCGAACCGGTTGGGCGTACGCCGGGCTGCGCGGCGCCCGGAGCCAGGGGAACTTGTGCAGATCCTGCTTCGCCGGAGTGAACGGCCGGTGGGGGGCATAGGTGGCGACCTCCAGCATGAACGGCTTGTCGGTCCGTGCAGACTGTCGGACGAACCTCGCGGCGTGGTTCGACAGCACTGTGGTGGAGTAGTCCCGGGGCGACGTGCCGTAGTGGGTGAGCTTCTGGTTGTCAGCCATCCAGTAGTTGTACTGGTTGTAGGCGCCTCCGCTTTGCGGCATCCACACGTCCCAGCCGGGGCTGACCCACGGCCGATGCCCGTACTCCCAACGGTGTGGCTTGTAACCGTTGAGAAACTTGCCCATGAAGCCGGTGCGGTAACCCACCTTGTGCAAGGCGGTGGCGAAGGTATGGCCCACGTTGCCGTGGCTGACGTAGGCGTCGAAGCCGCCGTCGGGTGCGGTGTTGTCGAACACGCCGGTGTCGTGGGGGAACTTACCGGTCAGGATCGACGACCGCGACGGACAGCACAGCGAGTCGGTGGCGAAGAAATGCGTGAAACTGAGTCCCCGCCGTTTCATGTCCACCACGTGCGGCATGAAGGGAACCAGATCCGTCGACAGGTCGTCGGTCAGCACGTAGATGATGTTCGGCTGCTTCTTCGGAGGGTTTCCAACTCCCTGGCCCGTGGCGCCGACCGGCCGGGGACGGACGCGCGGATGCGGAGCCGTCGTGACCGGTTGCTGTGCGTTGACCGTCACCCCGGCCACCTGTGGCGGCGGCGCCACGTGAGTCTGTCTGGTCACCGCCGTACATGCAGCGACGGTGGCTACCGCCACCGCCAACGCTGCCGCTGCCCCGATCTTCCTGTTGACCGCCAAGGCTCTCTCCCCGAAAACTCCGTGCATCCCGACATCGCGGCGCCTGGCCATGCACGGGCCGGCGAACCAGACATGTGCATGGTCCCATGCACGCCGCAACATGTGAGCGGCTTTGGCGATAAGAGTGGATAACGATTCAGCTGGTCACGCAGCCACGGCATCGGTCGCCGAGGCGAAGAACCCCAGGCCGTCGGTACCGGCGCCGAACAGGGTGTCGACGGCATGCTCCGGGTGCGGCATCAGGCCGACGATGTTGCCTGCCTCGTTGCATACACCGGCAATGTCGCGCAGGGAGCCGTTCGGGTTCCCCTCGACGTACCGGGCCACGACCCGGCCCTCGCCCTCCAGCCGGTCGAGCGTCGCATCGTCGGCCACGTACCCGCCCTCCCCGTTCTTGAGGACGATCGTGACCTCGGCGCCGGCGGCGTAGCGCGAGGTCCAGGCGGTCTCGGTGTTCTCGATCCGGAGCCGCTGGTCGCGGCAGAGGAACCGCTGGTGGTCGTTCCGGATCAACGCCCCCGGCAGCAGCCCGGACTCACACAGGATCTGGAACCCGTTGCAGATCCCGAGCACCGGCATCCCCCTCGCTGCGGCAGTCACGACCTCGTCCATCACCGGGGCGAACCGAGCGATGGCACCGCAGCGCAGGTAGTCGCCGTAGGAGAACCCACCGGGGAGGACGACGGCGTCGACACCGCGCAGGTCGGCGTCCCCGTGCCACAGCGGCACCGCCTCAGCACCGGCCACGCGGACAGCTCGTTGGGCGTCGGTGTCATCCAGCGAGCCGGGGAAGGTGACGACGCCGACCCTCATGCGTCCGCGTCCGCAGACGCCGCCTGCGCCGACGCCTCGACCCGCACCGTGAAGTCCTCGATCACCGGGTTGGACAACAGCGTCTCCGCGGCCCGCCGCACGTCCGCGAGCCGCTCCTCGGTCGCCGGGCCGTCCAGCTCCAGCTCGAACCGCTTCCCCTGACGCACCGCGCGGATCCCGGAGAACCCGAGCCGGGGCAATGCACCCTGGACCGCCTTCCCCTGCGGGTCGAGGATCTCCGGCTTCAACATGACGTCGACGACGACGCGTGCCACGGGCGCTCCTCTGCTGATGCGGTCAGGCGGGCGGGTGCAGCCACAGTCTACGGAAGGGCCCCGAGAAAAGTGCGCCCGGAAGGCAACCAAATCCGTCTGGCAGACGTCTGTATCAGTGAAACACCGGGGACCTCCTAGGTTTCCGGGGAGACCAGAGCGTGGAAAACGCTCCAGGGGTCCGCACGGTGACTCGGGGGAGCCGCCCGCGGGCCAAACGGGGGATTGGAAGGGCCGGGTAACGGCGAATAGCCCGGCCCTTTCTCCCTGTCCCCTTGCTCCCTTTGCACTTTCTGC
Source organism: uncultured Nocardioidaceae bacterium (assembly GCA_964385195.1). Taxonomy (GTDB): domain Bacteria; phylum Actinomycetota; class Actinomycetes; order Propionibacteriales; family Nocardioidaceae; genus CAYLOC01. The sequence goes on from CAYLOC010000001.1 coordinate 28,591, forward strand.
CTGGCCCCTTGCTCCTGGCCACGATCAGGTGCCGGTCTGCCGGTGGCTAGGCTTGAGGCTGTCATGGCCTCCCCCGCGTCACCGCTGCCACTGTCCGTCCTCGACTTCGTCGGCATCGAGTACGGCGAGCCAGCCAGCGCGTCGATCGCCGGCGCCGTCGACGTAGCCCGGGCCGTCGAGGAGGCCGGGTACCGCCGGTACTGGGTGTCGGAGCATCACAACATGCGGAGCCTGGCGTGTACCGCCCCGGAGATCCTGATCAGCCACATCGCCGCGCACACCCAACGGATCCGGGTCGGCGCGGCCGGGATCATGCTGCCCAACCACTCGCCGTACAAGGTGGCGGAGATGTTCCGGACGCTGCTCGCGGCGTACCCGGGCCGGATCGACCTCGGGCTGGGTCGCGCCCCCGGCACGGACCCGCTGACCGCGCACGTGCTCCGCCGTGGCATCGACGTCGACCCGGGGGCGGAGTTCCCCGCGCAGGTGGCCGAGTTGCTGGCGTTCCTCGACGCGGGGCAGGACTTCCCGCCCGACCACCCCTACCGTCGGCTGCTCGCGGCACCCGAGGTGGACGAGCAGCCCGAGATCTTCATGCTCGGCTCCAGCCAGTACGGACCGAAGTTCGCCGCGGTCAACGGGATGACGGCCGTCTTCGCCCACCACATGAGCCCGGACATCGCGTTCGACCTGCTGCGGCAGTACCGGACGGAGTTCCAGCCCCGGCGGGAGGGCGACACGCCGTACTCGGCGATGTCGGTCCTCGCGTTTGCCAGCGACGACGAGACCGACGTGATGGAGTTCGAGGCGGGTTGGACCCTGACGATGCACAACCTACGGCGCAACATCCGGGAACCGCTGCGTCCGGAGGAGGTCACCGAGTTCGCCCGCTCCGAGGAGTTCCGCAGTCAGCGCCGGGGCCCGGACTCCCGGATGGTGACCGGACCCGCGCCGGAGGTGGTGCAGCGGCTCCGTGCCATGCGTGAGCAGGCCGAGGCCGATGAGCTGGTGATCGTGACCCCGAGCATCGGCCGCAACCGCCGGATCACCAGTTACCGCCAGATCGCCGACGCCTGGCGCTGACCCCTCCCCCAACCCCGACCGAACACCTCTCCCCCACCGAATCCGGCCGTTCTGACCCCGAAAACGGTGGGTCGGGGGTGTTCGGTCAGGCGAGCTCGCGTTTGAGGATCTTTCCGGTGGCGGTCATCGGGAGCTCGTCGCGGAACTCGACGGTGCGGGGATACTTGTACGCCGCCATCTGCTCCTTGCACCAGGCGACCAGGTCGGCCTCGGTGAGGTCGTCGTGGTCCTTCTCCCGGATCACGAACGCCTTGATCTCCTCGCCGTGCGCCTCATCCGGTACGCCGACCACGGCCACCAGTGACACCGCTGGGTGGGTGAGCATGACCTCCTCCACCTCCCGCGGATACACGTTGAACCCGCCGCGGAGGATCATGTCCTTGGCGCGGTCGACGATGAAGTAGTACCCGTCCTCGTCACGGGTGGCAAGGTCGCCGGAGCGGAACCAGCCGTCCTGCATCACCGCCGCGGTCTCGTCCGGGCGCTTGTAGTAGCCCTTCATGATGTTGTGGCCGCGCATCGCGATCTCGCCGACCGCCCCGACCTCGGTGACCTCGTTCCAGTCCTCGTCGACCAGTGTGGCCTGCACGCCCCAGATCGGCGTCCCGATCGAGCCGGGCCGCGGGTCGCCCTCGCGCGGGGTGAACGTGGCCACCGGGGAGGTCTCCGACAGCCCGTACCCCTCCTGGATGTTGATGTGGAACCGGGACTTGATCTCCTTCAGGATCTCCACCGGCAGCGGGGACCCACCGGAGGCAGCGAACCGGAGGTTGGCCGCGATCGTGTCCACGTCCACGTCGTCGGTCAGGGCACCGAGCAGACCCCACCACATCGTGGGTACGCCGGCGAACGACGTCACGCCCTCGGCGACCATCAGCCGCAGCGCCTGCGCGGGGTCGAAGCGGGGCAGCATCACCAGGGTCCCGGCACCGAAGAACCCGCAGTTCATGACCACGGTCTGCCCGAAGGAGTGGAACAGCGGCAGGGCGAGCAGGTACACGTCGTACCCGGACTCCCGGGGCGCCGCGAGCTTGGCGGACTCGATGGCGTTGAACACCATGTTGGAATGGGTCAGCTCCGCGCCCTTCGGCTGTCCGGTCGTGCCGCTGGTGTAGAGGATGACCGCGGTGTCGCTTTCGCTGGTGGCCCGCGACTCGAACGTCGCCGGCCGGTCGGCGACGGCCGCGCCCAGCGTCTCCGCTCCCTCGATCGGCGACGCCGCGGCCGGGTCGGCGGTGATCAAGAAGAAGTGCTCGCAGGCCTCGGCCTCGCCGTACGCCTGCCACCCTGCCTGGCCCATCGGGAGCTCGGCGGTGCCTTCGAAGCAGAAGTACGCCTTGGCATCGGAGTCACGCAGGTGGTAGGCCACCTCGCGTGCCTTGAACAAGACGTTGAGCGGCACGACGACCGCTCCGGCCTTGAGGATGCCGTAGTAGACCATCGGGAAGAACGGCAGGTTCGGGCATGACAGCGCGACCTTGTCACCGGGCTCGATCCCGCGGTCGGTCAGCAGGTGCGCCACCTTGCTGGCCATCGCCTCGATCTGGGCGTAGGTGAAGCGGGAGTCGCCGAGCACGACCGCGTCGCGGTCAGGGAAGTTGCGGGCGCTGTCTTCCAGCATCACGGCGAGGTTCAACATCGGCGGCAGCCTCCTTCGTCGGGTTGTCAGGCCGTCGCCGGGTGAGGGGCCACAGTCTGACACCACGGAGCCTACGTCGAGAAGCGGTGCCCCGTCAGCCGCTCGTACGCCTCGACGTACCGGGAGCGCGTCTTCTCGACCACGTCCGCGGGCAGTTCCGGCGGCGGCGTGTCGGAGTGCCGGTCCCAGCCGGACGCCGGCGAGGTGAGCCAGTCGCGCACGAACTGCTTGTCGTACGACGGCTGCGGGCGGCCCGGCTCCCAGGCGTCGGCGGGCCAGAACCGCGAGGAGTCCGGGGTGAGCACCTCGTCGGCGAGTACGACGGTCCCGTCGGCCCGCCGACCGAACTCCAGTTTCGTGTCGGCGAGGATGATCCCGCGGTCCCGGGCGAGCGTCTCGGCGCGGGCGTAGACACGCAGGGTCAGGTCGCGGAGGGTGGCTGCGGTGTCGGCACCGACCGCGGCCGCTACGTCGTCGAAGGACACGTTCTGGTCGTGGTCGCCCTGCGCGGCCTTGGTGGCCGGGGTGAACACCGGCTCCGGGAGCCGGGACCCGTCCAGGAGTCCGTCCGGCAGCGGCACTCCGCAGACGGAGCCGGTGGCCTGGTAGTCGGCCAGCCCGGACCCGGTCAGGTAGCCACGGGCGACGCACTCCACCGGGTACATCTCCAGCCGCTCACAGACCACCGCTCTCCCGGCGAACTCCCCGGGAACGTCCGCGGAGACCACGTGGTTCGGCACCAGATCGGCGAGCTCCTCGAACCACCACAGCGACATCCGGGTGAGCACCGTGCCCTTGTCCGGGATCGGGGTCGGCAGGACGTAGTCGTAGGCGGAGATGCGGTCCGAGGCGACCATCAGCAGCCGCCCCTCGGCGTACTCGTAGAGATCGCGCACCTTGCCGGAGTAGACGTGACGCACACCCACACCCTACGAGTTGTCAGACGTTGAGCACGTCATGACGTGTCCCACTTCTGACAACTCCGATGCCGGTGAGGGCGGTGACCGCGGGGACGAGGACGCCGCGGACCACGGTGGCGTCGAGCAGGATCCCGATCCCCAACGTGGTGGCCATGACCTTGACGTCGACGGCCGGAACCGCCGACAACGACACGAACGCCAGGAACAAGATCACCGCCGCGCCGGTCACCAGCCGCCCGACCCGCCCCAGGCCTTCGACCACAGCCGTATGCAACGACCCGGACTCGTCATAGGTCTCGCGCATGCGGGAGAGGAGGAACACCTCGTAGTCCATCGAGAGGCCGAACAAGAACGCGAACGTGATCAGCGGCACCCAGAACGTGATCGAGCCCAGCGCGTGGTACCCGAACAGCAACTGCGAGCCGAACCCGTCCTGCCAGATCAGGACCGCGGCCCCGTACGCGGCGGCGATCGAGACGACGTTGAGCAGCACCGCCTGCGCGGCCAACCGGAACGAACGAAACGCCCGAGCCAGCAGCACGAACGCCACAGCGGCCACCACGACCAGCAGCCAGATGATGTTGCTGTACAACGCGTCGACGGCGTCGACGAGCTGCGCGCCGCTGCCACCGACCCTGGCCCGGGGGAAGCGCTCGGCGACCACGTCCCGGACCGTGGCCAGCGTGTCCTGCCCGGCGTCGGTGCTGGTCTCGTGGCGCGGGAGGACATCGACCAGCGCCGCCGGGGCTCCAGCGGCGGTCCCCGTTGCGGGCGTCGCCGCGAACACGCCGTCGACCCCGTCCAGCGTCGTCGCGACGCGCTGCGGATCCTCGCCACCGGGGACGAGCACCTCGATGGGCGTCAACACGCCGCTCGGAACGCCGGTCGCGGACAGGTGCTGTACGGCGACCCGCGCCGGGCCGTCTCCGGGCAGCGCGTCCGAGGGCGCGGTACCCAGCCGGATCGTGGTCGCGGCCACCACCAGCGGTGCCAGCACCGCCAACGCCGCACCCGCCGCGACCCACCGGTGCCGTACCACCAGGCCGGCCCATCGTGTCCACACCCTGCCGGTACGGCGTGCACCGCGGCCGCGGGCGCGGCGGCGCGGCCAGTCCACGCGCGGGCCGACTTTCGACAGCAGCGCCGGCAGCAAGGTCAGCGTCACCAGGACGCTGACCGCGGGGATCAGCGCGCCGGCGTATCCGACGCTGCGCAGGAACGGCACCGGTACCAGCACCAGCACCACCAACCCCAGGGCAACGGTCACGCCGCTGAACACCACCGACCGGCCCGCCGTGGACATGGCGACGCGGACCGCATCATCGTTGTCCCGGCCACGGCCACGTTCCTCCCGCCACCGCGTCACCAGCAGCAGCGAGTAGTCGATCGCGACCCCGAGGCCGATCAAGGCGATGAGGAACTGCACCAGGAAGCTCACATCGGTGAACGTGGTCAACCCGAGCACCGCAAGGAACGTGGACAGGATCGACACCCCGGCCACCAGCATCGGCAGCAGCGCCAGCAGCGAGCCGAACACGAGCGCCAACACCACCAACGCTCCCCCCGCGGCAACCAGGGTCTCCACGAGTACGCCGGTGCTACCGCCGGACTCCGCCGCCTGGGCGCTGAGCTGGCTTACACCGGTGACGCGCACCGTCGTACCGGCCGGCAGGGCCTGGTCCAGTCGCTGTTGCACCAGATCGGCCAACGACGCGTTCTGGTCGCCGGGTGGCGGGTAGACCAGCGCGAAGACGGTCTGCCCGTGGTCGGCGATGAACGCATCGTCACCGGTGGTAGAGGAGGAGACCACGCGCAAGCGCGGATCCTCGTCCAGACGGGCGAAGGCCTTGACGAGTGACGATCGGACCGCGGGGTCGCTCGCCGTGTGGTCTCCCGACAGCGTGACCACGGGCACGAGCGGGGTCGTGGGGCCGCCGGTGCCGTAGTGCCGCAGGATGGCGGTGTTGGCCTCGTAGCCGGGCTGGCCCGGGAAGCTGAACTGCGTCGACAGCCGATCGGTGACGGAGGAGGAGGCCGCTACGCCGGCGACCAGCACCACCGACCAGAGCACCACCACGAGCAGCCGATGACCGAGTACGAAACGAGTGAGACGCTGCATGCCCATGACGCTAGAAAGTCAGCGGCCGCTGCGGAATGTGGTTACCTGGCCGGTTCGCGGTAGGGAAAACCCGATGTCGATACGCCGGTAAGCACCCTGGTACGTCGCTGCCCCGCCCAGCATGATGAGGTCATGAACGCCTTTCGTCTGTTGGCTCGTCTCTTGGCGCCGCTGGTGCATCGGCGTACCTGGATGATCACCGGCTCTCTGCTGCTCGCCATGGTCACCGGCACGTTCTGGTTCATCGTGCTGAGTGTCGGGGTCACGTTCGGTGCGGGCACGTTGCTGATCTGGGTCGGCGTGGTCGTCCTGGCGGGGCTGCCGCTGGTGTGGCGGTACGGCGCCCGGATCGAGCGGCGGGTGGTGTGGGCCCTCCTCGGGGTGCCGATCGACCCGCCGTACCGGCCGCTGCCCCGTGGCTCGGTGTTCACCCGCGCCCGGGTGGTCGCGGCGGACCCGGCGACGTGGAAGGACCTGGCCTACCTGCTGCTGCTGTTCCCGCTCGGAACCGTGTGGGCCGCGATCACCCTCGCTTTCTGGGGGTGGGGACTGACCCTGCTCACCACACCGGCGTACTACTACGCGTTACCGGAGGGAGGCATCGGGTGGCTGGGGCTGGACCGGATCGCGCCGCCGGTGGACAGCCTGCCGCGGGCGGTGCTCGCGTGTGCTGTCGGGGCGCTGCTCACGATCGCAGCGCCGTACGTCGTCCGCGGGCTCGGCCACGTATACGGCCAGGTGGCGCGGGGACTGCTGGGTCCGACCCCCGGTCAGCGAGTGGCCAACGAGGCCGCGCGGTTGCGGCACAGCCGAGACCGGGCGGTGGAGGCGGCCGCCGCCGAGCGGCGCCGGGTGGAGCGGGACTTGCACGACGGAGCGCAGCAACGCCTGATCTCGGTGGCGATGGACGTCGGGCTGGCGCGGCAGAAGCTCGCCGCGGACCCGCAAGCGGCCGACGACCTCCTCCGCTCCGCCCACTCCGACGCGAAGCAGGCGATCGCCGAGCTCCGGGACCTCGCCCGCGGACTGCGTCCGGCCATGCTCGCCGAACACGGGCTGGACGCCGCACTGTCCGCGCTGGCCGGGCGGTCACCGGTCCCGGTGGAGGTAGACGTCGACCTCGACCGCCGTCCGCCCGCCACGATCGAGGAGGCGGCGTACTTTCTGGTGGCCGAGGCGCTGACCAACGTCGCCAAACACGCCGCGGCCAGCCGCGCATGGGTCCAGATCTCCTGTGCGAGCGGGAAGGTGCGGATCGAGGTCGGCGACGACGGCGCTGGCGGCGCATCGAGCGTTCCCGGCGGCGGGCTGGCCGGCCTGGCCGACCGGTTCGCCGGGCTGGACGGGACCATGGACGTCATGAGCCCACCCGGAGGACCGACCGTGATCCGGGCGGAGTTGCCATGCGGGTCGTGATCTGTGAGGACTCGGTCCTCCTCCGTGAGGGGTTGACGCGGCTGCTTGCCGAGGGCGGCCACGAGGTGGTCGCGGCCGTGGGCGACGCCGATGCCCTGATGGCGTCGGTCGAGGCTGATGCCCCGGAGCTGGCGCTGGTCGACGTACGCCTGCCGCCGACCCAGACGACCGAGGGTCTCCAAGCCGCACTTCGGATCCGCGCCGAACACACCGACGTCGCCGTCCTCGTCCTGTCGCAGTACGTCGAGGAGCGCTACGCCGTCGACCTGGTCGGGGGTGGGGACCGAGGCGTGGGGTATCTGCTGAAGGAGCGGGTGGCCGACGTCACCGAGTTCCTCGACGCCGTGGAGCGGGTCGGCCACGGCGGCACCGCCATCGACCCGGAGGTGGTAGCGCAGCTGCTTGGCCGGCGGCGGCGGGGCAGCCCGGTCGACGCCCTCACACCCCGGGAACGGGAGGTGCTGGGCCTGATGGCCGAGGGACGGTCCAACGGGGGGATCGCGGAGGAGCTGGTGCTGACGCTGGGGGCGGTGGAGAAGCACGTCAGCAACGTCTTCACCAAGCTGCAGCTGGACGACGTCGCGACCGACAACCGCCGGGTCCGCGCCGTCCTCCGAGTTGTCAGAAGTGGAGCACGCTATGGCGGGTCCCACTTCTGACAACTCGGGTTAGAGGATGGCCCCAGGGCGGTACGACGCGGCTTCCGGGTTGGCCGTGACCACGTCTTCAATCCGGTGGACGACGGCCGCGACCTGGTCGGCGGCAGCTCCGGTGAACGCCAGCGGGTCCGCGACCAGCGCATCCAGGTCGCCCCGCGTCAGCCCCAGCCGGTCATCCGCGGCCAACCGGTCGAACAGGTCGTTGGTGTCCGCGCCCTCCTCGCGCATCCGCAGTGCGACGGCAACGGCGTGCTCACGGATCGCGCCGTGCGCGGTCTCCCGGCCCACCCCTCGGCGTACGGCGGCCATCAGGACCTTGGTCGTGGCGAGGAACGGCAGGTACCGGTCCAGCTCTCGTTGGACGACGGCGGGGTAGACGCCGAACTCGGCGAGCACGGTCAGCGTGGTCTGCAGCAGGCCGTCGGCGGCGAAGAACGCGTCCGGCAGTGCGACCCGGCGTACCACCGAGTCCGACACATCACCCTCGTTCCACTGCGCGCCGGCCAGCTCGCTGACCATCGACAGGTGGCCGCGCAGCACGACGGCGAGTCCGTTGATCCGTTCACACGATCGGGTGTTCATCTTGTGCGGCATCGCCGATGACCCCACCTGGCCCGGCGCGAAGCCCTCGGTGACCAGCTCGTTGCCGGCCATCAGCCGTACCGTCGTCGCCAGGTCTGAGGGACCGGCGGCGCACTGCACGAGCGTGGAGACCACGTCGAAGTCCAGCGACCGTGGGTAGACCTGGCCCACGCTGGTGGCCACGCGGTCGAAGCCCAGGTGGTCGGCGATCCGCCGCTCCAGGTCAGCAAGGGACTCCGCGCCGCCGAGCAGGTCCAGCTGGTCCTGCGCGGTCCCCATCGGCCCCTTGATACCGCGCAGCGGATACCGAGCGAGCAGGTCGTCAAGCCGCTGCAACGCGGCCAGCATCTCCTCGGCGACGGTGGCGAACCGCTTGCCGAGCGTGGTGGCCTGCGCGGCCACGTTGTGCGAGCGGCCGACCATCACCAGTGTCTGGTACTGCGTGGCCAGCTCGGCGAGGCGGGCGAGGGTGGCGACGAGGCGGACGCGGATCGTGCGGAGCGAGTCGCGAACCTGGGTCTGCTCGACGTTCTCGGTGAGGTCGCGGCTGGTCATCCCCATATGGACGTGCTCGAACCCAGCGAGAGCGTTGAACTCCTCGATGCGGGCCTTCACGTCGTGCCGGGTGACCCGCTCCCGTGCCGCGATCGAGTCCAGGTCGACGTCGTCGATGTTCTTCTCGTACGCCGCGACCGCCGCGGTGGGGACGTCGACGCCGAGGTCGCGCTGTGCCTTCAGTACGCCGAGCCACAGCTTGCGCTCGGCGCGGACCTTGGCCTCCGGTGACCACAGGTCACGGATCTCGGCGGAGGCGTAGCGGGCGGCGAGCACGTTGGGGATCGGCGACACGTGACGATTGTCCCCTACTCCCGTGTGGGGTGGTAAGCGGTCCTGCGGCGACCGCAACCCGGTGACGACCGATCGGGGAACGACGCCCCGTCACCATCGTCCACCTGCACCCTGGCGGCCCTCCGCAGACAAGAACCCTCCGCAGATAAGAAGTGGGGCTGCGAGCGGCCACGTGAACCCTCGCGGTCTCTCCTCATGGCTCCCGATAGGGGTCCCCGGCTTGCGGCGACGAACGTCTTCCAACAGTGATCCAGGCCGGTCGCCGGCGAACCCGCCGTCGTATGTCGTCGTTCAGCGGGACACCGGGTCGTCGGCATCATTCGATCCAGGTGCCACCTTGAGGTGTCGGTTGCGGGCGGCCATGGCCAGGTGGTCATCGAGGGTGGCCAGGGTGGACGCGGTAGTCAGGGCAGTGTCCAAGGCGCAGCAGTCGGGCAACTTCAGCCCGGTGTCCACTCGCAACGCGGCCAGTCGTAGCGGCTCACCATCGCTGTGGTCGGCAACCTGTAGTCCGATTGCGTGCAGGTCGGTAAGCATCTCTTGTCCGCGTCCTGCCCGGACGCCGCCGACGAGTACTTCGGCGAGGTTCACCGAATGGATGAGCAGCCGTTCGTCGCTGTGGTCACGCAGATACGCCGTGGCTGTCTGGTGGTGAAGGTCGCGCGGCCGTAGGTGAGCGATGACGACGCCGGCGTCGAGGGTGATCACTCAGGCCAGTCCCGGCGAAGCTCGGCCAGGTAGTCCTCGCCGAACACGTCGGCGTACTTGCCGCTGGTGGCGTCGATCGCGACGAGCCGGTTGTGGGCCGCCTCGGCACGCTCCCCCTGCAAAGCAGTGCTGCCGGCATGGACCAGGCGCAACAGCAGTTTGGAGCGTGATTCGTGCGGCCACCGTCGAGCCGCAAGGTCGAGCGCGTGCGCCACGTCCGGAGTTTCGGTGATCTGGTGGCGCGGTCGCGTGGTCGGCATGGCGCAAGTGTACCACTTTTAGCCTGGTGACCCACCTCATGGCATGACCTTTCCGCCCGCCCCATCGAGTGTGGTGCCGGTGATCCACGATGAGGAGTCCAAGGCCAGGAAGAGCGTGGCCGCAGCCACGTCGTTAGGCTGTCCGATGCGACGTAACGGAAACGCTTCGGCGAGGGCGCATCGCTGCTCTTCGGGGACCCAAGACCTCATGTGGTCGTTCTCGATCGCCGACGGCGCGAGGCAGTTGATGCGGATGCCGTCCGGTCCGTATTCGGCGGCGAGGTGCCGGCTGAACGCGATGACGCCGGCCTTGGCTGCCGGGAGGCGCTGGACCAGATCGAGCAGGGGCTCGCCGGGTACGGCGCGGGACCCACGTGAGCGTCGTCAGCGAGCCTGACCACCTGCCGTGACGGGCACGCGCTCGTCGCCCTCGGCCGCTTCGTCTGCTGCGGCCGGTCCCGGACGCTGCAAGGCCTTACCCTCCACGTCCACGTGGGGCAGGACCCGCGCGAACCATCGCGGCAGCCACCAGGCGCCCCGCCCGGCGAGCACCAGCACCGCCGGCATGATGACCATCCGCACGATGAACGCGTCGGCGAGTACGCCGACCGAGAGCGTGACCGCGATCGAGCCGACCATGGGGTTGGCGCTGCCGATGAACCCGGCGAAGACCGCGGCCATGATCGTCGCCGCGGCGACGACCACCGGCGCGGACCGACGGAAGCCGTCCACCACCGCCTGGGTGGCGTCGGCGCCGTGGACGTAGGCCTCCCGCATCCGCGAGACGAGGAACACCTGGTAGTCCATCGCCAGGCCGAACAGGATGCCCACGGTGATGATCGGCAGCAGGCTCATCAGCGGTGCGGGCTGCGCCACTCCGAACACGCTCGCCAGCCAGCCCCACTGGTACGTCGCGACCGCGGCACCCAGCCCGGCGCCGTACGACAGCAGGAACCCGATGGTTGCCAGCACCGGCACGAACAGCGAGCGGAACATCCACAGCAGCAACACCAGTGCCAGGCCGACGATCAACGCCAGGTAGACCGGCAGTGCGTCGGAGAGCTTGTGGTCGACGTCGACGTTGACCGCGGTGTGACCGGTGACGGCGACCTCCGCTCCGCCCACCTCTGACGGGTCATCGGTGGCGGCGCGGATTGCCGAGACCAGTTCGGTGGTCTGCGGGTCGGTCGGACCGCTCGCGGGGATCACGGTCACCAGCGCCGCGCTCCCGTCCGGGTTTGCCTGCGGCGGCGTGACCATGGCGACGTCGTCCATGCCGGACACGGTGCGCGAGACCTGTTGTGCGGCGTCCCGGGCGTTGTCACCTTGCACGAGCAGCAGGAGCGGCCCGTTCGCGCCGGGGCCGAACCCGTCGCTGATCAGGTCGTAGGCCTGCCGCTCCGATGTGGCAGGAGCCGCGTCGCCGCTGGTCGGCAGGGCGGTCTGCAGGCTCGCAACCGGAACCGCCAGCGCCACCAGCGCCGCGACGGCAGCACCGAGCGACAGCAATGGGTGGGATGAGACGCCGCCGGCCCATCGCGCCAGGAGGCCGGGACGGGTACGCCGACCGGTCCGGCTGCGGTGCCGGACGGTGGCTGCCCGGCGCTCCGTGCGGCCGAGCACGCGGTGACCGAGGGTCCGGAGCAGCGCCGGGACGAGCGTCAGCGCCACCAGGACGGCGACCACCACCGTCCCGGACGCGGCCAGACCCATCTGGGTCAGGAACGGGATGCCGACCACGGACAAGCCTGCCAGGGCGAGGACGACCGTCGTACCTGCGAACACCACCGCGGATCCTGCGGTGGCCACCGCTCTTCCCGCAGCTTCGGTGGGCACGTACCCGTCGCGCAGCTCGGAGCGGAACCGGGCGAAGATGAACAGCGCGTAGTCGATGCCGACGGCCAGCCCCAGCATGACGGCGAGGATCGAGGTCGTCGACTGCAGGTCCAAGAACCCGGTCAGTGTGGTGATCGTGGCCGCTCCGATACCGACGCCGATCCCGGCGGTGAGGATGTTCGCACCGGCCGCCACCAGCGAGCCGTAGGTGAGCAGCAGGACGCCGAACGCGATGGCGACGCCGACGAGCTCGGTGGGGCCGAGGACGTCCGGTGCCTGCTGCAGCGCGGAACCACCGACTTCCGTGCGCAGCCCGTCGGCGCCCGTGTCCGCGGCGATGTCGTGGAGCGCGTCGATGGCCTGCGGGCTTACCGCTCCCTCCCCTGCGGAGAACGTCACCGTGGCCAGGCCGATGCGATGGTTGGGCGAGACCCGCGGTGCCTGCGGGTCGAGCGGGTCGGCGACGGAAACGACCCCGTGGACGTCCTCCAGTCGCTGCACTGCTTGTTGGACCAGCGCCGCGTTCTCCGGGTCGGTGAGCGACTCACCGGTCGGTGCCTGGAACACGACCTTGGCCTCGGCACCGGAGGCCGCCATGCTCGGGAACTCCTGGTCCAGTTGCTGCAGGGCCCGGGTGGACTCCACCCCCGGGATCGAGAAGCTGTCCTTGGTCGGGCCGGAGAGGGTGGCGGCGCCGCCGGCGGCCAGGGCGAGCAGCACCACCCAGGCGGCGACGGTGACGAACCGGTACCGTGCGCAGAACCGGCCGAGCCGGTACAGCAGCTGTGCCATCAGCGGTCTCCTTCGGAGGTGGTGGGCAAGACGATGGTGCGTGCGAGCTCCCGGGCGACGGCCGCCCGCTGGTCACGGGAGAGGCCCTTGTCCTCAAGGAGGGCCGCGTTGACGATCAGGTAGAACCCGAGTCCGATACGCAGGCGCTCCTCAGGGGAGGCGTCCTCGAAGCCGATGATGCTCTCGAACCGCTTGATCCGTGCGGCCAGCGGGGCAGGGGCCTGGTCGATGGTGTGTGGCTGGGTGGATTCGAAGAACAGTCGCGCCAGCCCCGGGTTGTCCATGGCGAGTCCGGTGATGCGGTCGATCAGCACCGTGTTCCGTCGGGTGCCCCGCGGCTCTTCCTCGGCCTCGTCCAAGACGATGTCGAACGCGCAGGTGATCGCATCGACGGCCGCCTCGTACAGCGCCTCCTTGGAGCCGAACCGGTGCAGCAGACCGGTCTTGGAGTACCCCTCGGCGTCGGCGATCTGTTGCACCGACGTCCGCGACAAGCCCTGGATCGCGAACAGCCGGGCTGCGGTGTCGATGATGGCCCGGTCGATCTCCTCGTCACTGGGACGTGCCACGGGTTCTCCTCTCCTTGTCAGGGACCAGTTTGGTCCGCCACCGACCAATATGGTCCCTGGCGAGAGGCCATGCAAGCCCAGGCGACGTGATGCTGGTCTCAGTCGGTCCGGAGCGCGCGGGATGCGTCGTGAGGACGCCGTTAGAACGCGGCGATGTCGGTGCGGTACTGCGCGCCGTCGAAGTGGATCCGCTCCACACCGGCGTACGCCGAGGCGCGGGCGGCCGCGATCGACGCACCGGTCGCGGTCACGGCAAGCACCCGGCCGCCCGCGGTGAGGAGTCCGTGTGCGCCGCGCGCTGTCCCCGCTTGGTCCACCTCGACCGCCGGGAGTGCCTCAGCCGCCGCGATACCGGAGACGAGGTCCCCGGTACGGGGGCCGGCCGGGTAGCCGGCGCTGGCCATCACGACCGTGACCGCCGCGCCGGGCTCCCAGCGCAGGGACGACGGACCGGCTCCGGCCAGATCACCGGTGGCGGCGACGGACAACAGTTCACCGAGGGGGGTGTCCAGCAGTTCCACCAGCGCCTGGGTCTCGGGGTCGCCGAACCGGGCGTTGAACTCCACCACTTTCGGGCCCGCGGAGGTGAGGGCCAATCCGGCGTAGAGCAGACCGGCGTACGGGGTGCCCCGGCGCGCGAGCTCGTCGACGCACGGCTGCAGGATTCGCTCCCGGACCTCATCGACGAGCCCGTCCGGTGCCCAGGGCAGCGGGGAGTAGGCACCCATTCCGCCGGTGTTGGGTCCGTCGCCGCCGTCGCGGAGCCGCTTGAAGTCCTGTGCCGGCTGCATCGGCAGGACGGTCCGGCCGTCGCAGACGGCGAACAGCGACACCTCGGGGCCGTCGAGGAACTCCTCCACCACCACGCAGTCGCACCCGCCGGCATGCTCGAGCGCGCGTTCCCTGTCGTCGGTGACCACGACGCCCTTGCCGCCGGCCAGACCGTCGTTCTTCACCACGTACGGTGGGCCGATCTGCTCCAGCGCCGCAGTGGTCTCCGCCGCGGACCTGCAGACCCGGCACCCGGCGGTCGAGATCCCCGCGGCGGCCATCACGTCTTTGGCGAAGGACTTGGAGCCCTCGATCCGTGCGGCCGCGGCACTCGGGCCGAAACAGGCGATCCCGACATCGCGGACCGCGTCGGCCACCCCGGCCACCAGTGGCGCCTCCGGCCCGATCACCACCAGGTCGGCGCCGACCCGCTTGGCCAGGGTCGCCACGTCGTTCCCGTCGAGCGCGTTGACGTCGTGCAGCGTCGCCAGCTCGCCGATTCCGGGGTTGCCGCAGGCGGCGTGCACCTGGTCGACGGCGGGGTCGCGGCTCAGCCCGCGGACCAGTGCGTGCTCCCGGCCGCCGTTGCCGATCACCAGGGTCTTCACGGGGCCTGACCCTACCGGCCCGCCGCAACGTCCTGCACCCCGCGCGCGGTACGCGGCGGGGTGCAGGACGTTGCGTGGGGCGGTCAGACGAGGGCGCGCAGCGGGATCGACTGGTCCCGTCCGGGCCCGACGCCGATGCCGCACAACGGTACGCCGGCCATGTCCTCCAGCGCTCGGACGTACCGCTGCGCCGCCTCCGGGAGGTCGGCGAACCTCCGGGCTCCGGAGATGTCGGTCTCCCATCCGTCGAAGAACTCATAGACCGGGGTGGCGTGGTGGAACTCGGTCTGGGTCATCGGCATCTCGTCCTGCCGCACCCCGTCGACGTCGTACCCGACACAGACCGGGATCCGCTCCCATCCACCGAGGACATCCAGCTTGGTCAGGAAGAAGTCGGTGAGCCCGTTGACGCGTGCCGCGAACCGCGCGACGACGGCGTCGTACCAGCCACACCGCCGTTCCCGTCCGGTGGTGGTGCCGAACTCGCCGCCCTCGTTGCGCAGCCGCTCGCCGTCGTCGTCGAGCAGCTCGGTCGGGAACGGCCCGGACCCCACCCGTGTGGTGTAGGCCTTGACCACCCCGACGACCCGGTCGATGCGCGTCGGGCCGACGCCGGATCCGACACAGGCGCCGCCGGCCGTGGGATTGGAGGAGGTCACGAACGGGTAGGTGCCCTGGTCGACGTCGAGCATGGTCGCCTGCGCACCTTCGAACACCACGGTCTTGCCCGCGTCCAGCGCCTGGTTCAGCAGCAGCGAGGTGTCGGCCACATAAGGGCGCAGCGCCTCGGCGTACCCGAGGAACTCCGCCACCACGTCGTCGACGTCGACCGCGCGACGGTTGTAGACCTTGACCAGCAGCTGGTTCTTCTGCACCAGAGTGCCCTCGATCTTGGCCCGCAGGATCTTCTCGTCGAACAGGTCGCCCACCCGAATCCCGAGACGGCTGATCTTGTCGGCGTACGTCGGCCCGATCCCCCGTCCCGTGGTGCCGATCCGGTTCTTGCCGAGGAACCGCTCCGAGACCTTGTCGACGGTGGCGTGGTAGCTGCCGATCAGGTGCGCGCCCGCGGAGACCACGAGCCCCGAGGTGTCCACGCCGCGGTCGGCCAGCGCCTTCATCTCCTCCAGCAGTACGGCGGGGTCGATGACGACGCCGTTGCCGATCACCGGAACGCACTCCGGGGTGAGGATGCCCGACGGCAGGAGGTGCAGGGCGTACTTCTCGCCGTCAACCACGATCGTGTGCCCGGCGTTGTTGCCGCCTTGGTAGCGGACCACGTAGTCGACGGACTCCCCGAGCTGGTCGGTCGCCTTGCCCTTGCCTTCGTCACCCCATTGGGCTCCGACGATCACGATTGCTGGCATGGCCGCATGCTATCGGCAGCCCGCACGAGCCAGGGCCGGGCCGTCAGCGCGGTACCGGCGCCAGCAGTTCCCACGCCCCCGGAAGCACCCGCCACTCCCGTTCCCGGACGGGCTCGCCGATGTCCCCGTCGGTGTTACAGCGCAGCGTCTCGGTACTGCTGACCCGGACCCGGCGGGCAAGCACCCGGCGTACGTCGTGCCGCTCGTCATGAGTACCGCGCCGCAGGTGCACGGCGTACAGCAACCGATCCTTGCGGGGCACCGCGAACGACACGATGACGTCCCCCCGGCCGTCGGACACGTCTGCGTCGGGAGCCAGCTCGGTGCCGCCTCCGATACTGGGGCCGTTGGCGAACCCGAACTGCAGCACCCGCCGGTCGCCATCGGCCAGCACCTGCCCGTCGGCCTCCACCCGCAGGTGGACTCCGGTGGAGCGCAGGCCGGCGATGACGGCACTCACCGGATATCCCAGCCGGCCGAGGTACGGCTTCCACGCCTCGGCGTCGGCACCAGCCTCGGCCCCGACTCCGACGTGAACGGCGTTGACCACGACCTGGTCCTCGGAGTCGACGATCAGGTCGACGGGGCGCCGGTGGCCCTGCACGACAACGGCGGCCGCCGCTTCGGGGTCGGCAGGGATCCCGACCCCTCGAGCGAAGTCGTTGCCGGTGCCGAGGGGGATGAGCCCGATCGGACCGCGGTCCAGTCGCTGGAGCCGGTACAGCGCCGAGACCACCGCGTGCAGGCTGCCGTCACCGCCGGCGACGACCACCGGGCCGCTGCCCTCGCGGAGCAGGTCGTCGAGGTCGTCCGGGGCAACGTTCTGCTCATGGCGTACGTCGATATCGCGCTCCAGCACCGCCCGCGCGGCCTCGATGGTGGCCATCGTGTGCGTGCCCGCTTCGGCGTTGCTCACCAGGAGGGTCGGTGACACGACAGTCAGCGTACGGGCTGCAGAGGCTGTCCGCCGGTCATGCGCTGGACCGCTGCTCCGGTCAAAGCCAGCCCCGCCGTACCGCCTCCGCTCCGGCCTCGAAACGGGAGTCCGCGCCGAGCTCGCGCATCAGCTCGGCAACCCGCCGACGGACCGTGCGCAGCGACAGCCCGGTGACGCGTGCGATCACGTCGTCCTTCACCCCACGCCCCAGCAGTTCAACCAGCTGGTGTCGTTCGCGGTCTCCTGGCTCGGGGGTGCCCCAGCCGCGCACGCTCACCGCGTGGCTCCACGCGTTCTCGAACAACGTGCGGCAGATCTCGACCACGGCCTGCTGCCGGATCACCAGCAGGTTGCGCGCCACCGCTCCCCACAGCTCGGGGACCACCACCGCGGTCCCGAACACCGACATCCGGCTCGGCACCTCCTTCAGGACCCGCACCTCCTCCCCGGCGGACGCCCGCTGCTGCGCGGCCGCGGAGTACCCGTCCAGGATGTGGTGCGGGTACAGGGCGCGGGACGGGCGGCCGGAGGCCAGTTCGGCGATCACCACATCGTCCATCTCGCGGCCACTGGGCAGCCGCCACTGGTCCGGACGGAAGAACAGCATCTCGCCGCTGGTCTCCCGCACCAGCCGGCGCATGGTGTGCAACACCTCCGTGGGCTCGATGACCTGGAACGACACGGGGTTGTGGTCGTGGCTCTGCCCCGCCAGGTGCTCGGCCACGTAACTGTGCAGCTCAAGCCGGGCAACAGCGAGCGCGTCCTCGGCCTGGATGAGTCGCTGGGACTCCGCGGTGAGCAGCCGCCCCAAGGTCCGCTCGGGCGGCTCGGCCCAGACTTCCTCGCCTGATCGGCGTACCAGCCCGACGGCGGCGAGGTCGATGAGGTCGGCCTCGACCTCCGCGTACGGCCGGCCGGACCGGTCCACGATCGTGCGCAGCCGCTCGCCCGGGGCACGTAGGACAATGCGGTACAGGCGTTCGGCCCGTGCAGAGATCCCCAGCGCCGCGAGCGGTCCCCCCGGCTCTTCGATCAATTCTGCGTCCATCAAT
>CAYLOC010000001.1:46857-54180 GCA_964385195.1 uncultured Nocardioidaceae bacterium
ATTCTGCGTCCATCAATTCTGCGTCCACCTGTGGCATGTTATGGCCAATGACAGGTACGTGCCACATTTTGCATGTGAATGCGGCAGAATGGTGCACACGAGGCCGCAGCGTCGGAATCGCAGCAGGGGACGATTCCGTCGTCGCGGCCTCGTTCCTACTCCGGCGCTGCCGCCGCTGTCTCCCCGTTCCGGCACAATGGCGCCATGCCGTACGAGAACCTGATGCGTCCCGCGCCGACCCTGCTTCCCCACGATCCCGCCGCTGCCGCCGTCGAGGATGGTACGCCGGGTGAGGAGGTCGCGCGCGCCCACCCTGCTTCGTCGCTGGCGTGGGCGGAGTTGGCCGAACGTGCGCTGGCCGACGGTGCGGACGTGCCCGCATACGCCTACGCGCGCGTCGGCTACCACCGGGGGCTGGATGCGCTACGACGGAACGGCTGGCAAGGACACGGCCCGGTCCCGTGGTCCCACGAGCCCAACCGTGGTTTCCTGCGGTGCCTGGCCGCGCTGGCCACCGCCTCGGATCGCATCGGCGACACCGACGAGGCAACCCGGTGCCGGGAGTTCCTCCACGACGCCGACCCCGAGGCACCGGTCGGCTGAGACGGCCGGCCCTGCGCCGCTCACGGGAGTGGAGAGTCTCACTCCTCCTGGGTGCGCTGCTGCGGGGCGAACTCCGGGGCAACGGTCTCGTCGTACGCCGGGGCGCTCAGTTGGTCATGCTCCGGTGCGGACGGATCCAGCGTCGAGTCCGAACCAGGGCGTGCCGCGTCGGCCCCGTCACGTCCTGGGTCCTCCCGGTCATGCCGTGCGGCCTCACGGTCATGCTGTGCGGCCTCGCGCTTGGCCGACCACCACTGCCAGGCGACGGGGACGACGGAGAACGCGACCAGGCCGACCAGGATCGCCTCGACGTGATGCGCCAGCCATGGGATCTGTCCGAGGAAGTAGCCGAGGAACAGCACTCCGCAGACCCACAGCACGCCGCCGATCCCGGTGTAGACGAGGTAGCGCCGGAACGGCATCCGGCCGGCACCGGCGGCGAGGGTGATGAACGTGCGCACGATCGGAACGAACCGGGCAAGGATGATCGCGCCCGGACCGTGCCGGTCGAAGAACTCATGGGTCCGATCGATGTACTCGCGTTTGAAGAAACGGGAGTCGGGTCGGTCGAAGATCTTCGGTCCGACGTAGTATCCGACTCCGTACCCGACGACGTTGCTCAGCACCGCGGAGACGATGAAGATCACACACGCCAGCCACAGCGGCGCCCCGGGAATGCCCGGCCCGGCGATGAGCACACCCGCGGTGAACAGCAGCGAGTCACCGGGGAGAAACGGGAACAGCCAGCACTCGATGAAGATGACCAGCGCAGCGCCCCACACGGCGTACACCCCGAACCGGTCGATCCATACGGCCGGGTCGAGAAGCCCGTCCAGGATCGCCGGGTACTGCACAATGATGGACACTCCCCGAGCCTACCGGCCCTCCCTAGGGTGACGACATGGATATTCAGATCCGGCAACCGGGCCCGGACGGGGCCGAGGTCGGCGTCGGGCCGTGGCCGGGGACGTGGCCGGAGGGAGACCATTTCGACCCGGATCTGCTCCGCGACGGTGATCGGCGCAACGTCGCCGACCGGTACCGGTACTGGCGGCTGGACGCGATCGTCGCCGACCTCGACACCAGACGCCACGGGTTCCACGTTGCGATCGAGAACTGGCAGCACGACTTCAACATCGGGTCCGTGGTCCGCACCGCCAACGCGTTCCTGGCAGCGCAGGTGCACATCGTCGGCGCCCGCCGCTGGAACCGGCGCGGAGCCATGGTGACCGACCGGTACCAACATGTCCGGCACCATGCCACCATCGCGGAGTTCCAGGACTGGGCAGCCGCTGCGGACCTGCCGATGCTCGGGGTGGACAACCTGCCCGGGTCGGTGCCGCTGGAGACCGCGACGCTTCCGCGACGGTGTGTGCTCGTCTTCGGCCAGGAAGGACCGGGACTGACGCCGGCGATGCAGCACGCGTGCGCCACCACGTTCTCGATCGCGCAGTTCGGGTCCACCCGCTCGATCAACGCCGGAGCGGCGGCCGCGATCGCGATGCATACCTGGGTGCGGCAGCACGCCGTACTCCCCGAAACCGACGACGGGTAGCGGCCACGTTGTCCCGGTCGGAGCGAACCGGGATACTGGGAGCAACCCGACCCCGAGACGAGCACGGAGATCGAGATGCCCATCGCTACCCCCGAGGTCTACGCCGCGATGCTGGACAAGGCCAAGGCCGAGCGGTTCGCCTACCCCGCCATCAACGTCACGTCCTCCCAGACCCTGAACGCCGCAATGCGCGGGTTCGCCGAGGCGGAGAGCGACGGCATCGTGCAGGTCTCCACCGGAGGCGCGGACTACCTGTCGGGCTCGACGGTGAAGAACATGGCCAGCGGCGCGCTGGCGTTGGCGGCGTACGCCGAGGAGGCGGCGAAGAACTACCCGGTCAACATCGCGCTGCACACCGACCACTGCCCGAAGGACAAGCTCGACGGACTGGTGCGGCCGCTGCTGGCCGCGTCGACGGAGCGGGTGCGTGCTGGTGGGCTGCCGATCTTCCAGTCGCACATGTGGGACGGCTCCGCGATCGAACTGGAGGAGAACCTCTCGATCGCCAAGGAGCTGCTCGCCGAGGCTGCAGCGGCGCACGTGATTCTCGAGGTGGAGATCGGGATCGTCGGCGGTGAGGAGGACGGCATCGTCGGCGAGATGGACGAGAAGCTGTACTCCGCTCCCGGCGACGCGGTGCGTACGGCGCAGGCGCTGGGCCTGGGGGAGCACGGCCGGTATCTGACCGCGCTGACGTTCGGCAACGTGCACGGTGTGTACAAGCCCGGGAACGTCAAGCTGCGGCCGGAGATCCTGAAGGAGGCGCAGTCCGCGGTGGCCGCCGAGCACGGCCTTGGCGAGGACGCGAAACCGTTCGACCTGGTCTTCCACGGCGGGTCCGGCTCGCTGCTGGAGGAGATCCGGGAGGCGGTGGACTACGGGGTGGTGAAGATGAACGTGGACACCGACACCCAGTACGCGTTCACCCGGCCGATCGCGGACCACATGTTCCGCAGCTACGACGGTGTGTTGAAGGTCGACGGCGAGGTGGGGTCGAAGAAGGTCTACGATCCCCGCTCCTACGGCAAGGCCGCCGAGGCCGGGATGGCCGCGCGCGTGGTGGAGGCCTGCGAGAACCTCCGTTCCGCCGGCACCCGCGCCTAACCTACCCACCCTCCGCGCCCCGTCCCTCCTCCGCGCCCCTTGGCGTTCTGCCTCACTCGCGTTTGCCTTGTAGACGGGGCAAACGCACCGTCTACAAGGCAGATCTGCCGCGCCAACGGTGAGTCTGCCTCGCCCACCTGGGGGTACGCCGATCACCTTGGCCGGAGTATCCACAGGTTCGCCCGGCTGGCGCTCGATCCACAGATCGTGTCGACGCCTCGCGGCCGTCCGGCGTCGACGGCACACTCATCGACATGCGTCCAGCACTTGCCTCGATCCTGTCCCGTCAGGGTGGCCTGTTCACCCGCGGACAGGCACTGTCTGCCGGTTACACCGTCCGCGAGTTTGCTGCGTTGACCAAACGGCGTACCGGATCTTGGGTCAGGATCCGGTACGGCGTCTACACGACCCGTGAACACTGGGCCGCCGCCGAGGGCCTCGAACGCGCCAAGCTCATCGATCGCGCCGCCTTGTTGGTGTGCAACGACGAATCCGTGTTGTCCCACAGCTCTGCCGCACGCTGGCTCGGACTGGCGTTGTACGGCGTGGACGACGGTCTGGCTCATCTCAACCGCCCCGGCCAGGGACAGACAGCGCGGATCGAGTCAGGAGTCAAACACCACCGCGGACGACTTGACCCTGACGAGGTGATGGAGGTCGATGGCGTGCGTGTGACCGTTCCCGCGCGGACTGCCCTCGACATCGCCGCCGAGTTCGGGTACCGCAGCGGTTTGGTGACGGCGGACTCGGCCCTGCACCTCGGCAGTCCCGACACCCACCGGAGCATGCGGGCGTTGGCCGAGGCGCACGAGTGCGCCCCGAACGGACCCACGATTCGTGCGGTCGCCGACCAGGCCGACGGCCGGGCGGCAACCCCCATCGAGACTCTGGGCCGCGCCACGCTACAAGCGATCGGCATTGACGACCTTGACCTGCAACACGTGATCCGGCTGCCGACCGGACGACATGCCATCACAGACTTGTACTCGCGAAGCCTGAACCACGTCTTCGAGTGCGATGGCCGGATCAAATACCAAGACGGGTACGACGACCTCGGACGCCGACGAACCGCGGAACAGGTGCTGTGGGAGGAAAAGAAGCGGGAGGACGCCGTACGCAGCACCGGCCGCGGTTTCAGCCGCCTTCTCTGGCCGGACGTGCAAGAGGGCAATCTCGCCCGAACGCGGGAGCGCATCTGGCAGGAGATCAGCCAGCAGAGTGCCGGGAACCTCCGCGACGTCGGTTAGTCACTCTCGACTCCCAACTCACTCATCTCGTACGCCGCGAAGTAGGCCAGCCCCTCGTCGAGAACGTGATCTCGCGCTCCCCGGTCGATGACGACCGCGACGGCTGCCACGTCACCACCCGCCTCCCGAACCGCATCGACAGCCGCCAACGCCGAGGACCCGGTCGTCGAGGTGTCCTCCACCACCAGTACCCGGCGGCCGGAGACATCGGGCCCCTCGATGCGCCGTTGAAGCCCGTGCGCCTTGCCCTCCTTGCGCACGACAAACGCGTCCAGCCGGTCGCCCACCGCGTGTGCGTCGTGCATCATCGCCATCGCGACCGGGTCAGCGCCCAGCGTGAGCCCACCGACAGCGACGTACTCCAGTTCACCAGTCACCTCCCGCATGATCCGCCCGACGAGCGGCGCCGCTGCACCGTCGAGCGTGACCCGCCGTAGGTCGACGTACCAGTCGGCCTCCTGGCCGGAGGACAACACGACGTGCTGGCGGACGACGGCTTTGGACCTGATCTGGTCGAGCAGCTTTTCCCGCTCGGACATCGCAGTCACCCCGTCAGGGTATCGCCAGCACGCGTCATCCGCCGCAAACCGGCTACCCCCGAACGGGGAAGGTCGACGTCGGCCAATGGCCGGCGCGGTTTCGCCGCGGCCCGCAGGTCGGCGAGGCAAACTCACCGTTGGCGCGGCACGTTTGCCTTGTAAACGGTGCATCTGCGCCGTCTACAAGGCAAACACCGCGGGGGCGACGGGGGAGGAGCCGGGCGAGGGCAGGGGGAGCGGGCCGACGGGGTGTTACTTGGGGCGGACGGATTGCAGGTGGCCGAAGGCGACCAGGCGGTTGTCGGTGTGGAAGAACTCCGCGCACGTGGTGATCGTGATCAGCTTCTTGGTGGGCTTGCCGGGCTGGAGGTGCGGCATCCCCGGCGGCGCCTCGCCGGGCGGCGGCACCGGCACCGGGTTGACCACCCAGGTCTGGTGGAAGTCCACGTTGAGGTCGTTGGGGTTGGTGTCGAGCACATAGGTGTAGAACGCGTCCCGGGTCTCGATGATGATCTTGTCGCCCGGCCGCAGGCTCGGCATGTCGCGGAACGGCGATCCGTGCGTCACCCGGTGACCGGCCAGTGCGAAGTTCCCGACCTCGCCCGGCCCGGCGCTGTGCGGGAAGTGGCCGATCCCACGAGCCAGCTCCTCGGACTGGACGCCCTGGAGCAGCGGTACGGCGTAGTCCGCTCCCAGGCGGGGAATCTCTACCAGTGCATACGCCTGGCCGAGAGACGGGGCCGCCGCAGTGACAGCGCCATGATCCCCTCGCACGGGCTGGGCCTTCGCTGCGGCCCCGGTCCCGGCTCCGGTCGCCGCCACACTGCCACCACCATCGGTCTGCTGCCACTCCTGCCGCAGGTGGTCCCGGATTTCGCCCTGCCGGTGGTGGGCCACGATGTCGGTGCCGATCATCTGCCACCCGACGTACCCCAGCAGACCGAGACCGGCAAGGACGAGTGCGAGTCCCGCGGCGAGACCCACACCGAACCGTCGACGAGGCGGTGGCGGAGGGGGCTGGTCACGGACGGGCGTCGAGCCCCCGTGTCCGGTCAACGTATCGTTCATGCTGTCAGCCACTGTATCGACCAGTCCGGGAGGACGTCCGGTGATCAACCCACTTGCGGCCCGTCTCCAAGACATCGAGACGTCGATCTTCTCCACCATGTCCGCGTTGGCGGTCCGCACGGGGTCGCTGAACCTGGGTCAGGGGTTTCCCGACGAGGAGGGCCCGGCGGAGATCGTGGAGGCAGCGAGTACGGCGCTGCACAGCGGACGCAACCAGTACCCGCCGGGCATCGGGTTCCCCGAGCTGCGGCAGGCCGTCGCCGAGCACCAGAAGCGGTTCTACGGGCTGTCGGTCGACCCGGACTCACAGGTCATCGTCACCACCGGTGCGACGGAGGCGATCACCGCCGCCGTACTGGCGCACATCGATCCCGGTGACGAGGTCGTGATGCTGGAGCCCTACTACGACTCCTACGTGGGGGCGCTCGCGATGGCCGGAGGGGTACGGGTCCCGGTGACCCTGCACCCGCCGGACTTCACGTTCGACCCCGACGCGCTACGCAAAGCCGTGACGCCACGGACGAAGGCGCTGCTGATCAACTCCCCCCACAACCCGACGGGTGCGGTCCTCACCGACGAGGAACTGGCGGTGCTGGCCGAGGTCGCCAACGAGCACGACCTGCTCGTGATCACCGACGAGGTGTATGAGCACCTGACGTTCGACGGGGCGGTCCACCGGCCGCTGGCCACCCTGGACGGGATGGCCGAACGCACCATCAGCATCTCCAGCGGTGCAAAGACGTTCGCGTTCACCGGATGGAAGGTCGGCTGGGTCACCGGTCCGGAGAGGCTGGTACACAACACGATGATGGCCAAGCAGTTCATGAGCTTTGCCTCCGGCGCTCCGCTCCAGCCGGCGATCGCGACCGCGCTGGGCCTCGGTGACGCCTACTTCGAGAAGCTGCGTGCGGACTTGCGCGGGAAGCGCGACCGGTTGTGCGCGGGGCTCTCCGCCGTCGGCTTCGACGTGTTCGTGCCCAAGAGCACCTACTTCGTCAACACCGACATCAGCCCATTGGGGTACGACGACGCGATGCAGTTCTGTCTGGACCTCCCCGAGCGCTGCGGTGTGGTCGCGATCCCGCACGAGCCGTTCTACGACAACAAGCAGGCAGCGAAGACGCTGGTCCGGTGGGCGTTCTGCAAAGACGACGCACAGCTCGACGAAGCCGTCGAGCGCCTCGGCGTACTCCGCCGCGGCTAGCCC
>CAYLOC010000002.1:0-19037 GCA_964385195.1 uncultured Nocardioidaceae bacterium
GGACGCCGCTTCTCGTGGGCGTAGGCGACGATCACGACCTCCTCGCCCGTTATAGCAGTTTGTGGCAGAGTCCCTGGCCGGTAGCTGATGCCGCTCCGCGACACCGACAGTGACCGTGCCGCTGCTACGGTCGAACGATGACCATGCCATCCGGTCTCATCAGCGTTCGTCTGGCCATGAGCCTCGACGGATACATCGCCGACCATGACGGGGCTTACGACTGGATCGTCCCTGTGTCCAGCCCGACGCTCGACACCGCGCACCAAGTGCCCTTCGATGACTTCTTGACGGGTGTCGACATCGTCGTGATGGGTCGCCATTGTTACGAGCAGGGACAGTCCGAGGACTATGTGGCGCTTGGCAAACGCATCATCGTCGCGACCTCAACACCTGACCCGGGCGCGCCTGACGAGAAGATTGAGTTCTGTGATGATGTGGTCAACACCGTGACCGCCGCGCGAGACCGGGGCCAACACTGCTTCCTCTTCGGCGGTGGTCAGCTGGTGTACTCATTCCTCGCTGCCGACGCAGTCGACATGCTCACCGTCGGCGTGGTGCCAGTCCTCCTGGGCGGTGGACGGCCTTTGTTCGTTGGCGAGTTCCCGACCATCAACCTTCGCCTCATCGATTACACCGTCGGAGACGGGAAAGTCCGCTTGATGTACCAACGGCGCTAGCCCCCAATCGTTTGCACTCTTTACGGCTCTGCTGCCCAGCAATCGGCTTATGCCGAGGCGTCGTCGCTCGCGAGGACAGACGATGACTGATGGGCTGGCCGGATGACGTCTGCTCCTCCCGGATTAGAGATAACCACGCGAGCTCAGGACTCCGCCCGGAGCGACCGATCGACGTACGGCGCGAATTCGTCACCGTACGTCGAACCGCTTCCGGAGACCCGCACCGGTCCTTGCTGCAGATATGGGGAAGTGTCGGACCTCACCGCAGGAGGCTCGGTTTGCGGGACGGGAGACTCCGAGACGGAAGCACGGCCCAGGAGCACCTTTCACAAGAGTGTCGTCCGACGCTGCCTGTGGGTTGATCGCCCAAGTTGGTCTGGGTCAACTGGGCAGCGACTGTCGATCTCAGGGCCCCGCTGTGATGTTCAGAAATTCGGTGTCGCTGCCCAGCCGAGCGCGGTGGTTAGACCCACCCGGCCCGGCGGTTGGGGCCGGTCCGCGTCATCCCAGGTACGGACTGTCTCGTGGCTGGGGCCACAACCGTCCACATGCACCCTCGTGGCCCTCGCGTGCCATGTTTCGTGGTCATCAACGTCCATGTGGGCGCTTATGACCCTTCTTGAGAAGCACCGCCGATCGATCCGCTACCGGTTGTGTGTGTGTGTGGAGTCAACGGCTACTTCGACACGCAACACTGCAGGCCAGGCTGCTGGGCCCAGGACCGCGTTCGAGTCGATTCGGCCCCGGTCAGCTCGCTCAGCAGGTTGACAGCCAGCAGCGGCCGACACTTACGAACTGGCGATGTTGATCATCCACGGCGTGCCGAACTTGTCAGCCAGCATTCCGAAAGCGTCACCCCATGGCGCCCTCTCTAACGGCACACCGACCGTGCCGCCGTCGGCGAGCTTGTCCCAGTACCCACGCAGCGCGGTTTCGTCGGTCCCGCTGAGCGAAATGCTGATGCCCGCGGGCGGGGCGTGCTGCATCGAGTTGGGGGTGTCGGCCCCCATCAGCACCAGGCCGTTGTCACCGCGCAGCATCGCGTGCATGACCTTGTCCTTGTCGGCCTCAGCGACCCCTGGTATCCCCGACGCATCGCCGAAGGTCGAGATCTCGAGGTCACCGCCGAACACGGACTGATAGAACTGCATCGCCTGCCGTGCGTTGTCGCGAAAACTCAGGTAAGGATTGAGCTGGACGGCCATGTGTCGGCTCCTCTCGCCGGTAAGTATCGATCCCGAATCGTGTCACACCGCATCCGGGTTTGGAAGTCCCTCCAGAGCCGAAGGAGTCACTAGTACGGTGAGGGGGCTCTCCTCAGCGAGCGCCGACCGGCGGCGGACGGCACTTGGCCCGCTCAGTGGCGGTCCCCTTCGGCGCGGGTGATCTGGCGGCCCACCCGACCCTCTTCGCTACCATGCCGGGATCCCGCAGGGCTCGGGCCGGCAGGGCCGCGGCTGCTGACGAGGTACCGGTCGTCGGTAATGGCCCGCCCCCAGTAGGAGGGGTCGGTGAGCCGGGTCAAGGTGGCGTCCCGTCCGGCGTCCTCCACGAGTCGAACCGTCTCCTGCGCAGCCAGCCCGGCACCGTTGGACCACCGGCCCTCAACCAGAACCAGACGTCCAGCCGGCGCCAGGAGCCGAACCCATCGCCGCAGCGCCGTGGCCGGATCAGGCATGGCCCAGAGCACGTGACGCGAGAGCACCACGTCGTACGCCGCATCAGGCAGCGGCGGGGAAAACGCGTCGGCCTGGATCAATTGCACGCCAGCGACGCCACGTGTCTTCCGCCGCGCCAGGTCGATCATCCGGGGCGAGAAGTCCAGCCCGTCCACCTGATAGCCGGCTCGCGCCAGCAGTATCGACAGCGTTCCCGTGCCACACCCCAGGTCTGCGACGCGGCCTGGTGGGTTCGGCAGGTGGTCCCGAAGGAGTTGGAGCCACGCACTGCGGACTGCGGGGTCCCGCAGGCCGTGATCGGCAGGCTCGTCGAACGCGTCGGCCTCAGCGTCCCACGCTGCGATCTCCTCAACGGTGGCCATGGCAGGTGACAGTACGCGAGTCAACATCGCGCACGACGGAGAGGCTCTCCCGGTGCACAGTCAGGCGTGCGGAGAGGCCTCCCCGTGCTTGCCGTGCGTTCCGTGGCTATTCTGTTGCACGTTCAACAAAACGTGTGACGCTTGTGTTGCCTGTCGGCGCGCGATGCCACGCTGTCCGGGACAGGCGGGACGGGACCACAGATGTCACAGGTACGCGGAACGGGAGGGGCCATGGGTGCAGCGCAGGCACGGCGCATGCGCTGGGTCGCGACCGCCGCAAGCGTGCCGGCTGCGCGGAGATTCGTACGAGACACCGTGGAGGGCTGGGGTCACGCCGCGCTGGCAGATACCTCGGCGTTGTGCACCAGCGAGCTGGTGACGAACGCCGCGCTGCACAGCGGGAGTTCGTTCTTCGAAGTCATTGTGCTCCCCTGGCCCGATGGACTCCGTGTCGTTGTGTCCGACGAGGAGGGCGCGAGCGCGTCGGGTGTCGTTCCCTGCGACAATGCCTGCGAGCAGCAGCGGGGACCAGATGCAGTTCCGGCGACCGGACTGGGTTTGCGCATTGTCTCCTCTCTCGCGGCCGCCTGGGGGGTGCAGGAGGTGCCGCACGGCAAACGGGTCTGGGTCGATCTCCGAGCCGGACTCGGCGTACACGCGCCCATCCCTGCGCAGCGGCAGGGGTTGGACCTTCCCGTGCCGACCTCGCCGAAGGACCGCGTGGTGGTGCAACTGCGGGACTGTCCGGTGCGGGCGGTTTTGGCCCAGGAGTCCAATATGCGTGCCTATCTCCGCGAGTTGCAGATCATCGGCAGTGAGTCGCGTGCGACGCCGTTGGCAGAGCTCATCAAGGCGATCCTCGACCACAACGCGGTGTCCTGGGACGCTGCCAGGGTGGTCGCGCGCAACGTGCTCGACGCCGGAATGGAGTACGCCGATCTTCAGGTCGCTGCTGCGCCGGGGGCTGCTGAAGACGTACGACGACTCCGGGACGCCCTGCGAGAGGCAGACCGGCTCAGTGACAGGCTGCAGCTGATGACCCTTCCCGCCGCACCCGAGGTGCAGGACGTGCGAGACTGGCTGGTCCACGAGTACGCCGGCCAGCTGGACGAGAACAACCCGCCGACCGGCTATCGGGAATGGGCGGCACGCGGGACGTCGGCGTCAGGTTCGGCGGTGACCGGTGAGGCCGACATCGCAGGGCTTCCTGCAGTGTGACCAGGGTCAGAGTCGCGCGAGCCACCGATATCGTGGGCCCATGCGAACAACGGACCTGATGACCCGGAAGCCGACGCGACCACTGCTGCTGGAGCTTGACCTGACGCACGGTGTACGGGAGGCGCCGCCGGCAACTCCGGTCGAAGCCGCCAGGTTCCGGCATATCCCCGTCTTGTCCTCCATCGTCGAGGCGCTGGAGCGTGCCGCAGACGACGACGCCGTGGTCGGGCTGGTGGCGCACCTCGGGAGCTCGGGGATGCCCCTGGCGCACTCGGAGGAGATCCGCGCGGCGGTCGCGCACTTCCGTCACGGCGGGAAGCCGGCCGTGGCCTGGTCCGAGTCGTTCGGCGAGATGGCCCCGGCGAACATCGACTACCACCTCGCCACCGGCTTCGACGAGATCTGGCTCCAGCCCACCGGGGAAGTGGGGTTGGTGGGCGTGGTCGGCCGGGCGGTGTTCGTCCGGGACGCGCTCGCGAAGCTGGGGGTCCGCGCCGACTTCCACCAGCGCTACGAGTACAAGACCGCTGCCAACATGTTCGTTGAGCAACAGATGACCGGGCCGCACCGGGAGATGTTGGAGTCGCTGGTGACGTCGGCGATGGACACCGTGGTTGCCGGCATCGCTGAGGGACGCGGCCTGGCCCCAGCCGCGGTGCGTGCGGCCATCGACGCCGGCCCGTTGGCCGCGGAGGAGGCCAAGGATCGCGGTCTCATCGACCGTCTTGGATACCGCGACGAGGTGTACGCCGAACTGCGCAACCGGCTGGGTGAGGTGCGGACCCGGTTCCTGTCCCGCTACGCAAAAGGCCCCGCCGGCGTGGCGGCACTGCGTCCCGACCTGGAGGACCTCACCGCACGTGTGCGCACCCTGGGAAACCGGTCCACCCCGCCGAAACCGGTGGTAGCGGTGGTGCGGGCCACCGGATCCATCCATCTCGGCCGCAGTGGGCGGTCACCAGTCGGAGGTACGTCGATCGGCTCGGACACGCTCGGCGCCGCACTGCGCTCGGTCGGCGCGGACGACCGCGTACGGGCGGTGGTGCTCCGGGTGGACAGCCCGGGCGGGTCCGCGGCCGCCTCCGACGCGATCCGCAGGGAGGTCCTCCGGCTGCGCGCGACGAACAAGCCGGTGGTGGCGTCGATGGGGGCGGTGGCTGGCTCGGGCGGTTACTTCATCGCCATGGCCGCGGATGTGATCGTGGCCAACGCCGGAACCCTCACCGGCTCCATCGGCGTACTCGGGGGCAAGGCCGTCGTCCACGAGGCCCTGACCAGGGCGGGGATCACGCGAGAGAGCGTCACCACCGGACAGAACGCGGAGATGTTCAGCACCGAGCGGCCGTTCACCGACGACGAGCTGCAGCGGATCGACGCCTTCCTGGACCGCACCTACGCCGACTTCACCGGCAAGGCCGCAGCGGATCGTGGCATTCCGGTCGAAGACCTCCGGCAGGTCGCCAAGGGGCGGGTGTGGAGCGGGGCCGATGCCGTCCAACGGCACCTGGTCGACGAGCTCGGCGGTCTCCAACACGCTGTGGACGTCGCCTGCCGGCGCGCCGGGCTGGACCGAGCCGACGTCTCCGTCCGCGCACTGCCGAAAGTCTCACCGCTGGACCGGCTTCGTCCCGCCGAGAACAGCGACAGCCCGGCGGCTGCCGCCTGGGACACCAGCACCCTGTTGCGTGCGGTCGGTCTGGAGTCGTGGGGGACGTTGACCATGCCGGTGGTGTACCAACTGCGCTGAGCGCCTCTCGGCGTTCCGGCAGGAGTCAGGAGAAGCGCGCTTCCCGCACCGCCCCGGGCTTGGCCTGCACGGCCAGATGGGAGGTGACCGCCAGCACCAGCTTCGCTCCGGTCACGTGGTTGCGGTAGGTCACGTACACGGTTCCGGCCGCCCCCTCGATGTCGGTCCGGCGCCAGTCGTTCCCGCCCGGGTTGGCGTATCCGAGCAGCCGGTGTACGACGGTGGGCTGGGCGAAGCGCTGGAGCGTGGCGACATCGCCCCGCCCCCATGCCCGAACGACGACGTCGGCATAGTCGACCGGGTTCTGCGGGAACGCGCGCACATGCGGCGGGGACACCACCACTGGCGGGGGAGAGGACGCCGGCGGGGGGCTGGAGGTCGGCGGTGAGGACGGCAGCGGGGGAGTGCTCGGGGGCGGCGTGGGCGAAGGAGTGGGTGACCCGGACGGCGGCGGGCTGACGGGGCTCGGCGTCGGCGTCGTGGGAGAAGGGACGACGGTGGGCGTGCTCGGGTTGACCGCTGTCGGCGCGGGGGACTGGGGCGGTGGGGTCGGCGTACCGGTGTCGTCCTGGCTCGTCGAGGACGAGCCGCCACAGGCGACCAGGCTGGTGAGGGCCAGTGTGGACAGGACGGTACCGGCCAGCCGGCGGAAGCGAGTCGGGCGGGACACGATGGGCCTCCTGAGCGCGTGGCTGCACTGGTGGTACTCCGATGAGACGCAGCCGGGCCGGACATGGTTGCATGCGTGGCGCCGGGGATCCAGCGTGCCCGGTCAACGACGCCGGTCACCACCCGGGCCGGAGGTGAAGAACCGGCGGGTCGTCTCGTCCATCGGTGGGACGCGCACCGCGTCTCCGCCGCCGCGCAGCGACGTGGTGGCGGCGCAGCCGGCAGCCACTGCGTCCCGGGCCGCGAGCGGTGAGGTCTCGACGGCACCGCCTCGCCGTACGAACGAGCAGAACTCCGCGACGATGCGCTCATCGGACCCACCGTGCCCGCCCTCGACGGCAGGCACCGTGACCTCCCGGCTGCCCCCGGCGGCGTAGCCGCGGTAGCGCCGGTCCCACACCCGGATCACCGTGCCCGGGCCGCCGTCGCCGAAGTTCTCCAACCGTCCCTCGGTGCCGATGACGGTGTAGTTGCGCCAGTAGTCGGGCGTGAAGTGACACTGCTGGTAGGAGCAGAGGGTGTCGTTGTCCAGCCGCATCAGCATCATCGAGACGTCCTCGACATCCACGACCGGTGCCGGGTGGTGCAGAGCCGCGGGCGGCCAGGAGGACAGCGGGTCGGGATCGCTGCGCCACGGCTGTGGCCGTGTCGCCCTGCTGTGCCCGGCGCCGTACACCGACAGTGCTCCCATCGCGGTCACCTCCACCGTGTGGCTGCCCATCAGCCAATGCAGGACGTCGATGTCATGCGCGCCTTTCTGCAGCAGCAGGCCCGTCGTGTTGCGCCGGTCCGCGTGCCAGTCGCGGAAGTAGAAGTCGCCGCCGTGGCCCACGAAGTGCCGGCACCAGGCGGTCCTGGGCTCCCCGATCGCCCCCTCGTCGATGAGCCGCTTCATCATGCGGACGAAGGGCATGTGGCGCATGTTGTGCCCCAGGTACAGCCGGCCCCCGGTACGCCGTGCGGCGGCCAGGATGCGGTCGCAGGCCTCCGTCGTGGTGGCCATCGGCTTCTCCAGGTACACCGCCATGCCGGCGCCCAGCGCCCTGGTTGCGTGTTCCTCGTGGAGGTGGTCGGGGGTGAGGACCAGGACCGCGTCGAGATCCCGACGTAGCAGGGTCGCGGGGTCGGAGTCGATGACAACGGCTCGCCCGTAGCGGCTCCGGATCTCCTCGTGGGTCGCGGGGTCGGGGTCGCACACCGCCACCACCTCTGCGTCATCGCGGGCATGCAGCACCGCTGCTAAGGAGGCGCGAAGACCGTGGCCGAGGACACCCACCCGCAGCGTCGGTTCGTCGTACGTCACGGCGTTGGTGAGTCATCCTGGTGGCTGTTGATGTTGATGACGTTTCCGTCCGGCGCGCGGACGAGGAACCGCCGGATCCCCCACGGCTCCGTCGTGAGCGGATGGACGACCTCGTACCCCCGGCGGATCGCCTCCTCGTACGCCTCCTCGACGTCGTCACCGACGGTGACCGAGATGGCGGCGTTACTGGGGGCGGTGGCATCGTGGGTGACCAGCTGGACGACGGCTTGCCCGTCCGGGGACAGGAGTCGGGTGACCCAGTCCATGTTGATCTGCTCGTCGCTGAGGCCGAGGTAGTCGACGTAGAAGCTGCGAGCTTCGGAGATGTCCGGGACGGTGAGGTCGGCAAAGATGTGGGTGGGTCGCATGGATGTCTCCTTACGTCGATGGCAGCGGGGACCATTGTCCCGCATCTGATCGGGCACGTCGGCAGCCGGAAGCGTCGGCGCTCTGGGCTAGATTGAGGGCGTGGAAAGGGGTCGAGGATGACAGAGAGCGAACAGCCGGAGCCGGCTGAAGGGCACGGCCACGGTCTGGACTCCAGCGTGCAACGCGCCTGGACCGGGTTCGCGGGACGGCTGTCGTCGGACCTGGCCGCGATGGGTCACGACGACGTGCTGACCCTGTCGATGGAGATGCTCGGCGAAGACGGGCCCGGCGCGGTCGACGTGTTGCTCACCCGGGAGTCGAACGGCCTGGAGGCCGAGGTGCGGCACCGGCTGCACGCCGACGTCGACGCGGCCATGCTTGCCGCGAGCGCTGCCGAGCACGGATGGCGACTGGGGGAGCCGGTGGCGGAGGCCGAGGAGACACGGGAGATCGACCTGCTCGCCGAGGCCCCGTTGGACGCTGCCGAGCGGCTGACGGGACAGGTGGTGTGGTTCCTCCGCGAGGTGTGTGGTGTGCTCGATCCGTCCTTTCTCAGCGTGAACCGCCCTGACGAGGCACCGGAGGCCACGAGCGTCGAGGAACCCGTGGCGGTGCTGCCGGAGTCGGCGGAGCACCTGCGGGATCTCGTCGACCGGGCCGTGACGTCGATCCTCGGCCACCGACCCGTGCATGACGACGACGGGGACATCCCGATCCAGGCCGGCATCGCCCTCGTCTTCATCCGCGTCTCCGACTCCGACCCGGTGGTGGAGATCTTCAGCGTCCTCGCGGTCGGCGTCGACCCGGAGCGTGCAGCGGTCGAGGTGCAGATCCTCAACCGCGATGCACGGTTCGTGCGGTACTCCCTCAGCGGTGACCGTGTGCTGGTGGAGATGCAGCTTCCGGCCCGCCCGTTCGTCCCGCAGCATCTGCGTGACATGCTCGGCGTGATGGTACGCGCCATCAACGGAGAGACCGCGGACCTGCTGATGCGGATCGGCGGACATCGCCCCTTCCAGCCCTCCGACGACGAGTGAACACGGTGTCCGCTGACACCACGCCGGATCCGGTTCCCGTGGTCCTCGACTGCGACCCCGGTCACGACGACGCGTTCGCGATCCTGCTCGCGTACGCACACCCACGGATCAACCTGTTGGCGATCACCACGGTTGCCGGTAACCAGACGCTGCCGAAGTGCACGCTCAACGCCCGGCGGGTGTGCACGGTCGCTGGTATTGACGACGTCCCGCTGGCGTCGGGCAGCCCAGCGCCGCTGTCCCGCCCGCTCCAGGTCGCCGACGATATCCATGGACCCACGGGGTTGGACGGTCCAGAGTGGCCCGAACCCACCGTCGAGGTCGCCAGCGACGATGCAGTCCACCTGACCTACGACATCCTGTCTCGCCACGCCGATCCGGTCACGGTCATTGCGACGGGTCCGCTGACCAACGTCGCACAACTCCTACGGCGGCATCCCGATGCGGCCGCTCGGATCGAGCAGGTGGTGCTGATGGGCGGCTCCACCGCCCGTGGCAACGCCTCGCCGTACGCCGAGTTCAACATCTTTGCCGACCCGGAGGCCGCCGACGAGGTGTTCCGCTCCGAGGTCGAGGTGACCATGGTCGGGCTGAACGTCACCCACCAGGCTCAGTGCAGCGCGCACGTGCGTGAGCGGCTTCGGTCCGGCGGCGGCCGGGTCGCCCAGGTCTGTGATGCGCTCCTGGAGTTCTACGGCGCCCGGTACCGTCACGAGTACGGGATGGGCGGGCCACCGTTGCACGACCCGGTGGCGGTCGCGCGGGTGATCGACCCCACGGTCGTAGAGTGTGTGCGCGCTCCGGTCGTGGTGGAGACCAGTGGTCGGTACACCTCCGGTGCCACCGTGGTCGACCTCCATCACCGGCTGGGTGTTCCCGACAACGCCTGGGTGGCGACCGGGCTGGACGTCCCGCGGTTCTGGGACCTGGTCGCCGGGGCCGTCGGCACCTACCGCTGAGCCGCCTGGGGTTCTCCCTCGCAGCACGACGCCTTGTAGCGGCAGTGCGGACAGAGCCAGCGGGTACGAACCGGCTCGAATACCTGGCCGCAGTTGTCGCACTCGATCATGGGCACAACCTACGTCGTCACCTCGTCGTCGTGCGGTCAACGCGCCGTGGCATCGGCGGCCCCTTGAATCAGGACACCCCTAGGGGGTATCGTGCCACCGTGGATGGATACCCCTGAGCGGTATCCGGATCGAGAGGCGCAGGAGGACATGATGCAGACCACCGCCCCCGGTTACGTCGACAACAAGGCCGCGCATCTACGGCGGTTGCGCCGGATCGAGGGGCAGGTCCGGGGCCTGGAGCGAATGGTGGAGTCCGACACGTACTGCATCGATGTCCTGACGCAGGTGTCGGCGGCGACACGGGCGCTGGAGTCGTTCGCGCTCTCGCTGCTTGACGAGCACCTCGGTCACTGCGTCGCGCACGCCGTCGAGGCCGGCGGGCAGGAAGCCGAGGACAAGATCGCCGAAGCCTCCGCGGCCATCGCGCGCTTGGTGCGCTCCTGACCGATGGACCAGCACCCACAGACAAGGAGAATCAGCCGATGACGACTGCCACCTACCCGGTGACCGGGATGACCTGTGAGCACTGTGTCAGCGCGGTCCAGCAAGAGGTCGGTGCCCTTGCCGGCGTGCGTGCGGTGCGGGTCGACCTGGTGCCGGGTGCGACGTCCATGGTGACGGTCGACTCCCAGGCTCCGTTGGCCGATGACGCGGTGCGGGCAGCTGTCGATGAAGCGGGCTATGAGGTTGCGGATGAGTAGTGCCACCACCGAGGGGGAGCCCACGACCGGTGGGGAGGCGATGCAGCGGATCGACCTGTCGATCGGTGGCATGACGTGCGCCTCCTGCGCGGCCCGGGTGGAGAAGAAGCTGAACCGGATGGACGGGGTTCACGCCACGGTCAACTTCGCCACCGAGAAGGCGGCGGTGGACTACGCCGGATCCGTCAGCACCGACGACCTGGTCGCCACGGTGGAGAAGACCGGGTACACCGCGACTCTGCCGGTTCCCGAGACCGCATCGACGGTGGATGGCGAGACCCCCGCGGAGGACGACGACGCCACGAGCCTGCGGCAGCGGCTGCTCGGCGCGGTCGTTCTCGCCGTACCGGTGATCGTGTTGGCGATGGTGCCGCCGCTGCAGTTCACCTACTGGCAGTGGCTCAGCCTCACGCTGGCGGCCCCGGTCGTGACCTGGGCGGCGTGGCCGTTCCACCGGGCCGCCTGGACCAATCTCAGGCACGGTGCCGCCACCATGGACACCCTGGTCAGCATGGGTGTGCTCGCCGCGTTCGGCTGGTCGCTGTACGCGCTGTTCCTCGGTGACGCGGGGATGCCGGGCATGCAGATGTCCTTCGACTTCGTGCCCACCCACGGCGGCGGCACTGAGGAGATCTACCTGGAGGTGGCGGCCGGGGTGACGACGTTCATCCTTGCCGGGCGGTACGCCGAGGCGCGGGCCAAGCGTCGCTCCGGCGCGGCACTGACCGCGCTGCTTTCGATGGGCGCGAAGGACGTGGGGGTACTGCGCGAGGGTCCGCACGGACCGGTGGAGCACCGGGTACCGGTGGAGCAGCTCGCGGTGGGCGACCGGTTCGTGGTGCGACCCGGGGAGAAGGTCGCCACCGACGGACGGGTGGTGAGCGGCACGAGCGCGGTGGACGCCTCGATGCTCACCGGTGAGCCGGTGCCGGTCGAGGTCGGAACCGGCGACACCGTCACCGGAGCGACTGTCAACGCCGGCGGCCGTCTGGTCGTCGAGGCCACCAGGGTCGGCAGCGACACCCAGCTGGCGCAGATGGCGCGTCTGGTGGAGCAGGCGCAGGCCGGGAAGGCGCCGGTCCAACGCCTCGCCGACCGGGTGTCGGGGGTGTTCGTCCCGGCGGTGGTGGCGCTGGCTGCTGTCACGCTCGTAGCGTGGCTGCTCCTGGGACCGTCGGTGGAGTTCGCGTTCACCGCCGCGGTCGCGGTGTTGATCATCGCCTGCCCCTGCGCGCTCGGCCTGGCGACGCCGACGGCGCTGATGGTCGGCACCGGCCGCGGAGCCCAGCTCGGCATCTTGATCAAAGGTCCGGAGGTCCTGGAGTCGACCCGGGCCGTGGACACCGTGGTCCTGGACAAGACCGGCACCGTCACCGCCGGACGGATGACCGTGGTCGGTGTCACCGCGGCCGAGGGTGAGTCCGCACAGGAGGTGCTCCGGCTCGCCGGTGCCGTCGAGGACGCCTCTGAGCACCCGATCGCGCGCGCCATCTCCGACGCCGCCCGGGAACGGATTGGCGCTCTGCCGGTGGTTGCGGGTTTCGCCAACGCACAAGGCCACGGGGTCTCCGGCACCGTCGACGCCGCGGCGGTCGTGGCCGGTCGGCGTACCTGGCTGTTCGACCAGTGGGCCCAGCCGGCACCGGAACGACTCCGTATCACAGCCGAGGCGGCTGAGGCCGAGGGGCGGACCGTGGTGTGGGTCGGCTGGGACGGCGCGGTACGTGGCCTGGTGGTCGTGGCCGACACCGTCAAGCCCACCTCCGCGTCCGCGGTGGCCGACCTGCGCGGGCTGGGCCTGCGGCCGATCCTGCTCACCGGTGACAACACCCGCGCCGCCCGCGCCGTGGCCTCCGAGGTCGGCATCGACGCCTCCGACGTGATCGCGGAGGTGCTGCCTGCCGGGAAAGTGGACCAGGTACGCCGATTGCAAGACTCCGGCGCCGTGGTCGCCATGGTCGGCGACGGGGTCAACGACGCTCCGGCGCTGGCGCAGGCCGACCTCGGGCTCGCGATGGGCACCGGCACCGACGTCGCCATCGAGGCCAGCGACCTGACCCTGGTGCGGGGGGACCTCACCGCTGCCGCGGACGCCATCCGGCTGTCCCGGCGTACGCTCGGCACGATCAAGACCAACTTGTTCTGGGCCTTCGCCTACAACGTCGCAGCGCTCCCGCTGGCCGCGCTCGGGTTCCTCAACCCGATGCTCGCCGGGGCGGCGATGGCGCTGAGCTCGCTGTTCGTGGTCAGCAACAGCCTGCGGCTGCGCCGGTTCGGGAACCACCGTCCGCCACGGCTGGCGCATGGCTGACCACAGCGGTCACCCCGACCACGGAACGGCGACCTCCTCTGCGCGGCTGACCGGGATGGCGGTGTCGGCGACCCTGCACTGTCTCACCGGCTGCGCGATCGGTGAGGTGCTGGGCATGGTCGTCGGGACCGCGCTGGGGCTGTCGAACTGGCCGACGGTGGTGCTCGCGGTGATACTGGCGTTCTTCTTCGGCTACTCGCTGACGATGGCCTCGGTGCTGCGGGCAGGCGTCAGCTTCCGCAGGGCGCTGGGCGTGGCGTTGGCCGCGGACACGGTCTCGATCGCGGTGATGGAAGTCATCGACAACGTGTTCATGGTGGTGATCCCCGGGGCCATGGGGGCCGGCCTGGCCAACTGGCTGTTCTGGGTCAGTCTGGCGGTGTCGCTGGCGCTGGCGTTCGTCCTGACGGTGCCGGTCAACCGTTCGCTCATCAAGCGGGGCCGCGGCCACGCCGTCGTCCACGCCTACCACTGACACGCGGTGTGACGTAGGTCTCGACATTATGCCCGGAATGTGTAAGAGTCGCCTCCGCAGCAACCCGCTGCCCAGCGCTGCACCCACGTGAGCTCGGGGTCGTGCCGTGCACGCTGAGTCGGACACGACCCAGGAGGACACGTGAGACGACGCACGCAAGGCGTGCTGGTCGCTACAGCGGCCGCAGCCCTCGCCGCGACGGCGTTCAGTAACCCCGCCTCGGCCCAACCCTCGCCGCAGTCGGTATCCCCGAACGGCGACCATGCGACCCAGCACCGGCTCGACGACCGGCCGGCGGCCCCCATCACCAAGCAGCGTGCCCTCCAGCGGCGGGCAGTCGAGCTCGTCGCCCAAGGCAAGCGCAAGGTCCAGCACAAGAACGGTGCAGACGTCGTACGAGTATCCCCCGGCCAGTGGGTGCAGTACGGCGTCCAGCAGTCCACCAACATCTGGACCCTCCTCGTCGACTTCGGCGACGGCACCGGCTACAGCAGCCCGACCGGGAACACGTGTGCGGCCGGCCCGGCCGGTCCGGTGCACAACAACATCCCGAAGCCGGACCGGAGTACCGACAACACGACGTACTGGGAGCCGGACTTCAACCGCGAGCACTACATCGACATGTTCTACAACGGGCTGCCGGACCAGAACGGCGAGTCCTTCCGTGACTTCTACCAGGAAGTCTCCAGCGGCCGGTTCTGGATCGGCGGTGACGTGACCAACTGGGTCCAGATCCCCGACCGTGAGGCCTGCTTCGGCGTCAACGAGTACAACGGCGACATGACGGCGATGACGCAGGAGGCAGTCAACGCCTGGGTCGCGCAGCAGAAGGCCCAGGGCAAGACCGACGAGCAGATCGCCGACTACCTGTCGCAGTTCGACCAGTGGGACCGCTACGACTACGACGGTGACGGCAACGTCAACGAACCGGACGGCTACATCGACCACTTCCAGTCGATCCGGGCCGGCGAGGACGAGTCGGCGGGCGCTCCCGCCTGGACCGTCTGGGCGCACCGGTGGTACGTGGGTCTTGCCGGGCAGGGAACGACCGGCCCGGACGGCAACAAGATGGGCGGTGTCCAGATCGGCGACACCGGCTTCTGGATCGGTGACTACACCACCGAGCCCGAGAACGGCGGACTGGGTGTGTTCGCGCACGAGTTCGCCCACGACCTCGGCCTCCCCGACGAGTACGACACGGCGGGCGGCGACAACGGCACCGGGTTCTGGACGCTGATGTCCTCCGGCTCCTGGATGGGCCACGGCAAGGACTTCATCGGCACCACTCCGGACCACATGAGCGCGTGGGACAAGCTCCAGCTCGGCTGGCTCGACTACGAGGTTGCGCAGGCCGGGAAGAAGTCCACCCACATGCTCGGGGTGGCCGAGCACGCCACCAAGAAGGCGCAGGGGCTCGTCGTCGTCCTGCCGAAGAAGTCGGTGACGACCGACCTCGGGATCACCGCGGCGGAGGGGGAGCAGTACCTGTACTCCGGCGCCGGCGATGACCGCACGGCCAACGCCACCAGCCCGTCCTTCACCGTTCCCTCCGGAGGGCAGCTGACCGCCAAGGTGAACTACGACCTGGAGTCCGACTGGGACTACGGCTACCTGCTGGTCTCCACCGACGGTGGTGAGACGTTCACGCCCGTCGAGACGAGCCTGTCCACGACCACCAACCCGAACGGGAACAACCACGGGTACGGCATCACCGGCACCAGCGATGGTGCGTGGGTCGACCTGTCCGCCGACCTCTCGGCGTACGCCGGGCAGCAGGTGCAGGTGCGCTTCCAGACCGTCAACGACGCCGCAGTGCACCACATGGGCCTGCTCGTGGACGACGTTCAGGTCGGCAGCGCGCTCGAGTCCGGCTTCGAGGGCGACTCGACGGACTGGACGCTGGATGCGTTCATCGTCACCGACGGGACGTACACCCAGGAGTTCAACCAGTACTACGTCGTGGAGAACCGGCAGTACGTCGGGTACGACACCACGCTGGATGAGGGCCCGTACAACTTCGGCTGGGGCTTCACCAAGCCGAACTGGGTGGAGCACTTCCCGTACCAGAACGGCTTGCTGGTCTGGTACTGGGACACGGCGTACGGCGACAACAACACCTCGGTGCACCCCGGTGCGGGCCTGATCCTGCCGGTGGACTCCCACCCCGAGGCGCTGACGTGGAGCGACACCGGTGACGTACTGCGCAACCGGTACCAGCCCTACGACGCCACGTTCGGTCTCCAGCGGACGGACGCGGTGACCTGGCACCAGGAGTACTGCGCTGCCGCGGACGCGGACGGCAACTGCACCGACGTCAACGTGCAGACCGCAACCGCGCCCTCCCAGCCGGGTGTGCGCGTGTTCAACGACTCCGACCCGATGCGCTACTACGACCCCGCGAACCCGCAGGGCAGCGTCAAGGTGGCCGGGGTCGGCGTCCAGCTCCGAGTGGTGATGGCCAACAAGACGGGGAAGATGCTCGTCAAGGTCAGCTGACCCACCCGCCGTACAACCAGACACCGCTGACCCACCGTTTCCGGGGCTTCGCCCCGCGAAATCGGTGGGTCAGCGGTGTTCGGTCAGGGGAGGTGGGTGCGGAGGAGGGTGGCCAGGTGCTGGGGACGCCGTCCGGCGAGGGCCTGGTCACCGAGCTGGTTCATCTGGAGCCGGCAGGAGAACCCGTCGGCGAGGACGCCGGCGTCGGGTTCGCCGACGAGGTAGGGCAGGAACGACTTCTCCGCGCATGCCTTGGACACGTCGTAGTGGCCGTCCTCGAAGCCGAAGTTTCCGGCCAGCCCGCAGCAGCCCTCGTCGACGGTGGTCACGGTGGCGCCGAGCTGCTTCAGCACCCGCAGGTCGGCGTCGGTGCCTGCCGTGGCGCGCTGGTGGCAGTGGAACTGCACCACCAGGTCCGAGGCATCGGCGCGCAGCGGCAGGTCACGGTCGAGGAGCACCTCGGCCAGGCCCCGTATCCGGCCGGCGACCCGGCGGGCGCGTTCGGTGCCGAGCAGGTTGACCGCGTCGTCGCGCAACGCGGCGGCACAGCTGGGCTCGAGCACCACGACCGGCCGGGTGTCACCGGGCCGGTCCAGCGCGGCCACCGCATGCTGCATGACCCGACGGGCCACGCCGAGCTGTCCGGTGGAGACCCAGGTCAGCCCGCAGCACCCGCCGGCGCCTGCCGTCTCGGCGCGCAGCCCGGCTGCCGCGAGGACGGCGAGGGCGTCGTCGACCACCTCGGGCGCGAACGACGTGGTGAACGTGTCCAGCCACACCACCACCGAGGAGGAGTCCGCAGGGGTACGGCGTCTCGGGCGCCGTCGGCGTACCGGCTGCTCCGCCAGGCTCGGCAGGTCCCGATGCGGATCGATGCCCCCGATCCGCTTGGCGAGCCGCGACAGGAGCGGGCTGGACAGCACCCGGTTGGCCAGCCGCGGCATCCGCCGCCCCGCCGCGAGCCAGGCCGGGAGCCAGCCCATGCTGTAGTGCGACAGCGGACGCAGGCGCCCGCGGTACCGGTGGTGCAGGAACTCCGCCTTGTACGTCGCCATGTCCACCGAGACCGGACACTCGCTCTTGCATGCCTTGCACATCAGGCACAGGTCCAGCGCCTCGTCGACCGCGTCGGACTGCCACCCCTGGTCGGCGAGGTCGCCGTCGAGCATCTCCTGCAGGAGGCGGGCGCGCCCGCGGGTGCTGTGCAGCTCGTTGTCGGTGGCCTGGAACGACGGGCACATCCCCCCGGTCTTGGACCGGCACGCGCCGACGCCGATACAGCGCCGCGTGGCCTTGCCGAGGTCGCCGTCGTCCTGCGGGTAGGTGAACGCGAGGTCCCTCGTGTGCGAGCGCAGCAACGAGTGCCGCAGCGCGTCATCGACCGGCAGCGGGTCGACGAGCACATGGGGGTTCAACAGTCCCTCGGGGTCGAACGCGGCCTTGAACGCGCCGAATGCCTCGATCACCGGCGCGGAGTACATGGTCTCCAGCAGCGCGGACCTGGCCCTGCCGTCACCGTGCTCCCCGGACAGCGACCCGTGATGCCGTACGACGACCTCGGCGGCCTCGTGCTGGAACCGTGCGAACGCAGCGCGCCCGGCCGACGTGAGCATGTCGAAGTCAACCCGCGTGTGCACGCAGGCCTCACCGAAGTGGCCGTAGCTGATCCCGTGCAGCCCGTGGTCGGCGAGCAGCCGCTCCAGGTCGGCGAGGTAGCCGGGCAGGTTCTCCACCGGCACCGCCGCGTCCTCCCATCCGGGCCAGTACTCGCTGCCGTCGGGCAGCCGCGAGGACAGGCCGGCGCCACGTTCGCGTAACCGCCAGAACGCCGCCTGTTCGGCGGTGTGGGTGACCACGCGGGTCC
This sequence comes from uncultured Nocardioidaceae bacterium, assembly GCA_964385195.1. Classification (GTDB taxonomy): domain Bacteria; phylum Actinomycetota; class Actinomycetes; order Propionibacteriales; family Nocardioidaceae; genus CAYLOC01. Next base: position 17,979 of record CAYLOC010000002.1, read on the forward strand.
CCAGGGGATCGGTCTCCCGGGCAGCCCGCTGTACCCACTCCGCGGCAGCCGCACACTCCTGCGGTGCGCCGCCGACCTCCATCATCAACCACGCTTTGCCCTCGGGCAGCTCGGGGCGACGGGCCGGTCCCGCGGTGGCGTCGTAGGAGGCAACCAGGGTCTCGTCCATCCCCTCGACGGTCAGGACCGGGAGGCGAGCCAGTACCGGCGCCGCCGCGGCGGCCGCGGCCAGGTCGGGGTAGCCGACGACCACCAGGTGCCGCACCTCCGGGGCCTCGACCAGGCGCACCGTGGCCGACGTGATCAGCCCACACGTTCCTTCCGACCCCACGAACGCCTTGGCCGGGTCGAAGCCGTTCTCGGCCAGCAGGTACTGCAGTCCGTATCCCGACACCTGCCGTCCGAACCGACCGGTCTCCCGGCGGATGTCGGCCGCCCAGCGGTCCCGGATGCCGGTCAGCGCCTGCTGCAGCGCAGCGTTGTCGCACACCGCTGCCCCCTCGCCCGGGGACCGCAGCGACGTCGTACTTCCGTCGGCGAGGACCAGGTCGACACCCAACGTGTTGGCCGACGTCGTGCCATACCCCATCGCCCGGGAGCCGCACGCGTTGGTGCCGATCATCCCGCCCATCGTGCAGCGACCATGCGTGGACGGGTCCGGCCCGAACCGCAGCTGATGCACTCCCGCGGCAGTCTGGAGGTCGTCGAGCACCAGCCCGGGCTGCACCTCCGCCAGCCGCTGCTCGGGGTCGATCCGCAGCACCTGGTTCAGGTAGCGGCTGCAGTCGACGACCACACCGGACCCGATCGCGTCCCCGGCGAGACTCGTGCCCCCACCGCGTGCAGTCACCGGGACGCCCGCATCCCGGCAGGCCGTCATCGTGGTGACCAGGTCCGCGGCCGTCCTCGGGAACACCACCGCCCGCGGCGGCACCCGGTGGTTCGACGCGTCGAAAGAGTACGCCGCCCGGGTGCCGTCGTCGTCGTACACCTCACCGCTGAGCCGGCGGGCGAGGTCACGGACGAAGGAGGCGGACTGCACCACGGACTGCACCACGG
>CAYLOC010000002.1:19137-30296 GCA_964385195.1 uncultured Nocardioidaceae bacterium
CGGCGGGCGAGGTCACGGACGAAGGAGGCGGACTGCACCACGGACTGCACCACGGCCTGCGACATGGCGCCAGCATCTCACCGACTCCGTCGGCGGGGGGTGTTAGGTCTACCCCAACTGTGGAGTCCGCCCCACTGATACCGGCCCAAACCGGTGGTGAAGTGGGCGACATGACACAAACGCAACTCGCCGAGCCCGCGGCATCCGCGGCTCCCCAGAACGTACCTGCCGTCGAGCTGCGGGAGGTAACCCGAACGTACGGACGGCGTGATACCGCCGTACACGCCCTCGATGAGGTCACGATCCGCTTCCCGCACGCGCGATGGACGGCGGTGATGGGACCGTCCGGCTCCGGCAAGTCGACCCTGCTGCACTGTGCGGCCGGGCTGGAGGGGGTCACCAGCGGCGAGGTGCTGCTGGCGGGCACCGACATCACCGGCGCCTCCGATGAGGAGCTCACCGCCCTGCGCAGAGAGACCGTCGGCTTCGTCTTCCAGAGCTTCAACCTGATCGGGTCCCTGACCGCGGAGCAGAACGTGGCCCTGCCGCTGCGGCTCGCGGGACAGCGCGTCTCCGGCCGGGACGTCAAAGAGGTGCTGGCAAGTGTGGGTCTCGCCGACCGGAGGAAGCACCGCCCGCGGGAGCTGTCCGGCGGTCAGCGGCAGCGCGTGGCCATCGCGCGGGCCATGGTGACCCGTCCGGCCGTGCTGTTCGCCGACGAGCCGACGGGGGCGCTGGACTCCACGTCGGCGCGGACGGTGCTGGGGCTGCTCCGGCAGATGGTGGACCAGTCGGGCCAGAGCATCGTCATGGTGACGCACGATCCGGCAGCAGCAGCACGTGCGGACTCCGTGCTGTTCCTCTCCGACGGCCGCATCGTCGACCACGCCGACCGGCCGAGCGCGGCAGACGTCGCCGAACGCCTCGCGGCCCTGGAGGCGTGAGACCATGTTCGCGCTTTCTTGGAGTACCTTCCGCGAGCGGTGGCAACTGTTCCTCGGCTCGATCCTCACCGTCGGCATCGGCGTCGCCCTCGTCCAGTCCTCACTGCTGATCCTCGTCACGGCGGCAACGTTCACACCGTCTGCGGGCCTGTCCTTCCTGGAACGCGCGCAGGTGATGGACCACTACGTCCTGGCGATCCCGGTCGTGGGCATCACCCTCGCGCTGGCCTTGTTCCTGACCATCTTCATCGTCAGTTCCACATTCGCCTTCACCGTCGCCCAACGCCGACGGGACCTCGCCCTGCTCCGGCTCACCGGAGGCAGCCGGAAACAGGTACGCCGACTGTTGCTGTCCGAGGCGACACTGCTCGGGCTGGTGGGGACCGCCATCGGCGTACCGCTGGGGCTGTTGCTGATACGGGTGCAGACGTGGCTGCTCGTCTCGTTCGACTTCCTTCCCGCCGGCTTCCACCCGGAGTGGCGCAGTTGGATCCTTGCGGTGTCGGTCGGCATCGGTCTCGCCGTGGCGCTCGCCGGAGTGCTCGTCGCCTCGCGCCGCGCGGGGCGGGTACGACCGCTGGAGGCCCTGCGCGGCACCGGTGCGGAAGCGCGCGTGATGACCGCGCCCCGGTGGTTCTTCGGGGTCGTGTTCCTCGCGATCGCTGCCGTCTTGACCGTGACCGCCCAGGTGGTGGACCCGTCCGGGGCGATGCCGCTGACCATGCTCGTCTCGCTCGCCGCCGCCGTCGGCCTGTCCGCGCTGAGCCCGGTCGTCGTCCCGCTGCTCGGGCGGATACTGCGGCTGTTGCTACGGCGTACCGGCCCCGTCGGCGCCATCGCCACCGCGAACGTGCGGGACGGCGTACGGCGGAACGCAGCGACGGCGGCACCGCTGATCATGCTCGTCGGTATCGTCGTCGGACTGCTCGGCACGTCGTTCTCCCTCACGGAGGCCTCGGAGCAGACGCTGCGCCGTGACACGACGGCGGACCTCGTCGTCACCTCCTCGCTGCACGACGCGGGCGGCATTGACCGGGTTCCCGGGGTCGCCAGCACATCCGTCGAGACCGATGTGCCGCTGGTGATCACCGACCTGGAGCGCAGCGATGACCTTGCCGGAGACCAGGAGTCCGCGACGGCACGGGTCGTCGATGCGGGCGACTACCGGCAGGCGCACCGCCTGCGCGCGACCGCGGGCTCGCTCGACGCGCTGCACGGGCACGCCGTTGCGCTCGGACCCGGGCGCTCCGGGGAGCTCGGGCTGTCCCTCGGTGACACGATCCATCTCCGGATCGGGGATCGGCAGGTCACCCTCCCGATCGTTGCCGTCCTTCCCACGACGACGTACGGCGGCGCCGACCTGTTGCTCCCGAAGGGCATCGTGCCGGAGTCGGCGCTCACCTCCGCGTCCACGCAGACGTTTGTGTCGACAACGGGCGGGACCGAGGACGGCGCGGTCGGAGACGACATCGGTGCCGCGATACCCGGGACCGTTGAAAGCGCCTCGGCATGGGTGCAACACCATGCCGAGGCGGAGCAGAACACCCAGCTGCGGATCTTCACCGTGCTGCTCGGGATGGCAGGGCTGTACGCGCTGTTCGCGGCGATCAACGCGGTCGTGATCGCTGCAGCCGCCCGTCGGGCTGAGTTCGCCACGGCCCGGCTGAGCGGGCTCACCCGGAGGCAAGTGGTGCGGATGGCGGTGCTCGAGTCCGCGACGGTCACCGCGATCGGCGTCGGGCTCGGCGGCGTTGCCGCCGCCGGGGCGATCCTGGGCATGCGGGGCGCGCTAGAGCGCATGACCGGCTCCGGGGTCATCGACCTCCCATGGATGGCCATCGGGGCTCTCGTGGCCGGCGCGTTCCTCGTTACTGGCCTGACGAGCCTGTGGACGGCGCGTTCGGCGACACGGACCAACCCGGTCTCGTTGGTCGGCGCGGACTGAGCGGACGGGGAGGACGGCCGGGCGGCAGGGCGGCGGCGCGGGACCACGCGCCGCCGCTCTGCGACACTGAGAGCCATGCACGTGGCGCTGTGGCTGGTGGTGCTCGCCGCGGTTGTCACTGCCACCAGTGCCGTGTCGCACCGGCTGGCGCTGCCGGCTCCGCTGGTGCTGACCGTCGTCGGGATCGGCGCCTCGTTCGTGCCCGGCGTGCCCCAGGTGCAGCTGAGCCCGACCGTCGTCCTCGTCGGGTTCCTGCCCCCGCTGCTGTACGCCGCAGCGCTGCGCTCGTCCCTGGTGGAGTTCCGCCGCAACCGGCGCCCGATCTCGTTCCTGTCCGTCGGGCTGGTGATCATCAACACCGTCGTCGTCGGTGTCGTGGTGTGGTGGCTGCTGCCGGTACCGCCCGCGGCGGCGTTCGCGCTCGGCGCCGTGGTGGGGCCACCGGACGCGGTGGCGGCCACGTCGGTGGCACGCCGGGTCGGGATGCCGCGGCGGCTCGTCACGATCCTGGAGGGCGAGGGCCTGGTGAACGACGGCACCGCCCTGGTCGCGCTTCGTACGGCGATCGCGGCCATCGGCGGAACCGTGACGGTGGGGGAGGTGCTCGGCGGCTTCGTGCTGTCAGTCGTCGGCGGCGTGGTCATCGGCATCGTGGTCGCCTACGCCGTCGGTGCGGTCCGGGCCCGGATCGAGGACAACCTGGTAGAGACCTCGATCTCGATGATGACGCCGTTCGTCGCCTACCTGGTGGCCGAGGAGGCGCATGCCTCCGGCGTCCTGGCCGTGGTCACGGTGGGGCTCATGCTTGCCCACAAGTCGCACCTGTTGCAGTCGGCATCCTCGCGGATCTTCGAGCGGAACACCTGGCTGACCGTGCAGTTCCTGCTGGAGAACGCGGTCTTCTTGCTGATCGGGCTGGAGGTCCGGCAGATCCTGGAAGCCGCCGGCGCCAGCGACCTGCCCCCGGGCCTGATCGTCACCGCCTGCATCGTGGTGCCGGCTGTCGTCATTCTGATCCGGATCGCGGCGGTGTTCCCCGCTGCCTACCTGTCCAGCCTCGTGCCGTGGATGCGCCGTCCCGGGGAGACGGCTCTTCCGTGGCAGTACCCGGCGGCGGTGTCGTGGGCCGGGATGCGGGGAGTGGTGACGCTCGCCGCAGCGTTCGTGCTGCCGGAGAGCACCCCGCACCGGGAGACGCTGATCCTGCTTGCCATGGTCGTCACCGCGGTCACGCTGTTGCTGCAGGGCTCGACGCTGCCCTCGGTGCTGCGTGCCCTGGGGCTGCAGGGACCGGACCCGGACGAGGACGCCCTCCAGGCGGCGTCGGTCCAGCAGCGGGTCTCCGGCGCCGGGCTCAACGCGCTCGATGAGCTGCTGACGGGGCAGGAGCGCTCTGAGGTGGTGGATCGCCTTCGGCGTCGTGCCCATGAGCGGAGCAACGCCTACTGGGAGCGGCTCGGCGGGACCGCCGAGACCCCCAACGACGAGTACGTGCGGCTCCGGTTGGAGATGATCGACGCCGAACGGGCCGAGCTGGTCCGCATCCGCGACAGCGGCTCGGTACCCCCCGACGTACTGAAGCTGGTGCAGGCCTCCATCGACATCGAGGAGACGGTGCTGGAGCGGTTGGAGTCGGTGAGCCCGGAGGAACGAGAGGAGGAGCTGACCGCCCCGGTCACGGTCCGCAACGCCTGTCAGCACCTGGTCGACGCGCGGCGTACACCGACCCCCCGTACGCCGGACGGGTGCGAGGAGTGCCTGCAGCAAGGTATGCGATGGGTGCACCTGCGCCTATGCATGGCGTGTGGCCATGTCGGCTGCTGCGACTCCTCCCCGGGAAAGCACGGCACCCGGCACTACGAAGAGACCCACCATCCCGTGATGCGCAGCTTCGAGCCCGGCGAGGCCTGGCGGTGGTGCTTCGTCGACCACCGGCTGGGCTGACGTCCGCGTGGTTGCCGGCGGGTTGCCCGGTGCTGCGGCAGCAGTTCGTTGTCTCTCGCCGGAATCGAGAACAAACTGCTGCCGCACCACCGCTCGGCCTCCGCGCACTGCTTAGACTTCCGGGCATGGGGCTCGCGTGGAACCGGTGATCACCTCCGCTGCCAACCCCTTGGTCAAGCGGGTACGCCGACTGGCCCAGCGACGTCACCGGGCTGCGGAGTCTGCTGCGGTCGTGGAGGGGATCCAGCCGGTCCGGCAGGCCGCGGAGGCGGGGTTCGTCCTCGACACGCTTCTCGTCGCGCCGGAGCTGTTGCGCGCCGAGTCCGCCGCCCGTTTCGTGGCCGCGCAGGAGGACGCCGGGGTGCACGTCGCACGCCTCAGCGCCGAGCTGTTCACCCGCCTGTCCGGCCGGGAGGGGCCGACCGGCCTCGCCGCCATCGTGGCGACCACTGCGCCCCCGTTGGAGTCGGTGCCGGTCCCCGACGTTGCGACGTACCTCGTGCTGGATCGGCTGGGGAACCCGGGGAACCTGGGGACGATCCTGCGTACCGCCGACGCTGCCGGCGTCCCGGCGGTGCTGCTGCTCGGACCGACGGCGGACCCGTGGGATCCGGCGGCGGTCAAGGCGAGCATGGGCGCGGTCTTCCACGTGCCCGTCGTACGTCTCGACGACGAGGACACGCTGTACCGGTGGGCACGGGAACACCGGATCAGCGTCGCGGCCACCGCCCCCCGGGCCGAGCAGCGCGTGTGGGACCTCGACCCGCCGCCGCGGCTGGCGCTGCTTCTCGGCCCCGAGGGGGAAGGGCTGGACGAGCAGTCACTGCGCCGCGCCGACCTGCAGGTAAGCCTTCCCATGGTCGGCACCGCGGAGTCGCTCAACGTTGCCGTGGCCGCGGGGATCCTGACCTATGAGGTCTGGCATCGCCGGGCCGGAGCCGGTGCGTGACCCCACTCCGGGATCTGCGCCGGCCGGACACGCTGCCCTCCTCCCAGGCGCCGCCGCGTCGCTCAGGGTTGACGGGGACCGCCGCCCGGTGGCCCGTGGCGGCGGCGCGCACGTTCCCGTCTCCGCGTCGCTCTCAGGGTCCTGCGGACCAGCATGCGTACCAGACGTCCAAGACCAGCCATCGCCCAACCTCCCTGACTCGCTGCGTCCTTATGCTTGACCCTAATGCCCGAAACCAAAACACTCGGGGCCGTCACCTTTCCCGACGAGCTGCCGATCACCGCCCGGAGGGAGGACATCGCCGCGGCGATCCGTGACCACCAGGTCGTCATCGTGGCGGGGGAGACCGGCAGCGGCAAAACCACCCAGTTGCCCAAGATCTGCCTCGCGCTCGGCCGTGGTGGCGACGGCGCGATGGTCGGCCACACCCAGCCCCGCCGCATCGCGGCTCGCACCGTCGCCGACCGGATCGCCACCGAACTCGGCACCGCCATGGGTGAGGTTGTCGGCTACCAGGTGCGGTTCACCGACCGCACCAGCCCCGCCACCCGGGTCAAGGTGATGACCGACGGCATCCTGCTGGCCGAGATCCAGCACGACCGGGACCTCCGCCGCTACGACACGATCATCATCGACGAGGCCCACGAACGCAGCCTGAACATCGACTTCCTTCTCGGCTACCTCAAACGACTGCTGCCGCGACGCCCCGACCTCAAACTCGTCATCACCTCCGCCACGATCGACCCGCAGCGATTCTCCGAACACTTCGGGAACGCCCCGGTGATCGAGGTGTCCGGGCGCATGTACCCGGTCGAGGTGCGCTACCGTCCCCCCGAGCCGGAGCAGGACCAGGCCGAGTCCATCACCACCGCCGTCCGCGAGCTGATCGCCGAAGGGCCGGGCGACATCTTGGTGTTCTGCTCGGGGGAGCGGGAGATCCGCGACGCCGCCGACGCCCTGCGACAGGTACGACCGCGCCGTGCCGTCGACGCCTTCGAGGTGCTGCCGCTGTTCGCGCGGCTGTCCACGGCCGAGCAGCACCGCGTGTTCACCCCGCACACCGGCCGGCGCGTGGTGCTCGCGACCAACGTCGCGGAGACGTCGCTGACCGTGCCCGGGATCCGGTACGTCGTCGACACCGGTTTCGCGCGCATCTCCCGGTTCAGCCCCCGCACGAAGGTGCAACGACTTCCGATCGAACCGATCTCCCAAGCCAGCGCCAACCAGCGCAAGGGACGCTGCGGCCGGCTGGAGGACGGCATCTGCATCCGGCTGTACGACGAGGAGGACTTCGAGGCGCGTCCGGCGTTCACCGACCCCGAGATCCTGCGGACGAACCTCGCCTCGGTGATCTTGTCCATGACCGCGCTCGGCCTCGGCGACATCGCCGGGTTCCCGTTCCTGCAACCGCCGGACCCACGCAGCGTCAACGCCGGCATCCAGCTGCTGGAGGAGGTCGGCGCGGTCACGACCAAGCCGCCCCGGCGCGGACGCGGACGGGGACACGGCCGGGACCGGCGTACCGGCAAGGAGAAACGCCGCCGGCTCACGCGCACCGGACGCGTGCTGGTGCAGCTGCCGGTGGATCCCCGGCTGGGCCGGATGCTGGTGGAGGCCGCCCGCAACGGCTGCCTCGCGGAGGTCGTGACGATCACCGCAGCGCTGTCGATGCAGGACCCGCGGGAGCGCCCCGCGGACCACCAGCAGCAGGCCGACGCGATGCATGGCCGCTTCACCGACAAGACCTCCGACTTCGCTGCGATCCTCAACCTGTGGCGGTACCTGCAAGAACAGCAGGGCCAACTCGGCTCCAGCGCGTTCCGGCGGTTGTGCCGCAAGGAGTTCCTGAACTACCTGCGGATCCGGGAGTGGCAGGACCTCAACCACCAGTTGCGCCGGGCCGCCCGCCAGGCCGGCCTCCGGCTGAACCGGGAGCCTGCTGCGGCCGAGGCGATCCACCGTTCCCTCCTCGCCGGCCTGCTGTCCCACATCGGCATGCGCGACCCGGAGCGCCGTGACTATCTCGGCGCGCGCGGCACCAGGTTCGCGATCTTCCCCGGCTCCGGACTGTTCAAGAAACCCCCGGACTTCGTGATGGCCGCCGAACTCGTCGAGACCGCACGGCTGTGGGGCCGCACCAACGCAGCCATCGACCCTGCCTGGGCCGAGTCCGCCGGAGCCCACCTGGTCAAACGGCAGTACCTGGAGCCGCACTGGGAGAAGAACCGGGCGGCGGTCGTGGCGTTGGAGAAGGTGACGTTGTACGGCGTCCCGCTGGTCAGCGACCGCCGGGTCGCCTATGGCCGGATCGACCCTGAGCTGTCGCGTGAGCTGTTCATCCGGCACGCCCTGGTGCAGGGGGAGTGGGACACCCGCCACCAGTTCCTCGACGACAACCAGAAGCTGGTGGAGGAGGCCGAGGGGCTGGAGCACCGGGCACGGCGACGGGGCCTCCTGGTCGACGACGAGGCCCTGTTCGACTTCTACGACGAGCGGATCCCGGAACACGTCGTCTCCGGACGGCACTTCGACGCATGGTGGAAGAAGGCCCGCCGCGAGCACCCGCACCGGCTGGACTTCTCGCTGGACATGCTGGTCGAGGAGGACGCCGACGTCGACGCCGAGGAGTTCCCGCGGACCTGGCGGCATGACGAGGCGACGCTGCCACTGGACTACCGGTTCGAGCCCGGTGCCGACACCGACGGCGTCACGATCGACGTACCGGTGGCGATGCTTCCCCGGCTGCGGCCTGCCGACTTCTCCTGGCCGGTTCCCGGCCTGCGCGAGGAGCTGGTGGTAGCGATGCTGCGGGCCCTGCCGAAACCGCTGCGGGTCCAGCTCGTGCCAGTCCCGGACCACGCGCGCTCGTTCCTGGCTACGGCGTCCCCGGGGGCCGAGCCGTTGGAGACAGCGCTGGGCCGCTACGTGCACCGGATCACCGGACAGCCGGTGCCCGACGGCACCTGGGACCGCGGCCGGCTACCGCCGCACCTCCGGCTGCGGTTCCGGGTGCACGACGACGCCGGTGGCACCCTCGCCACCGGCAAGGACCTGGACCGCCTCCGGGAGGAACTCGCCGATGTCACCGACGCGGCGGTCGCCGAGACCGGGGGCGGAATCGAGCAGGACGGCCTGACCCGGTGGGACTTCGGTGACCTTCCCCGCACCGTCACCAGGGCGCGAGCGGGGTACGACGTCACCGGCTACCCCGCACTGGTTGACCGCGGCGACACGGTCGCCATCGAGGTACTCAGCGCACCCCAGGCACAGCAGGCCGCAATGCAGGCAGGAGTACGGCGACTGGCGGCGCTGTCGGTGCCGCCGCCGGGCAGGCGCTTGCTGGAAGCGCTGGACAACACCGAACGGATCGCGCTGGGTGCCTCGCCGTACCCGCGCACCGCCGCGCTGCTGGAGGACTGCTGGCTGGCCGCCGCCGGTGAGGTGCTGGCGGCCAGCGGGGGGCCACAGTGGGAGGAAGCCGCGTTCACCGAGTTGGTGGCCCGTCTCCGCGATGAGGGCGAGCGGACGTCCGCGGAACTGCTGCACCTTGCCGCGGCCGCGCTCGCCGCGGCGCATCCGGTGCAGCGTCGCCTCTCCGGGCGTGCCGACCTCGCCCTGCTGCCCGCGCTGACCGATATGCAGAACCAGCTCGGTGGGCTGGTCTACCCCGGGTTCGTCTCCGACGCGGGAGTCGCACACCTGCGGCACTACCCGCGCTACCTGGCCGCGATGGAAGCACGGCTGGACCAGCTGGCCGCCGACCCGCAGGCCGATGGACACACGATGGCGCAGGTGCAGACCGTGGCGTCGGCGTACCAGGCACAGGTGGACACGCTGACCGGGCCGCCGTCCCCGCAGCTGAGCAACGTGCGCTGGATGCTGGAGGAGCTGCGGGTCAGCCTGTGGGCGCAGCGACTGGGAACCGCCTCCCCGGTGTCGGTGCAGCGGATCCGCCGCGCGCTGGACGCATCGGGCCCGGCGACCTACTGATTCAGATCCGTGCCGCGCGTGAGGGTCTGAGTCTCAGTCGGGAGCCGGCGCGGTTGCTGCGGTGAAGACCAACGCCCTGCCCGGCAACGCATAGCCCTCGCCACTGCGGAAGGCGGACGCGCGATCCTCGACTTCGACACGGATCTCCTTCTGCTGTACCGGATCCAGCCCCGCGAGAGCCAGCGAGACCGGCCCGGTGAACCCTGTCACGCAGGACCACAGGTCATCGCGGTCGGCGAAGGTGTAGGCCAGGTCCACGCTCCGGTGCTCGACCTCAGCGAAACCGGAGTGATGCAGCATCTCGGTCGTTGCCGCGGTATCGGCCAGCGCGAACATGCTCGGCTCGCCCGGGGTCGGCGGTTTCAGGTGCCCACGCCGGATCATCACCCCTGCCGGGAGCATGAAGAACTGGTTCGTGGCCGGTTGGTCGAACACGGCCATCACCAAGCGTCCGCCGGGCCGGAGCACCCGATGCGCCTCGACCAGAGCCGCCGGCGGGTCGGGGAGCAGCATGTAGACCCACCGCGCGAGCAGGCCGTCGACTTCGTGGTCGGGGAGCTCAAGCGCCGACACGTCCAGCACGGCGTACTCGACCGCATCCCCAGCCCGGTGCTTCGCTGCCGCAAGCATGGCGGGGGAGAGGTCCGTGGCCATGACGTGACAGTCCGGGCAGCGTCGTGCGACCTCCCGCGCGCCGTCGGCGGTGGGGCCGCAGGCGAGCTCGATGATCCGTTGCCCGGACTGCGGGTGCAGCTGGTCGACCATCGCCTGGGTCAGATCCGCAGTGACCTGCGCGTGCCAGTCACCCCGGGCATCCCATGCGGGGGCCAAACGATCCCACATTCCTGCACTGACCAGCGAACCGTCGGACTCGGCCATGGATGCTCCCCTCACCGTTCCCCCATCATGGCACCCGGAGGGGCGTCCGGACGCGGAATCCGCCTACGGAGAGACCTGGAACGGGCGCCAGTTCAGCTGCTTGTTCTTGTCGTGGTAGAACTTCAACCGGTACAGCCCGGGCTTCTTCAGCGTGACGGTGAAGGTGATCTTGTCACCCTTGTTGCCCTCCGCTCCGGAGATCCTGGTGTGCGCATCGACGCCGATCAGGTCGAGGTGGTAGTCATAAGGGCTCTTGTTCTTCAAGATGAACTCCACGGTTTGGCCCACCTTGGACTTCATCTGGCTGAACTCCGGGGCGCGGATCAGTCCCACTTTGCTGACCGTGAAGGAGTACTGTGCGGTGCCCTGTTTCCCACTGCTTGGTTGCCCGCCGCCCTGTTGCCCACTGCTCGGCTGCCCGCTGCTCGGGCTGGTCGAGGCCGGGGTGGTCGCGGCCGGCGTCGTCGGGGTGGTGCTGTCGGTGGTGGCGCCGGAGTCGTCATCGCCG
>CAYLOC010000002.1:30396-41979 GCA_964385195.1 uncultured Nocardioidaceae bacterium
GGCCGGCGTCGTCGGGGTGGTGCTGTCGGTGGTGGCGCCGGAGTCGTCATCGCCGCTGCATGCGGCCAGGGTCATCGTCAGTACCAGTGCCGTCGCGACACCGGCGGTTCGGAGGGACCGGGCACGCAGGGTCATGGTCACCTTTCGTCGTAGAGTGCGGAACCGAGCGTAACGCGGTCAGGGTTCTCCCAGCACGGCGGTCAGCGCGGCCGCAGTGTGGTGCACCTGCCAGGGCCGGGCGCCTGCGCCCGTCAGCGCGGCCGCCACTCGATCCTCGGTGAGCGGTTCCGGCGGCTGCCAGGCAAGTCGACGTACGGCGTCGGGTGCGAGCAGGTTCTCCTGCGGCAGCTGTAGTGTCTCCGCGATTGCCGACACCGCCTCGCGGCACCGGCCGAGCCGGTCGGCCGCCTCCGGGAACTTCCGCCCCCACACCCGCGCTGGTGGCGGACCGTCGTACGGCGGGGTCCGCGGTGGGAGCTGGTCCGGGTCCAACGCGAGCGCCTCCGCCACGGCCGCAGCGAACTCGGAGGAGAACCGGCGTCCGCCACCGGAAGCAAAACCGGGCAGCCGGGCCAGCGCCCGCAGCGAGCCGGGTTGGGCCAGGGCCGCCTCGACCAGCGCCGGATCGCGTACGACGTGGCTGGGGGTGATGTCGCGTTCCCGGGCGATGCTGTCACGGCAGTACCAGACCGCACGCAGGACCGCGAGCGCACGTGGGTTCCGCACCCGGTGGATCCCGGAGGTACGCCGCCAGGGGTCGGTGCGTCGCGGCGGGGGAGTGAGGGTGGTCAGGGCGGCGAACTCCTGCCGCGCCCACTCCAGCTTTCCCGCGTCGACCAGTTCCTGTCGAAGGCGGGACCGCAGCTCCAGGAGCATCTCCACGTCCAGCGCTGCATACCGCAGCCAGGACTCCCGGAGCGGCCGACGGGACCAGTCCACCGCGGAGTGCTCCTTGCGCATCCGTACGCCGAAGAACTCCTCCATGAGCGTCGCGAGCCCGACACGCGGCAGGTTCAGCAGCCGGCCACCGAGCTCGGTGTCGAACAGGTGCCGCGGCCGCAGCCCGAGCTCGGCGAGGCAGGCCAGATCCTGACTGGCAGCATGAATCACCCACTCCGCGTCGCCGACGGCGTCGGCCAGCGCGGTCAGGCTCTCGTTGGGCACGGCCCCGAACGGCGTCGGGTCGATCATGGCGGTGCCGGCGCCGGCACGCCGGAGCTGGACCAGGTACGCCCGCTGGGAGTATCGGTGACCCGACGCCCGCTCGGCGTCGACGGCGACCGGTCCGTGGCCGGCCCGGAACCGCTCCACGGTCTCGCGGAGGGCCACCTCATCGGCGACGACTTCCGGCAGCCCTTCCCGCAGCGTCAGCTCCGGTGCCGCTTGCTGCTGTCCCTCCGATTCCGCTGCGGTTCCTCCCCGAGCGTCCCGGGTCATTGACGCGGGCCGCGGCGTTTCGACAACGTGACGACGCCGTCCGGTACCGGGGGAAGCCCGCACGCCGTACACAGCAGGTCCCCCCACGCCTGGACGTGCGCGGTCAGTGATCCGAGGGGAGACCACGAGGCCCGGACCTCGATCTCGGCCTCGGTCGGCTCATCGGCCATCCCGCCGAACTTCTCCGACGCCAGCTTGGTGACGGTGCCGCTGGGCACGTCGAACCCGGCCTCGTGCGCGCGCAGGGCGTCCTCCAGCCAGGACCAGCCGACTCCGCCCAGCATCGGGTCGGTCATCATCTCCGGGTCGATGTCGGCCCGGGCATACGCGACGCAGCGGAACACCCCGTTCCAGGCATCGTTGCCCTTGGGGTCGTAGAGCAGCACCAGCCGTCCACCGCCGATCGCGCGGTGGTCGATGGTGACGTCGGCGGTGAGCGCGGCGGAAAAAGGGGCGATGCGCTGCGGGGCCGACATCTCTTCCACGGCCACCTCAGGGCGCAGGCGTGCCGAGCGGAACTGGATGAGGGCCTGCTGGAACTCTTCCGGAGTCGCGTCGACCTCCGAGCGCGCACGCATACCATGAGCCTAGAAGCAGCGGCCGGTCCGTGCCTCCGCGACGCGCCGAGAACCCGGGGCCGATCATCTGGAAGGATCGAGGTGTGAGCAGGGCAGAGCGTCCCCGGTTGGTCTCCGCGGCCTACGGCGAGCCGGTGGACCACGTGCCGGTGTGGTTCATGCGGCAGGCAGGGCGCTCGCTGCCGGAGTACCGGCGGATCCGGGAGGGCGTGCCGATGCTCAGCGCCTGCATGCGCGCCGACCTGGTCGCGGAGATCACTCTGCAGCCGGTCCGGCGGTACGACGTCGACGCGGCCGTGCTGTTCTCCGACATCGTGCTGCCGTTGAAGGCGCTGGGCCTCGATGTCGACATCGCCCCCGGCGTCGGACCCGTCGTCGGCGAGCCGGTGCGCGACCTGGCGGGTGCGGCAGCCGTTCCCGCCTTCGATGCCGCGGCCTTCGGGTTCCTGACCGAGGCCATCGGGTCGGTGGTGGCCGAGCTCGGGGAACGGGCCCTCGTGGGCTTCGCCGGCGCGCCGTACACGCTGGCGTCCTACCTGATCGAGGGCGGTCCGTCAAAGGACCACGCCCGCACCAAGGCGGTCATGCGCGGCGAACCGCAGGTGTGGGACACCCTGCTGTCCCGGCTGGCCGACATCGCGGCCGGCTTCCTGCGGGTGCAGGTGGACGCCGGCGCGGCGGCGGTGCAGCTGTTCGACTCGTGGGCGGGAGGGCTGTCCCCGGCCGACTACCGGCGCTACGTCCTCCCGTACACCACCCGGGTGTTCTCCGCCGTCGCGGACCTGCAGGTCCCGCGGATCCACTTCGGGGTCACCACCGGTGAGCTGCTGGCCGACATGGCCGGGGCCGGCGTGGAGGTGGTCGGCGTGGACTGGCGGGTGCCGCTGGATGCTGCGGCCCGGCGCATCCGGCCCGGCCAGGCGGTGCAGGGGAACCTCGACCCGACACTGGTGTTCGCGCCGTGGGAGGTACTCGCCGAGGTCGCGGCGGACACCGTCCGGCGGGGCCAGGCGGCAGTGGGCCACATCTTCAACCTGGGGCACGGGGTGCTGCCCGACTCCGATCCGGACGTCCTGGCCCGGCTCGTCGACCACGTGCACGCGCTCCCCGTCAGTGACTGATCCGCGTCCGCACTCGCCGTACCACCACGAACACCCCCGCCGCGATCAGCACGAGCACCAGGCCCAGCGGCAGCACGAGCCCGACCACGTGTGCGAAGCCGACCGCCGCCTTCTGCAGCGCGTGCCATCCGGAGGTGATGCCGGCGAGGAAGCCCGCCTGCTGCTCGTCGTGGTGCCGCCTGGGGGCGGCCTGGTGGTCGACGGTCACGTGGATCCGCGACATCGTGGTCTTGCCGGCCAGGGCACGCTGCTGGGCCTGGAGGGACTCCAGCTCGGCCTCGCGCTGTTGCAGCTCGGACTCGACCGAGATGATGTCGCCGACCTTGGTGGCGTGGCGGTACAGCGTCCGCAGTCGCTCGATGGAGGCTTGGGCGTTCTGCACGCGGGACTTGACGTCGGCGACCTTGGTGGTGACGTCCTTGCTGTTCTGGCTCCGGTCCGCGAGCTGTCCGAGTCCGGAGAGCTTCTTCATCGCGACCTCGAACTGCCCGACGGGCACCCGGACGGTGAGACGGGAGTACGTCGGTGTGCCGTGCCGGTTGGTGGACGTGTGCTCCTGGGCGACCCCGCCACCGAGACCGGCCGCGACACCACGCACCTTGTCCACCACGCTCCCCACATGCGGTGACACCAGGTCGATCGAGCCGGTCTTGATCCGGTACCGCGGTCCGTCGGGAAGGAGAGTGCTGTCGGCGCCGGAGGCGCTGTCGCTGCCCCGGGATGCGGGCTTGTGGGCGCTGAGGTTCTCCGCCGCCGCCCCGCCTCCGGCGGCGTCAGCGGCGGACTCGGCACTGGCCCCGCTGCTGGAGGCGCCGCCGCTGCACCCGGCGAGGACGGTCCCGGCCAACAGGGCGGACACGGCAGTGGCAGCGAGCACGGTGGTGGCCGAACGCGGCCGCCGGATTCTGGTGAACATGTCGCTTCGACGCAGGTGTGGCCGGACCAGGTTCCGTCCGTTGCCGAGTTGTTACCGTGTGCGCTATGGCCACCCCCGCCGCGGACCCGCCAGTCCGGGTCGTGGTCGTCGGGGGCGGGATTGCCGGACTGGCCGCGGCACACTCGCTGGTGCAGCGGGCCCCGCACCTGGACGTGTGCCTGCTGGAGGGGTCGCCGTACGTCGGGGGGAAGCTGCGGCTGGGGGAGGTGGCGGACCAGCAGGTGGACCTCGGACCGGAGGCGCTGCTCGCCCGTCGTCCCGAGGCCGTGGACCTCGCTCACCGGGTCGGTCTCGGCGCGGACCTGGTGTCTCCCGCCACGACCGGAGCGGGTGTGTGGACCAGGGGAGCGGTGCGGCCGCTGCCGCCCAGCCTGATGGGGATCCCCGCCGACCTGGCCGCGGCCGTTGCCTCCGGGGTGCTCACCCGTGCCGAGGCCGACCGGGCTGCCGCCGAGTGGGACCTGCCGCCGTTGGCGCTCGCCGACGACATCGGCATCGGGCGCCTGGTGGCCGACCGGCTCGGCCCCGCGGTCCGTGACCGGCTCGTGGAGCCGCTGCTCGGTGGCGTCTACGCCGGGAACGCCGATGACATCTCGGTGCAGGCCGCGGTGCCCCAGCTGGTGTCTGGCGTGCGCGAGCACGGTCACCTGCTCGCTGCTGCCGCGG
The DNA here is from genome assembly GCA_964385195.1 of uncultured Nocardioidaceae bacterium. Taxonomy (GTDB): domain Bacteria; phylum Actinomycetota; class Actinomycetes; order Propionibacteriales; family Nocardioidaceae; genus CAYLOC01. The sequence continues at coordinate 35,136 of CAYLOC010000002.1, forward strand.
CTAGTGCCTCGGCTCCTGCGGAGACTGGGGAGGAGCCGAAGCCGCCGGTGTTCACCGGGATTACCGGTGGTGTCGGCCGGCTTGCTGCCGCGGTGGCCGCGGACATCGAGCGCCGCGGCGGTCGCATCCGGACCAACAGCATCGTGCGGCGGATGGAGCGAACGCCGGACGGGTGGCGACTGGTTCTGGGTCCGGCCCCGGCACCGGAGACCGTCGATGCCGACGCTGTTGTGCTCGCCGTACCGGCAACACCCGCCGCGCGGCTGCTGTCCCCCCTCGCGCCGGATGCGGCTGCTGCCCTGGCAGGGATCGGGTACGCGTCGATGGCCGTGGTCACCCTTGCTTTCGACGTACCTGTCTCCGGGGCAGGACTGCGCGGAACCGGGTTCCTCGTCCCGCCGGTGGATGGTCGCACCATCAAGGCGGCCACGTTCTCGTCGATGAAGTGGGGGTGGCTGACCCGGGGCCGGCTGGTGCTGCGGTGCTCGATCGGCCGGTACGGCGAGCCGCACCAGCTGCAGCGCGAGGACGCCGAGCTCGTCGACACCGCCGTGACGGAGGTGCGGGAGGCGACCGGGCTGGCTGCGACTCTGCTCGACTCGCACGTGATGCGGTGGGGCGGGGCGCTGCCGCAGTACACCGTGGGTCACCGGGACCGGGTGGCACGTGTCCGCGCCGCGGTGGCCGCGCTGCCCGGTGTGGCGGTGTGCGGGGCCGCCTACGACGGCATCGGCGTACCGGCGTGCATCGGCACCGGCGAGCGAGCGGCCGACCAGGTCCTGGGGTGGCTTGGGTCACGGGCCACAATGGAGACATGACTGAGCCCACGTCCGGCCGGACGCCCAACATCGGCAAGCGCGCCCGCGAGATCAACGCCTCAATCCGATACACGATGTGGTCGGTCTTCGCCGTGACCGAGGACATCGGCGACGCCGACCCCCTGGTCCAGGCCAAGGAGGTGCAGGGCCTCTTCGACGACCTCGCCGAGTCCGGGATCACGGTCCGCGGGGTGTACGACGTGTCCGGTCTCCGCGCGGACGCCGACGTGATGGTCTGGTGGCACGCGGGCGAGGCGCCCCTGCTGCAGTCGGCGTACAACCGGCTGCGGCACACCGCGTTCGGTAGCCGCCTGACACCGGTCTGGTCACAGACCGCGCTGCACCGACCGGCCGAGTTCAACAAGTCCCACCTGCCGGCGTTCCTGGCCGACGAGCGGCCCGGTGAGTACGTGTGCGTCTACCCGTTCGTGCGGTCCTACGACTGGTACCTGCTGCCGGAGGAAGAGCGCCGGGCGCTGCTGTCCGAGCACGGCCAGATGGCGCGGGAGTTCCCCGACGTCCGCGCCAACACGGTCCCCGCGTTCGCGCTCGGTGACTATGAGTGGATCCTGGCGATGGAGGCCGACGAGCTGCACCGGATCGTGGACATGATGCGGTACCTGCGCGGAAGTGAGACACGGCGGCACGTCCGCAAGGAGATCCCGTTCTACACCGGTCACCGCCGCGACGTCGCCGCCCTCATCCCCGACCTCCGCTAACGTCCTGCGCCCCGCGCGTCACCGCGCGCGCCCTGCAGGACGTTGTGGTCAGGTGCGAGGTTCCAGGGTGAGGCTGATGCTGTTGATGCAGTAGCGGGCGTCGGTCGGGGTGTCGTAGCCCTCACCGAGGAACACGTGGCCCAGGTGCGACCCGCACGACGCGCACCGCACCTCGGTCCGGCTCATTCCCATCGAGCTGTCCTCGTGCAGCGTCACGTGGTCACGGTCGCTCGGTGCCCAGAACGACGGCCAGCCGCAGTGCGCGGTGAACTTCTCCGTGGACCGGAACAGCTCCGCCCCGCAGGCTCGGCAGTGGTACACCCCTTCGGTGTCCTCATGGACGTACGCACCCGACCACGGCCGCTCGGTTCCGGCCTCCCGGAGTACGGCGTACTCCTCGGGGGAGAGCTCTGCCTTCCACTGGTCCTCAGACTTGCTGACCTTCGTCGTTGCCATGTCTTCAGCCTACGGCGTGGAGTCAAAGCGTGGCGCACTGTCCGGCGCTGGGGCCGCTGACCTGGTTCGGTTCACCGCGGTTCACCGGAGGCGGGGAGTTCCCGGTACACAGGAGCGGACCGTCGATCGTGTTTCCCGCAATGTTCGCAGCGGTGGTGGTGGAGTTGTTGGTCAGCGACACCGGCCCACGGACCTGCACTCCCAGCAGGTCCACGCTGCCGGTGGCCCCGGTGATGCTGATCGGCCCGCGAACGGTCGAGTCGCTGATCCGGATCACGTCCGCCTGCGTGGCCGAGACCGGGCCCTGGAGGGACGACCCGGAGACGATCAGGGAGGCGCCCGGCCGGACCAGGACCGGACCACGGACATCGGCGCCGTCCAGGCAGGTGACGCCGTCGGTCACCACCAGCGGGCCCCGGTGCGCACCACCGATCGTGTTGGTACAGACGGGGCCGAGATCCAGGCCGACCAGCACCGGGTCGTGGTCGGAGGACCGGTAGGCATCCGGGGCGTAGAGGGCGTCAATCGGGTCCGGCTTGAAGGTCATGTCGTAGTCCAGCACCGACGGCTCGTCGGCGTTGATGTGCCAGTGCTCCGCCGCCGTCACCTGACCGTTCAGCGACGGGCTGGACAGCGCATGGTCGAGATAGCCGGCCTGCCCGTCGTACACGTAGCTGTAGGCGAGCTCGCCTCCGGTCTGCTTGACCTCATCGGTGTAGCCGCCGGCCTCGAGCGCCTGTATCGGGTCCTCGTGGTCATAGGAGTTGAGGTCGCCGATGATGAGGTGGTCCGGGTCCCCGCTGTGCGTCGGGTCCGACGCGAGGTAGTCCACGATCGCCTCGGCCGCGTGGGTGCGGGTCAGGTTGCAGTTGCCCTGGCCGTCGTGTTCGTCGGGGTCGCCGAGGTCGTCACAGTCCGACCCCTTCGACTTCAGATGGTTGACCGACACCGTGAACCGCTCGCCGGTGCTGACCTGGTCGAAGGTCTGGGTCAGCATCGGACGGTTCTTGTCGTCGTTGAACCGCGCGTCATCGGTGTGGTCGAGGATCTGGTAGTCGCCCACGGCGCGGACCTGCGACGGCTGGTAGATCAGGCCGACCTTGATCGCGTCGGTACCGATCGTCCCGGTGTGGACCGCGGCGTAGGTGCCCGCGCCCATCTTGTCGTTGAGCGCGGCCACGAGGTTCTCCACCGGATCGACACCGCTGGTGTTCTCCAGCTCCATCAGCCCGACGACATCGGCGTCGAGCGTGCTGATCGCGGCGACGATCTTGGCCTGCTGCCGTTGGAACTCCTCCGGGGTGTTGGCCCCGCGGCAGTCCTGGTCGTGGTGGGGGCCGCACCGGTTCCCGTCGCGGTCGAGGGTGACGAAGTAGTTCAGCACGTTGAAGCTGGCGACGGTCACCGTGCCGCCGACGTCGGGCGGGCTGGCCGGCCGGTCGTTGACGGACTGGTAGGTGCCGTAGTCGGTGGGCTCCAGCCGGTAGGTGCTGAACCCGTAGTCCATGATCCCGGTGATGCCGGTGATCGTGTCACCGCCGCGGAACCGGTTGTCCAGCGTGAACGGCTGGCCGTTCCCGGGGTGGATGAGAGTGCGCGGGTTCTGGTCGTCGCTGCGGTCATCGACGGTGATGGTACGGCGGGCGTACTCCGCCGTCAGCGCGTTCGCGGCGTCTCCCGGGTCGACCACCGCGGTCGGCGTGTACAGCCGGTCCCAGCCGTTCGGCGGCTTGGCGAGGGTGATCTCGCCGTACCGGCCGAACTCGTAGTACTCGCTGACCACGAGCTTCTGCGAGAACGTGACCAGCATGTCCTCGTAGTGCTCCAGGTCGCTGGGCTCCTGCAGCGGGAACCGGACCTCGGTCGGCGCGATCGTGGTCGTCCCGCTGCCGCAGACCTGCCACGAGGTGACGTCGCCGATCTCGGTCTTGTCGTGGAACTCCGAGACGGTTCCGGTGACGCGGACGGTCGAGCCGACCGTCGCGGTGTCCTGGCCGCCGAACACGAAGATGCCCTCCGAGGTGGCCGGGTCGTTGTCGGTGTCGGCGGGCTCCTCCTGCACGTAGCTGCCGCCGAACATGTTCGCGGTGACCACGCCCTCCACGGTCTGCACACCGCCGTAGGCGGGGTCGAAGTGGTCGCCGTCGCCTTGGATCTGGTGGATGTACGTCGCCGGGTCACCACAGTTCTGGGTCGGCGGCGGGGGTGCCTCCCCGAAGGTCTGCCCGCTGTTGACGTCGCCGGGCGAGTCCGGTCCGGAGACCCAGTGGAAGTCGCCGTACCCCGAGCCGGTGCCGGTGAGCTGCAGCGAGTCGCCGGCGGGGGTGCTGGAGCTTTCCGCGACGCCGATGTCGGTACTGGTCATGCCGTCGGCGGGGCCGTCGGTGGCGGTCAGCGTCCCTTCGTAGCTGAGGAACTGCACCACCAAGCCGGTGTCGTCGACCAGGGCGATGCCGTCCGCCTCGCCGTTCTGGATCCCGTTGGTGGGGTAGTCGACCTCGACCGTCCCGTACCCGTCGGACTGGTCGGGGATGGTGCCGGGCAGCGTGGTGGTGTCGTAGGTGCCGCCGTCATTGCCGTTGTAGAGCACCAGCCTCCACCCCGACACGTCGGTGCCCGCCGGACCCGCGATCTCGATGAACTCCCCGGTGTCGGTCCCGTCGTTGTCGTAATGGAGCTCGTTGACAAACGGCTGCGGTGTCGCGGTCGCCGCCGGCGCGGGGGCAGCGGAGGCCGCCGATGCTGACGGGAACACCAGCAGGGCTCCGACGAGCGCCGCCGAGAGCGCTCCGGCGAGCCGGAACCGGCGGGAGTGGGCAAGGGGCATGGGTGTCCTCCGGTACTCAGTGGTGTGCGATGCGTGTGGTCGGGGTCACAGGGGACCGACCCTAGCGGTTCCGCCGCCTCCGTGCATGTCACCACCGGGAGGGCAGCGGCCGGTATCCGGTGGTGTGGGTGGTGCTGCGGCAGCAGTTCGTTGTCCCCAGGCGGGATCGAGAACAAACTGCTGCCGCAGCACTCCCGGTTTCGCCAGTACCCTTGGCGGATGGCGAGCAACGAGGTGTGGCTGGAGGTCGGTGACCGCCCGGTACGGGTGTCCAGCCCCGACCGCGTCGTCTACCCGGCCACCGACCACACTCCCGAGGCGACGAAGCTCGACGTCGTCGGTTACTACGCGGCCGTGGCCCCGGTCATGCTCCGGGCCCTGCTGGAGCGGCCCACCACGCTGGAACGTTGGCCGAAAGGGGTGTACCCGGGCATCAAGCGAGCCACCCGCACCGACCCGCACGGTGACGCCTTCTACCAGAAGCGGATCCCCAAAGGTGCCCCGGACTACGTCGAGACCGCGCGCATCGAGTTCCCCTCGGGCCGGCACGCGGACGAGGTCTGCCCGACCGAGCCGGCGGTGATCGCATGGGCCGCACAGATCGGCACCCTGACGTTCCACCCCTGGCCGGTACGACGGGCCGACGTCGACCACCCCGACGAACTGCGGATCGACCTCGACCCCCAGCCGGGGACCGACTTCGCCGACGCCGTCCGGGTCGCCGGTGAGGCCCGTGTGGTGTTGGAGGAGCTGGGCATGCAGGGGTTCCCGAAGACATCGGGGAACCGCGGTGTGCACATCTACGTCCGGGTGGAACCGCGCTGGACCTTCACCGACGTACGCCACTCCGCCATCGCCCTGGGCCGGGAGCTGGAGCGCCGGATGCCGATGGAGGTCACCACCCGGTGGTGGAAGGAGGAACGCGGCCAGCGGATCTTCGTCGACTACAACCAGAACGCGAGGGACCGGACCATCGCCAGCGCCTACAGCCTGCGTCCCATCGACGGGGCGCCCGCCTCGACCCCGGTGACCTGGGAGGAGCTGGCTGAGACCGAGGAGCCGCACCGGTGGAACCTGTGGACCGTCCCCGAGCGCGTCGAGCAGCACGGCGACGTCCACGCCGGGATCGACGACACGGCGTACTCCCTCGAACCGCTGCTGGCGATGTACGCCGAGGACGAGGCGGCAGGTCGCGAGGACATGCCCTATCCGCCGGACTACCCGAAGATGCCCGGCGAGCCGATGCGCGTCCAGCCCTCCCGGGCCCGCAAGTCATCCGGTACCTGACCGGGGCAGCAGGCTCGGCTCAGTGGGGCGAGGGCTCCTCGTCCTTGGTGAGCTCGTGTTCGAGCAGATGCAGGACCGGTACGTCGAGGCGTCGGCGGGCCTTGCAGGCCCAGTCCAGGTGCAACAGCTCACGGACCACGTGTGGCCGGGTCATGACGATGACCTCATCGGCATGACGTTCGTGGCAGATGCGGTCCAGCTCCTCGATCGGGTCCTCGCAGCTGAACTCGCCGTCCGCCTCGTGGCCGGCGGCGTGCAGCGCCGCCATGGAAGCCTCGAGGTCGTTCTCGGCGTGCTGGTCGATCTCTTGTTGCGCCTCTTGTACGTCGACGTCGTTGGCCAGCACCGGTGGTGCGGCGAGCACCTCGCTGGCCGCCAGGGACCCGAGCGCGGTCTCCACGCGGACAGCGGCGTTCTCGCAGGGGAGGAGGACGTAATATCGGCGCGCGTCTTCCAGGGCCTCGTGCAGGTCCGTGACCTGTCGCGCGTCGTTGGTGGTCAGCGCCTGCTCGGCCAGGATGATCACGTTGTACATCTCGACTCCTCGGTCGGGGCCTTGGACACCATCATGACCCATCTTCGGTCACGACACGAGGACAAATCGGTCATCGGGGTGTCTCGATCCTTCCGGAGGACCTCGAGGGCTCGGCCGGGCGGGGCGCTCACCGATGCACGCCGGCTCAGGTGAGGATCTGGCTCAGGTGAGGATCTGGCTCAGGTGAGGATCTGGCTCAGGT
>CAYLOC010000002.1:42079-47932 GCA_964385195.1 uncultured Nocardioidaceae bacterium
AGGTGAGGATCTGGCTCAGGTGAGGATCTGGCTCAGGTGAGGATCTGGCTCAGGTGAGGATCTGGCTCAGGTCGTAGCTGACCGGCTCCTCCAGCTGCTCATACGTGCACGACTCCGGGTCCCGGTCCGGGCGCCACCGTTTGAACTGGGTGGTGTGCCGGAACCGGGTGCCCTCCATGTGGTCATAGCCGACCTCCAGCACCAGGGCCGGGTCGAGCGGGATCCACGACAGGTCCTTCCCGGCGTTCCAGCGGGACTGTGCGCCGGGGAGGCGGCCCTCCGCGTGCGCCTCGGCCTTCGCCCACTCGCCCCACGGGTGGTTGTCGGGGTCGACCAGCAGCGGCTGCAGCTCGGTGACCAGCTCTGCGCGTCGGGCGGTCGGGAACGAGGCGGACACGCCGACGTGCTGCAACCGGCCGTCATCGTCGTACAGGCCAAGCAGCAGCGACCCGAGCAGCGGACGATCGTCGGTGGACTGCTTGTGCAGCCGGTATCCGGCCAGGACGACGTCGGCGGTGCGGGCGTGCTTGACTTTCAGCATCGCCCGCGCCCCGGGCTGGTACGGCGCATCCCCGGGCTTGGCGACGATCCCGTCCAGCCCCGCTCCCTCGAACACCCCGAACCAGCGCTCGGCCTCGTCCCGATCCGTGGTCGCCGGAGTGAGGTGCACCGGCGGTTGCGCCGTGCGCATCGCCTCCTCCAGGCGGGCCCTGCGCTCGTGCTGGGGTACGTCGACCAGGGACTCGTCGTCCACCGCCAGCAGGTCGAAGGCGACGAACGACGCCGGCGTCTTCTCCGCGAGCATCCGGACGCGGGAGTCGGCCGGGTGGATCCGCTCCAGCAACCGCTCGAACTCCAGCCGACCGTCCATCGCCACCACGATCTCGCCGTCCATGACACACCGTTCGGGCAGGGAGCGACGTACGGCGTCGACCACCTCCGGGAAGTACCGGGTCAGCGGGCGTTTGCTGCGGCTGCCGAGCTCGACCTCGTCGCCGTCCCGGAACACCACGCACCGGAAGCCGTCCCACTTCGGCTCATACAACAGGCCACCGTCGTACTTGGCCGGGTCGGGGACCGCCTTCGCGCTCTTGGCCAGCATGGGTTCCACCGGAGGCATCACGGGCAGCTGCATGGGCTCCAAGATGTCATGCGGGCACCGGCCGGTCCAGTCATATGCGTGGTCGGGAGGCGGGCCCGGTCGCGGGTAGGGTGCCGAGGATGGACGACTTCGACGACGGGTGGGACTCCCGCGCGGTGCTGGTGGAGGGACGCTGGGTGGACCGTTCGCCGCGTCGCGCCGAGGTCGCGCCGGCGTTGCGGCGGGAGGCGGACCTGCTGGCCTGGCTGGCTCCGCGGCTGCCGCTGCCGGTTCCGGTACCGCGTGTGGTCAGCGATGAGCCGCTGCGTCTGCGGCACCGGCTCATCGAGGGCGAACCCTGTGAGGGGACGTCGGCGGCACAGGGCGCCGTACTGGGTGCGTTCCTTCGTGCGCTGCACCGCGCCGACGTCGCGGTCGCGGTGGGTCTGGGTGTTCCCGATGCGCGCCGGTCACAGCAGGAGCACCTGGCGCATGTTGACCGGTTCCGCGTCGACGTCCTGCCCCTACTGCCCGGCGACGTCCAACGCGAGGCATCCTCGTTGCTGGACCGAGCGTGCAGCCGCGCGGCCGCGCCGTGTCTTGTCCACGGCGACCTGGGTCCGGTCCATGTGCTGGTCAACGGTGGACGCCTGTCGGGGGTGATCGACTGGACGGACGCTCACGTCGGGGACCCGGCGATCGACCTGGCGTGGGCGCTGTTCGGTACGACGCCTGCCTTCGCAGAGGCGGTGGCGCGCGCCTACGGCCTGACGGGGGAGCTGCGGACACGGGCCCGCGACTGGCACGCCCTGGGGCCCTGGCACGAGGTCGTCTACGGCCAGGACACGGGTCAGCCCGGGTTCGTCGACTCCGGGGTGGCAGGAGTCGTACGCCGACTGCGGACCGCGTAGCGCGCGAACAGCGTGGACCCCTCGGCCAGCAGATGCTGCAGCTGCAGGTCCTGCGGGGGATCCAGGGCCGGTCCTTGGGTGAGCCGGAGCCCGTCGCCGCTGACCAGCAACGGGCTGATCGTCAGCGTGAGCTCGTCCACGACTCCCGCAGCCAGCAGGCTCCGCATGAGGGTGGCCCCGCCCTCGCACACCATGCGGCGATATCCCTGTGCAGCAAGGGCCTCCAGCGCCAAGGACGGGTCCACGTCGTGTTCGCCGGCCACGATGACCGGAGCGCGCCGTCGCACCCACTCCAGCCGCTCGGGCGGTGCTGCGGACACGGTGATCACGATCGTCGGTGCGGTGGCGCCGCTGACCAGATCCGGGTCGAGGTCCAGTGACCGGGACACCACCGCGATCGCCGGGACCGGCGCCAGACCGAGATCGCTGCGGAGCGCCGCATCGGTCTCCTCCGGGAGAACCGGGCGGTAGTGCTCCGCTCGCGCGGTCCCGGCCCCGCACACCACCAGGTCCGCCAGCGACCGGAGTACGGCGAACAGCCGCTGGTCCGGGGCGTCGGAGATGGTGCCGGAGCGGTGGTCCGGGCCCTGGATGGCGCCGTCGGCGCTCATGACGAAGTTGGCCCGGAGCGACGGGCCACCCTCCGCGGGGTAGGCGTACAGCCGGGCCAGGTCGTCGCGGCTGAGGTCAGCGCCGGAGTCGTCGACCGGATGCAGAAGACGCACACGCGCATCCTGCCATCCGTGCCAGGCCCGGGCCCGAGGGAGCCACCCGGTGCAGCGGATGAGAGGTCTCTCATCCGGCTGTCATAGGAGCCTCATCCCCACGCTCCACCGTGGAGGACATGAGACGCACACCCGCCCCGGCGCCCCGAGTCGCGCTGTACTCCCACGACACCCAGGGACTCGGTCACATCCGCCGCAACACATTGCTGGCGGCCGCCCTCGTGCACCACCTGGACGCCCGGGTGCTGCTGCTCAGCGGGACAGACGCGGCCCGCAAGCTGTCGCTACCCGCGCAGACGTCCCTGGTCACGCTCCCCGGAATCCGCAAGCACGCCGACGGCCGGTACAGCCCGCGGGACGGCTCCGGGTCGCTGGCCGCGGTCGTCGCCGCGCGCGCCTACCGGGCCGACGCGGAGCTACGGCGGTTCCGTCCGGACCTGCTCATCGTCGACAAGGTCGCCCGTGGCATCCACGGTGACCTCGAGCCCGCGCTGACCCGGCTCCGGGCACAGCAGCGGACGACGGTCGTCCTCGGTCTACGGGATGTGTTGGACAGTCCGCTGCGGGCGGTCCGCGAGTGGCGGCGCACCCGCACCACCGGTGCCATCCAGACGTTCTACGACGCGGTGTGGGTGTATGGCGATGACAACGTCTACGACCCGGTGACCGAGTACCGCCTGCCTGCCGCCGTGGCTGCGAAGACCTCCTACACCGGCTACCTGGCACGACGGCGCGACACCTACCTCCCGCCCCGCGAACCCGCCGTACCGGCGACCGGGCCGGGTGCCGCGCCGTACGTGCTGTGCCTCGTCGGCGGCGGTCAGGACGGCACGGACCTCGCCTCAGCCTTCGCCCAGGCGCCGCTGCCCCCGGGGCACCACGGCCTGTTGGTGACCGGGCCGTTCCTGCCCGAGGCGGATCGTGCCCGGGTACGCCGACTGGCGGCGGCCTCCGGCCGGGTCACCGTCACCGACTTCGCCTCCGACGTCATCGGCCTCGCCCGCGGTGCCGCGGCCACCGTCACGATGGGCGGCTACAACTCGATCTGCGAGACCCTCGACGCGCCCGGTCCGGTCCTGGTCGCGCCCCGCACCACACCGCGCCGGGAACAGGCCGTGCGCGCCGACCGGCTCGCCGCAGCCGGGTTGGTCGAGGTGCTGCACGGCCACCCGCACCCCGAACGGATCGGCGCCTGGCTCGCGCAGCGGGTCGGCGTACAGCGACCGCCTCCGCAGGGAGTCCGGCTGGACGGCCTCCGCCGCGCCGCCGCGCTCGCCACCGAGCTGCTTCACCCCACCCCTCACCGCAGTCAGGAGTACGCCGATGTCGCACTGTGACCTCTCCACCACGTCCCCCCGGATCGGGTACGTCGCCAAGGTCTACCCCCGCTTCTCCGAGACGTTCGTGGTCAACGAGATCCGCGGCCTGGAGGGCCACGGCGCGCAGTTGAACGTCTTCTCCCTGCGTCCGCCCACCGACGGGCACTTCCATGCCAGTCTTGCCGCGGTCCGTGCGCCGGTGGAGTACCTGGACCGGCCGGTGCGCCCGCAGCACGTGTGGCAGGCGTTCCGGCTCGCGCAGGAGCGGCTCCCGCTGGAGGCCCACCTGCCGGAACTGCTTGCCGCCGAGCCGGACGAGGCGGTGCAGGCGGCCTGGCTCGCTACCCGGGTGCAGGCGCTCGGCCTGTGCCACCTGCATGCGCACTTCGGCTCGGTGGCCACCACGGTCGCCCGGCTCGCGGCACGGATCGCCGGTGTCACCTACAGCTTCACCGCCCACGCCAAGGACATCTTCCACACCGACGTCGACCACGCCGACCTGAGCCGCAAGCTCGCCGACGCCGCCGCTGTGGTCACCGTCAGCGACTACAACGTCGAGTACCTGACCACGGTCTTCGGTGCCGACCCGGCGCGGGTGCAGCGGATATACAACGGGCTGGACCTGGACGAGTATCGCTACACGCCCGACACCGCCGACCCGGACCGGATCGTCGCCGTCGGCCGGCTGGTGGAGAAGAAGGGCTTCGGGGACCTGCTGCACGCCCTGGCCCGGCTCGCACCCGAACGGCCATCACTGCGGCTGGACCTGGTCGGAACGGGCCCGCTGGGCCCGGAGCTGCAGTCCCAGGTCTCCACCCTGGGCCTGGATGAACGGGTGCAGTTCCACGGCCCGCAGCCGCAGGACCGGGTCCGGGAGCTGGTGCGGGACGCAGCCGTGTTCGCCGCTCCCTGTGTCATCGCGCAGGACGGGAACCGTGACGGGCTTCCCACGGTGCTGGTCGAGGCGATGGCCCTCGGTACGCCGGTGGTGACCACCCCCGTGACCGGGAACACCGAGGTGGTGCGCCACCAGCAGACCGGGTTGGTCGTCCCCGAGTCCGACCCCGAGGCGCTGGCCGGGGCCCTCGCTGACGTCCTCGACCACCCCGAGCAGTCCGCTCAACGTGCCGCGGCCGCACGTGCGCTGGTCGAGGAGCGCTTCGACGCCGCCCGTACCACCGGCGCGTTGTGGAGCCTGTTCCGCCGGGTCACCGGCCAACAGCCGGTGCAACGCTCGGCCCGGCCCGCGGGGGTGTCCCGGTGAGACGCATCGCCTATGTATGTACCGACCCCGGCATCCCCGTCTTCGGGAACAAGGGTGCCTCCGTCCACGCCCAGTCGGTGCTGCGCGTCCTGCTCGACCACGGCGTCGAGATCCACCTCGTGACGCTCCGTCCCGGCGGCGCCCCGCCCCCGACCCTGGAGCGCGTCCGGGTGCACGAGGTCCCCGTCGCCTCCACCGACGACCCGGCCACGCGGGAGGAAGCAGTACAGGAGGCAGACGCCCGGGTGTCCACGGTCTTGGACCACATTCACCGGGACACGCCGCTGGACCTGGTCTATGAGCGCTACTCCCTGTGGGGCGGGACCGCGATGCGGTGGTCCCGCCGGCACGCACTCCCCGGCATCTTGGAGGTGAACGCGCCCCTGGTCGACGAGCAGGCCCGGCACCGGGTGCTCGTGGACCGCCCCACGGCCGAAGCCCGCGCCGCCACGGCGATCAGCGCGGCCACCACCACGATCTGCGTCACCGCTGCCGTGACCCGGTGGGCGCAGGCCCGCACCGACCACCCTGCCGACGTCCACACCGTGCCGAA
>CAYLOC010000003.1:0-14120 GCA_964385195.1 uncultured Nocardioidaceae bacterium
GCGGGCGCGGCATGGGGTCCTCAGGCAGCTTCGGCGTCCGGCGGCTGCTGCTCGGCGGCCCGCCGGGCGAGCTCCGTGGTCGCGTACGACGTCGCCAGTCCGAGACCGACAGCGGCCAGCGCCCAGCGCGTACCCCGGCGCTCGAACCCGAGTGCGTGGTCCAGCGACAGCGCCCCCGGGCCGGCCTCGGCCAGCGCCGCGAGCGCCGTGACCAGCACGAGGTTGTACTCGTACCCGCCGGCATGGTTCCACACCCCATTGGGGAAGTGGACTTTGCGGATCGCGGTGGTCATCACTCCGATGAGGCCGGCGGCGGCCAGTGGGGTGCCCAAGCCGGCCGCGACCAGGGCCCCGCCGCCGGTCTCGGTGATGCCGGCCGCAAGGGCGTTGCGTCGTACCGGGTACATCTGGAGCGACTTCATCATCTGGTCGGTGCCCTCCAGCCCCGAGCCGCCGAACCAGCCCTTCAGCTTCTGGGCGCCGTGACCGATGAACAACCCGCCGATCGTGAGGCGGCCGACGAACCGAGCAAACTGCATAGTGGGTCCTTTCTTTCCACCGCCAACTTACTCTGCTGTGGTGGGCGGCCCGACCGGCTACCGCGTGAGCAGCTCTGCGGCGACCTGGAGGTGCGCTCGGCCGGAAGCGTGGACCGCGACGTGCGTGACATCCTCGGGAAGGAGCGCGGTGTCGGCGGCCCGCCCGGTGGCCACGACCACCGTGTCCGGCCGCTCGCCGAGCAGGCGGGCCAGCGCGTCGCGTGTGCCGCGGGAGACGCCGAGGTCCCGCACGGTGGCCACCAGCGACCGGCCGCGCGCCCGTTCCAGCGCCGCTGGCACCGCGTCGGGATCCCCATGTACGTCGACCCGGCTGGCCGCGGGCAGCATCTCCTCCAGGCGCGCTCCCGAGGTGCCCACGCCGGGCCCGACGCGGGCGCTGACCTCGGCCACCACGATCGGCACCGCCAGCGGCAGCCGTCCGTGCGGGTCGTGCTGCACCGCGGCCCGCCGTACCGCCGGCAGCAGGTCCAGACATCCCGCATCGACCCCGTCATGGCGACGCCCACGGCACCAGGCCGCGAGGCCAGCGACACGGTCCGCGGCGGCTCGCAGCCGCTGCCGCCCCAGCCGTCCCGAACGCAGCGCGTCCTCCAGCCCCCGAGCCGCGGTCAGGCCGGGCTCCTCGCGCAGGCCGCTACAGATCAGGTCCGCGCCGGCTCCGAGCGCAGCAACCGCGCCGTCGGCGACCCCGACGGTGGCCGCGATCCCTGCCATCTCCAGCGCATCGGTGATGCACACGCCGCGGAAGCCGAGATCGTCCCGGAGCAGGCCGGTGAGGACCTCCGGGGAGACCGTGGCCGGCGCATCGGCGATCGCCGGCAGCCTGAGGTGAGCGGTCATGATCGACTGGACGCCGGCCGCCATCGCCGCACGGAACGGCGGCAGGTCGACACGCTCCCACGTGTCGCGGTCGTGGGAGACCACCGGCAGCCCGACGTGGGAGTCCACCGTGGTGTCGCCGTGGCCCGGGAAGTGCTTGGCGCAGGCCGCGACCCCCGCCTGCTGGAGCCCCGCGACGTAGGCGGCGACGTGCCGCGCGACCAGTCCCGGGTCGGAACCGAACGAGCGGACGCCGATGACCGGGTTCTCCGGGTTGACGTTGACGTCGGCCACGGGGGCGAGGTTGACGTCGACGTCCACCTCGCGGAGCCGGCGAGCCGCCTCGGCAGCGGCCATCCGGGTGGTCTCGGGCTCGTCAAGATGGCCGAGCAGCGCGTTTCCCGGCAGCGTCGACCCTCCGGCGTTCTCCAGCCGGGTGACCTGCCCACCCTCCTCGTCGATGGCGACCAGCACGTCCGCTCGTTCGGCGCGGAGCTGGGCCACCAACCGCGCCACCTGCTCCGGTGACGCGCAGTTGCGCCCGAACAGGCACACGCCCGCCAAACCGTCGGCGACCCATCGCCGTACCCAGTCCGGCGCGGACGTGCCACGAAAGCCCACGAGCAGAACGCCCGAGACCGCCGGATCCACCCGCGGTGCGGTTGTGTCGGTCATCGTGGCGCTCCCTCCCTCACCCTTTGACGGCTCCCTGGACGAGGCCGCTGGCGAGCCGCTTCTGGACGAGGATGAAGAACACCAGCACCGGCAGCGTGAAGACCACCGACGCCGCCATCAACGGCCCCCACTGCGTCTGCCCCTCGATGCCGATGAACTCGTTCAGCGCGATCGGCAGGGTGAACTTGCTGTCGTCTTGTAAGAACGTCAGCGCCAGCAGGAACTCGTTCCACGCCTCGATGAACGCGAAGATGCTGGTCGCCACGAGACCCGGCGCGACCAGCGGGACGAGGATCCGCCAGTACGCACCCAGCCGGCTGCACCCGTCGACCATCGCCGCCTCCTCCAGGTCGGCGGGGATCGCGTCGTAGAAGCCCTTCAGCATCCAGATCGCGAACGGCAACGCGAACGTGATGTAGGCGATGATCAAGCTGATGAGCGAGTCGTACAGCCCGGCCTGGGTCATCATGATGAACAGCGGTATCACCAGCGCCTCCAACGGCACCATCTGTACGACGAGCACCAGCACCAGCACCGTGGTGCGGAACCGGAACCGCAGCCGGGACACCGCCAACGCCGCGAGGCCAGCCACCACCGTCGACAACAGGACGGTCGCGACGCCGACGATGAGGCTGTTGAGGAAGAACCGGCCCATGTGCTGGCCGATCAGCGCGGCGTCGAACTGCTGGAACGTGAGGTCATGGGGCCACCACAGCGGCGTCTTGGTGAAGATCTCCTGCTGCGGCTTCAACGCGGTGACGAGCATCCAGTAGAAGGGGAAGATCGCGAACGCCGCGGTGGCGAGGGCCGCCACCGTCAGCCAGACCGCGCTCCTCGCCCGCCGGAGCCGTAACGCCGTGCTGCGGCGGCGCCGGCGTACTGCCCGCGGAGATGCAGCCCGCATGGGTGTCCCGACGTCGGTGGTCACCGCAGCTCCCCCTGCCGGAACAGAGCACGCAGATACGCCCCGGTGATCACCAGCAGCACCACGAGCATGACCACCGCCAGCGCAGCACCCATCCCGAACTGGTGCGCCCGGAACGAGGTGAGGTAGGAGTACAGCCCGATGACGTACGTCGACCGTGCGGGCCCGCCCTCGGTCATGACATAGACCTGGGAGAACACCTTGAAGTCCCAGATGGTCGACAGGATCAGCAGCACCGCGATCACCGGACGGAGCTGCGGGACCTTGATCCGCCAGAACGAACGCCACGCGTTCGCACCGTCGACCTTGCCGGCCTCCACGACCTCCCGGGGGACGGTCAGCAGCCCGGCGTACATCGACAGTGCGATGAACGGGAACGACTGCCACACGATCAACACGGTGATGACCGCGAACGCACGCAGGGGGTCGATGAACCAGTTGAAGTGGGCGAAGCCGTCCAGGCCGACGCTGGTCAGCATCCAGTTCAGGACACCGTTCTGGTCATCAAAGATCCACTTCCACACGATCGTGGCCGCCACCTTCGGGGTGGCCCACGGAACGAGCACGGCCAGGGACAGGCAGATCCGCGCCCAGCCGGGCAGGCGTTCCATCAGCAGCGCCACCAGCGTGCCCAGCGTCATGGTGAGGACGACACACACCGCGGCGAGCGCGACCGTGTTACGGAAGACCTCCCAGAAGAACGAGTCGCTGAACAGCTCCTGGAAGTTCCCGATCCCGGACCAGGGCAGCTCACCGCTGACCAGGTCACCCAGGCTGACGTCGTGCAGGGACAGCCAGATCGTGTCCAGCAGCGGGTAGACCAGGAGCCAGCCGATCAGGACCAGCGCCGGCGCCAGCAGGGCGAGCGGCAGCGGGTCGAGCCGTCGCCGGCGCCTTCTCACCCGCCGGCGCCCATCCGGCCCGGAGTCGAGCGCGGTCTCAGCCGCCACTGTCGAACTTCGCCGTGATCTCCTTGGTCGCGGTGTCCACGGCGTCCTCGACACTTGACTGTCCGGTCAAGATCGACTGCACCATGTTCTGCACCACCTTCGCTCCCTGCACCTCGCCCCAGGCCGGCGTGGTCGGCGTACTGCGTCCGTTCTTGAACTGCTTGATGAACGCCTGCATCTCCTGGCCCTTGGCCCACGACGGCTTACCGACCACGGACTTCACCGTGGGGAAGAACCGGGTGTCGTTCGCCCACTGCAGCTGGACCTGTGGCTGGGACATCGCCTGGATCCACTCGAACGCGAGCTGCTTCTTGTCCGAGGTCTTCCAGACCACGAGGTTCGACCCGCCGAGGAAGGACTGCGACGGCTGGCCCGCCTCCGGTGTGGGGAACGGGACGGTGCCGATCTTGCCCTTCAGCTTCGGCTTGTCGGCGTAGACCGTGGCCATCTCCCACTGACCGAGGGGGGTCATCGCGACCTTGCCGATCTCGAAGTTCTTCACCACGTCGGTCGCGTCCCACGTCGCCGCACCGGGCGGGGAGAAGTGGTGCTTGGTCATGAGGGACGTGAAGAACTTGACCCCCTTGACCGACTTGGGCTGGTCCAGCGTGACGTCCCACGTGCCGTTCTGCTCGGTGGCGATCTGGCCGCCGGCGTTCCAGATGAACGGGTACAGCTCGTAGGTGTAGATGCCGGCGACCGCGAACGGGAACACGTCGGGCATCTTCTTCTTGATCGTGTTGCCGGCCGCGACGAGCTCGCTCCACGTGTGCGGCGGGTCGATGCCGAGCTTGTTGAACCAGTCCTTGCGGTAGGCGATGGAGCGTACGCCGGCGTACCACGGGACGCCGTAGAACTTGCCGTCGTACTTCGTCGACTGCAGGCTCCCCGGGACCATCGTCTTGGCGATGCCGCTGGACGTGACCAAGTCGGTGATGTCGGCGAGTCCGCCGGATGCGGCGAACTCCGGGGTCCAGGTGGTGCCCATCTCCGCGACGTCGGGGCCCTTGCCGCCGGCCACCGAGGTCGTGAACTTGTCGTGCGCCGCCGTCCACGGGACGAACTGCACCTCGACCTTGACTCCCGGGTGCTTCTTCTCGAACTTGGCGTTGACCCGGTCGAAGTACTTCTCCTGGTTGACGTTGGTGCCGTCCATGATCCAAACGCTCAGCGTTCCGGTCTGCTTGGTGGTGCCTTCCGTGGTGGAACCCGCGGAGGCGGAGGACGACGTCTGGTCCGCCGCCGGGGAGCTCCCGCCGCCCTCGTCACCACCGGAGTTTTCCAGGCTGTTCCCGCAGGCGGTCAGCGTCAGCGCCGTCGTCAGCAACAAGGAGCCCACGGTCAGGGTGCGTTTCATGTTGTCTCCTCAGTCTTATACCAATGGGAACCGTGACATGTGTCCTCCGCGGTGTCAACAGTTGGTGCAGCGATGACGTTGTGTTGTTACTCTTTCTTGTCCTAAGCATGGGTCCTCACGCGGACGGGCACCGCCCGTTTCTAGACCTCTGGCCCAGTGGCGGGAAGGAGCCGGTGGATGCCCCGGGAGAAGGTCGCCTCGGTCCGGGATGCGGTGCTGGAGCGGACCGAGGGGATGCGCCCCGGCGAGGCACTGCCGTCCGAGCGGGTCCTGGCCTCCACCCTCGGTGTCTCGCGGATGACCCTACGGCGGGCCGTCGACGACCTCGTGGTGTCCGGGCTGCTCGTACGACGGCACGGCCAGGGCACATTCGTCGCCCCGCCCAAACTCGACCAGCCGCTGGCCATGACGTCGTTCACCGAGGACATGCGGCACCGCGGCATGGAGGCCTCGGCGCACACCCTCAGCAGCCGGGTCGGCCCTGCGGGCGCACGCCTCGGCCATCGGCTCCAGGTGTCCCCGGACGCCGAGGTCCTCACGGTTCGGCGCCTGCGTCTGGCCGACGGGGTACCGATGGCCATCGAGGACCTGGCCACTCCCACGGGTCTCGTACCCGGCCTCGACGGCACCGACCTGGAACGGCGCTCGTTCTACCATGTGCTGGGCACCAAGTACGGCGTACGGATCGTATCCGGCACCCAGGTCATCGAGCCCACGGTCACCGACCCCGAGGAGTCGAGACAGCTCGGCGTACCGCTGCACTCCCCCGCGTTCTTGTTCCAGCGGACGTCGTGGACCGATGACGACCAGGTGGTCGAGTTCGTCCGATCGGTGTACCGCGGCGACCGTTACCAGATCATCACGCAGCTGTCGGGCTCCTCCGCGTAGCCCGGGACTCGCCGCAGCAAACCGCCCCGCCCCGGTAGCGTCAGCGGCTACCGTCGCCCCATGGACGCACCCGACTCCGCCTCCGATGACGCCACTGATGCCCCGGCCAAGCGCGCGGACCTGGTCATGCAGGCCGGTGGCGTGAAAGGGGTCGCCTTCGCCGGGGCGGTGGCCGAGCTCGGCGAGGCGGGGTTCTCCTTCCCCCGGGTGGCGGGCACGTCGGCCGGCGCCATCAGTGCCGCCCTCGTGGCCGCGCTGCAGCATGCCGGCGAGCCGCTGGCCCGGATGGTGGATATCGCCGAGACGATGAACCTGTCGAAGTTCCCCGACAGCGGCGCCGTCGGGAAGGCCCTGGGGCCGCTGCACGCCCTCGCCGACTGGGCGTCGTTCGTGTTCCAGGGCGGGCTGTACGAAGGCGACTACCTGCACGACTGGGTCGCGGGGGTGCTCCGCGACCTCGGCGTCAGCACGTTCGGCGACCTCAAGCGCGACGACCCCGGCTCCGCGCTGCCGCCGGAACAGGAGTACGCCCTCGTCGTGGTGACCAGCGACATCGCCGAGCACCGGCTGAGCCTGTTTCCCTGGGACTACCCGCACTACGGGCTCGACCCGGACGAGCAGCCGGTCGCGGACGCGGTCCGGGCGTCGACCTCGATCCCCTACTTCTACCAGCCGGCCACGATGCCCACCCGACGGCCCGAGGGGGTGACCACGCTCGTCGACGGGGGTCTGCTGTCGATGTACCCGATCACGATCTTCGACCAGCCTGCCGACCAGCCGTCACGGTGGCCCACGTTCGGGATCCGGGTGACCCCCAAGACCGATACCCGCGCCCTGGACCGGTCCATCACGCATCCGGTGGACCTGTCGATGGCGCTGGTCGAGACCATGCTCGAAGGCTGGGACCGCCGCAACTTCGACGACCCCGCCGAGGTGGAGCGGACCGTTTTCATCGACACCAGCGGCATCAGCGGGCTGGACTTCGACCTCAGCGAGGAACAACGCCGCGAGCTCGTCGCCCACGGGCGCCGGGCCGCCCGGCGGTTCCTGGACCGGTGGGACTTCGCCACGTGGACCGAGCAGTTCCGCGCCGGCCATTGACCTCGCCGTACCTGCACACCACGCATTTTTGCATTGAGTGCAAAGATGCATAGACTGTAGGGGATGACCGCGAGAGCACAGGAGAGCACCGACGAACAGGTGGACCAGGCCACGTGGCGGGAGCGCAAGAAGCAGGCGACCCGCCGGTCCATCCGGAAAGCAGCCCTCCGACTGGCGCAACAGCATGGCGTCGACCGGGTCACCGTCGAGGAGATCAGCGCGGCGGCGGAGGTCTCCCCGCGGACGTTCTTCAACTACTTCCCCTCCAAGGAGGACGCGCTCGTCGATGACACCACGGTGATCGCGGCCCGGCTGAGCGAGGGGCTGCGCGCGCGTCCGGCCGCCGAGCCCCCGTTCCGTGCGTTACGGGCCGCCATCGCGGAGAGCAACCTGGTGGCGGCGAGCGACGACGTACGTCCTGACCTGCTGGCACGCATGGGGCTGCGCAAGAACGAGCCGAACCTCGTCTCGCGTCAGATGGCGCAGTACATGCACATCGAGCGCTCACTGACCGGCGCTTTCGCGGAGCGCCTCGGCGTCGACCCGGACCGCGACCCGCGCCCGGCGCTGTACGCCGCGCTGTCGGTCACCGCCGCCCGGGTCACCCTCCATCGGTGGGCCGCCGGTGACAACCGGCCGCTGGAGGAGCTCGCTGACGAAGCACTGGCCCTGCTGGAGCGCGCCGAATGAGCTAGCGCCCCGCTCGGACCGGACCGAACCGACCCGCCTCGAACACGACACGCAGGAGACTTGTTGACGACGCAGACCGCCACCGCCCACACCACCCCACCGCCGGGTCAGTCGAGCCAGTACTCGACTCGCAAGCTGATCACGATCTTCATCGGCCTGATCCTCGGCATCTTGATGGCGGCACTGGACCAGACGATCGTGGCCACGGCGATGCCGACGATCGCCAGTGACCTCCACGGCCTCTCGGAGTACTCGTGGATCATCACCGCCTACCTGCTGGCCCAGACGATCTCGATGCCGCTCTACGGCAAGCTCGGCGACTTCATCGGCCGGCGTGCCGCGTTCCAGCTGGCGATCGTGATCTTCCTTGTCGGGTCCGTACTCGCCGGGCTCTCGCAGTCGATGCTGATGCTGATCGGGCTGCGTGCGCTGCAAGGAATCGGTGCTGGCGGCCTCATGGTGGGCGCGCAGATGATCATGGCCGAGATCGTCAGCGCTCGCGAGCGGACGAAGTACATGTCGATCATGGGGCCGATGATCGGGCTGGCCACAGTGCTGGGTCCGCTGTTGGGTGGGTTCCTGACCGAGCACATCACGTGGCGGTGGATCTTCTACATCAACGTGCCGATCGGGATCGCTGCGCTGATCGTGGTCGGCCTGACGCTGAAGCTGCCGCATACCGCCCGTACGCCGAACGTGGACTACCTGGGATCGGCGTTCATGATCGCTGCGATCGGCTGTCTGATGCTGGTGCTGACCTGGGGTGGCAGGCTGTACGGCTGGACGTCACCGCTGATCCTCGGGCTCGCGGCCGGCTTCGTCATCATGGCGGTGTGCTGGATCTACGCCGAGCGGCACGCCGTCGAGCCGATCCTGCCGCCGCGGCTGTTCCGGGACCCGTTGTTCCGGGTCAACGCACCCCTCGCGCTGCTTCTCGGGGTGGCGATGTTCGGCGCAGTGAGCTACCTGCCCACGTTCCTGCAGCTGTCCTGGGGGGTCAGCGCCACCATGTCGGGGATCTTGATGCTGCCGCTGATGGGCGGCCTGATGTTTGCCGCCGTGATTACCGGTCAGACGATCAGCCGCACCGGCCGGTACAAGTTCTTCCCGGTGATCGGCGCCGCGCTCGCCGGGATCGGGATGTACACGCTGTCGTTCATGGACGCCACGACGTCCCGCGGCGAGTCCAGCCTCTACATGGCGATCCTGGGCCTGGGCATCGGCTGCATCATGCCGACGCTGGTGGTGACGGTCCAGAACTCCGTGGCCCACCAGGACATGGGTACCGCCACCGCAGGAATCAACTTCTTCCGGCAGATCGGCGCGTCGTTCGGCACCGCGCTGATCGGGTCGCTGTTCATCAACCGGCTGACGTCGAACCTCGCGGACAACCTGCCGGCGAAAGCAGCAGGCAGCCTCGGGCAGCATGCCAACGGCATGTCCCCCGAACAGCTGCAGCAACTGCCACCGGCATTGGCACATGACGTCGTCGTGTCCTACGCCCATGCCTTGACTCCGTTGTACGCCTACGTGGCGCCACTACTGGGAGTCGCGTTCATCCTGGCCTGGTTCGTCAAGGAGATCCCGCTGACGACGACGCTGCCCGCCAAACGCTGACCCACGAGCGATTCGTCCGAGTGAGCCGAGGTGGTTTCCGCCGGGGCCAGTCGGACGAATCGCTCAGGTGAGGCGGGCGAGGATGAGCTCGCGGACCCGTTTAGCGTCGGCCTGGCCCTTCATCTCCTTCATCACCGCACCGATCAGCGCACCGGCGGCAGCGGTCTTCCCCCCGCGGATCTTGTCCGCAACGTCGGGGTCGGCCTCGATCGCACGCTCCACCGCCGCGGACAGCGCGGTGTCGTCGGAGACCACCTCCAGCCCACGGGCAGCCACCACGTCCTCCGGGGATCCCTCGCCGTCGAGTACGCCGTCCAGCACCTGACGGGCCAGCTTGTCGTTGACCCGGCCGGCATCGACGAGGGACTGCACCGCGGCGACCTGCTCCGGCGTGATCGGCAGCTCATCGAGCTCCACCCCGGTGTCGTTCGCGCGCCGCGCGAGCTCGGACAGCCACCACTTCTTCGCCGCAGCAGGGGAGGCGCCGGCGGTCACGGTCTGCTCGATCAGCGTGAGCGCCCCGGCGCCGATCACGTCGCGCATCTCCAGCTCGGAGAACGCCCACTCTGCCTGCAGCCGGGCGCGCCGCTTGGCCGGCGGCTCCGGAAGGGTACGACGGAGCTCGGCCACCCACTCCCGGGACGGTGCCACCGGGACCAGGTCGGGTTCGGGGAAGTACCGGTAGTCCTCGGCCTCCTCCTTCGGCCGGCCGGCGGTGGTGATGCCGGTGTCCTCGTGCCAGTGGCGGGTCTCCTGGGTCACGGCGCCTCCGGAGTCGAGGACCGCCGCCTGCCGGCAGAACTCGTACCGCACCGCGCGCTCGATGGAGCGGAAGGAGTTGACGTTCTTCGTCTCGGTGCGGGTGCCCAGCGGCTGCGCGGCGTCGCTCCGCAGCGACAGGTTGACGTCGCAGCGCAGTGATCCCTGCTCCATGCGTACGTCGGACACACCCAGCCCGCTGACCAGGTCGCGCAGGTAGGACACGTACGCCCGCGCGACTTGCGGTGCCTTGGCGCCGGCCCCTTCGATCGGCTTGGTCACGATCTCGATCAGCGGGATCCCGGCCCGGTTGAAGTCGAGCAGGGAGTGGTCGGCACCATGGATCCTTCCGGTCGCGCCCCCGACGTGCAGCGACTTCCCGGTGTCCTCCTCCATGTGTGCCCGCTCGATCCCGACCCGGACCAGGTCGCCGTCGACGTCGACGTCCAGCCACCCGTCGTAAGCGATCGGCTCGTCGTACTGGGAGGTCTGGAAGTTCTTCGGCATGTCGGGGTAGAAGTAGTTCTTCCGCGCGAACCGGCACCACTCGGCGATCTCGCAGTTCAGGGCGAGCCCGATCCGGATGGCCGACTCCACCGCCGCGCCGTTGACCACCGGGAGCGCGCCCGGCAACGCCAGGCACACCGGGCAGACCTGGGTGTTCGGCTCGGCTCCGAACCGGGTGGAGCAGCCGCAGAACATCTTGGACTCGGTGGACAGCTCGACATGCACCTCAAGCCCCAGCACCGGGTCGTACCGCGCCGCGGCGTCCTCGAACTCCACGAGCGGGTCGGTGACGGTCGCGGTCATCTGCTCACCTCCAGCTCCGGAGCCTTCGCGGACAGCGGTTCGCCCCACTGCTGCACCAGCAGGCGTTCCATGGCGGCTGCGGCGTTGTAGCAGCGCGCATCCTCCAGGGCCGGTGCGAGGAACTGGATCCCGGTGGGCAGGTCGTCCTCGTCGGCGCGGCCACTCGGGACCGAGATACCCGGGACACCAGCCAGGTTCGCCGGGATCGTCGCGATGTCGTTGAGGTACATGGCCAGCGGGTCGTCGACGCGCTCGCCGATCTTGAACGCGGTCGTGGGTGCGGTCGGTGAGGCGAGTACGTCGGCCTGCTCGAACGCCGCGGCGAAGTCCCGGGCGATGAGCGTGCGCACCTTCTGCGCCTGGCCGTAGTAGGCGTCGTAGTAGCCGGCGGACAGCGCGAACGTGCCGAGGATGACGCGCCGTTTGACCTCCTCGCCGAACCCGGCCTCCCGGGTGGCTGCCATCACCTGCTCCGCGCTGGGCGCGGACACACCGTCCGGCCCGGTGCGCAGCCCGTAGCGCATCGCGTCGTAGCGCGCGAGGTTGCTGCTGGCCTCACTGGGCAGGATCAGGTAGTACGCCGCGAGGGCGTAGTCGAAGTGGGGGCAGGAGACCTCCACGATCTCCGCGCCGGCGTCCGCGAGCAGGCGGATGGCCTCGTCGAACCGGGCGCGCACCCCGGGCTGGTAGCCCTCTCCCCCGAGCTCTCGGATCACGCCCACCCGGAGCCCGGCGACGTCGGCGCGCCGCACGGTCTCGGCCATCGAGGGCCACTGCGTGTCCAGGCTGGTCGAGTCGGCCGGGTCGTGACCGGCGATCACGTCGTGCAGCAGCGCGGCGTCCAGCACCGTCCGGGACACCGGCCCGGCCTGGTCGAGACTGGAGGCGAGCGCGATCAGCCCGAAGCGCGACACCCCGCCGTACGTCGGCTTCATCCCGACAGTTCCGGTGACCGCCGCCGGCTGGCGGATCGAACCGCCGGTGTCGGTGCCGATCGCCAGGGGCGCCTCGAACCCGGCGACGGCGGCGGCAGACCCGCCCCCGGAGCCGCCCGGGATGCGGGCGGTGTCCCAGGGGTTGTGGGTGGCGCCGAATCCGGAGTGCTCGGTGGAGCTGCCCATCGCGAACTCGTCCATGTTCGTCTTGCCGAGGATCGGCATGCCGGCCGCGCGCAGCTTGGTCACCAGCGTGGCGTCGTACGGCGGGACCCAGCCCTGGAGGATCCGGCTGCCGGCGGTGGTGGGGAGGCCCGCGGTCGTGCAGATGTCCTTCACCGCAACGGGTACGCCGAGCAGGGGCGGGACGTCCCGGCCGTCACGGCGGCGCTCGTCGGCAGCCCGGGCCTGCGCCAGCGCACCGTCGGCGTCGATGTGCAAGAAGCCGTGCAGGGCGGGCTCGACCGCGGCGATCCGGTCCAGGTGCGCCCGGGTCGCCTGCTCCGACGTGGTCTCGCCCCGCACCAGGGCGTCGGCCAGGTCGGCGGCGGACAGGCGGGTCAGATCGGTCACGGCTACTGCTCCTCCCCCAGGATCCGTGGGACGGCGAACCGCTGCTCCTCGACCGCGGGTGCTCCGGTCAGGGCCTCCTCGGCAGTGAGCCCGCGGTGCACCTCGTCGGGCCGGAAGACGTTGGTCAGCGGCAGCGCGTGGGAGCTGGGTGGGATGTCCTCGGCGGCGACCTCGTTGACCTTCGCGACGGACTCCAGGATCACCTCCAGCTGTGGGGCCAGATGATCCAGCTCCTCATCGGTGAGGTCGATCCTGGCCAGATGCGCCAGCCTGGCGACCTCGGCACGCGTCAGGGTCGGCTTGGATTCCGGCATGCCGCAATCCTAGGTCACCACCACCGGCCGCAACGCCCGGCGTCCGACGCCCTATTGGACGTCCTGGGGACTCGGAACAAGGTCGGCGTTGTGGGTGGCGAGATACCCCGGCAACCGGTGTGCGCGGACGGCGTGGAAGAGCGCCCGGTCCTGCCGGGGGGCCACCTGCACCACACTCTTGCCATCCACCCATCCGGTGCCCTTGACCGGGATGGTGAGGAAGGTGACGTCGCTGGCGCTGATCCCGCGCAGCGACAGGGCGAGCCCGCGAACCTCCGACGTGGAGAAACCGGCGTCGAGGACGAGGTGGTCGGTCAGCGCCTGCAGCGCGTTGGTCAGCTTCAACGGGTTCGCCAGCGTGCCGCGGGACAGCAGCTTCTTCATCATCGCTCGCAGGAAGTTCTCCTGCCGCTGGATCCGGGAGAACCCCCCGCCGGGCAGCCCGTGGCGTTGCCGGACGTAGAGCAGCGCCTGCTGTCCCTGGAGGGTGTGGTAGCCCTTGTGCCAGGTCTTGTGGTTCGCCGAGTCATACACGGTCCGCGGGATGTACACCCGCACCCCCCCGAGCGCGGAGGACAGCTCCTTGAAACCGTTCCAGCCGATGACGGCAAGGTGGTCCATCCGCAGCCCGGTGAACTGTTCCACCGTCTGTACGTAGAGCGACGGGCCGCCGTAGGAGAACGCGGCGTTGATCTTGTGCATCCCGTACCCGGGGACGTTGACCCAGGAGTCACGGGGGATCGAGATCAGGTACATGTGCTGACGGTCGGCGGTGATATGCGCCACGATGATCGTGTCGCTGCGGTACACCCCCGGCTGCCATGTCCCGGACTGCAACGCCTCGGCGATCGGTGGCGCCTTGGGGTTGTCCAGGCCGGCCAGCAGGATGTTCAGCGGACGCCCGGCGTCCGGCAGCGGCGTCGACGCCGACGAGCCCGCGTGTTGCGACGTCCCCGAGTCCCCGCCGTGGGATGCGGGTTGCGCCGGCGGAGGGCGACCCGACTCCGGGATGTGCAGCGCGACCCGGGGGACCTCGTCGATCCGGTGGTTGAGGTAGTAGCCCCACCCCGCCACGGCCGCGGCGAGCAGACAGAGCACCACCCCGAGGCTTACGAGCACTTTGTGCCGCGCGATCACCGAACGGTGC
>CAYLOC010000003.1:14220-26208 GCA_964385195.1 uncultured Nocardioidaceae bacterium
GAGCACCACCCCGAGGCTTACGAGCACTTTGTGCCGCGCGATCACCGAACGGTGCCGCGCCTCTCCGTGGCCAGTGCCCATCCGCTCCTCGTACCAACTCGTGCCTGCAATATCCCATCATGCCGCGAAGATGGCCTACGCGGAGGTGGTACGACGAACTCCGCGGCCCGCGTGCCACCGGGCGAGTGCGTGCGCGGCGAGGCCGCCGAGCGCCGCGCCCGCTGCATTGGTGACAACGTCTCGCCAGCTCCCCGTCCGTCCCGGTAACGCGGTGAGCTGCACCAGCTCGATGACGCCGGACGCCGCAGCACCGATGAGCAGCCAGTGCCACCAGCGCGATCGGCGTACCAGGATCATGCCGAGCAGACCCATCGGGACGAACAGCACGACGTTGGCGACGATCTCGACGAGGTTCGCGTGGATCCAGCCAAGGACGGCCGCGTGGTGCAGCAGGTCGAGCGTGAACTGCACCGAGGTGCTCGCCGACCCCGCCGACGGCTGGAACACCAGGTATCCGACCGCGGCCAGGTAGCAGGCGTAGACCGCCGCGAGGAACGCGCGGGCCACTCAGCGGCTGCGGCGTGCGCGCCAGTCGGCCACCGCCTCATCGACGTCGACGGTGCGGACATACACCGCCGGGCCGGCGGCCGGGCGTCGCCGCGCCTCCAGGATCCGCTCGTTCAATCCGGTCACGAGGGCACGCACGGTGGACTCGTCCCGCTCGCGGTCCAACCGGCCGGGGAGCTCTTCCAGCTCTTTCTTCAGCGCCAGCGGCGTGGGAAGGACGGCGGTCGTGTCCAGATCCTCCCGCTTGATCCAGCTCTTGACCCACCAGTTCTCGTCGTAGTCCCCGTCGATGCCCTCGATCGGCTTCCCGGCGCCGGGCAGGTCGTCGAACTCGCCGCGCGCCATGGCGTCCTGGATCTGCTGCTCCACCCAGGTCGCGCGCTTCTCGAACATTGCCCGCAGGCTATCCGATGAGGCGGTAGTAGACGACCCAGCCGAGCGTGACGATCAACGCCAGCAGGGCGATCGTCACCGCGAGCATGACCACGAACGTGTTGGTCGTCGTCCGTGGGTCCGGTCGGCCGGGATGCTCATCGCCATAGGGGGAAGCGCTCACCCAGACAATGGTATCCGCCGGCAAACTGGCCAGAAACGGCAGGGAGATCTCGGTCGGGGCTGGCGACTTTGACCACTTACTCGGGAGTAACCGCTCTGGCGGCCGCGGCCTCGGGGCCCTTCTCCAGCAGGACGGCGAACCCGTCCTCGTCCAGTACGGGTACGCCGAGGGAGACGGCCTTGTCATACTTCGAACCCGGCGAGGCTCCCGCCACCACGAACGACGTCTTCTTCGAGACCGACGAACTCGCCCGTCCGCCGCGGGACACGATCGCCTCCTTGGCCTGGTCCCGGGACCAGCCGGTGAGGGACCCGGTGACTACGACGGTCTGGCCCTCCAGGTGGCGTGGAACCGACTCGTCGCGCTCGTCGGCCATCCGTACGCCGGCCTCGCGCCACTTGCGGACGACGTCACGGTGCCAGTCGACGTCGAACCACTCCTTGACCGACTCCGCGATCGTCGGGCCGACCCCTTCGACCGCCGAGAGCTCTGCTGCCGATGCGTCCCGGATCGCCTGCATCGACCCGAACGCCGTGGCCAGTGCCCGCCCGGCCGTCGGCCCTACGTGCCGGATCGACAGCGCCACCAGCACCCGCCACAACGGTTGCTCCTTGGCGGCAGCGAGGTGGTCCAGGAGCCGGGCACCGTTGGCGGAGAGGCTGCCGTCTTTCTTGGTGAACAGCGGCACCTGCAGCAACGCCTGCTCATCGAGCGTGAACAGGTCACCCTCGTCGTGCAGGACACCGGCCTGCAACAACGCCGTCGCCGCCTCGTAGCCGAGCACCTCGATGTCGAATGCCCCACGGCCGGCCACGAAGAACAGCCGCTCCCGCAGCTGTGCCGGGCACGAGCGGTGGTTCGGGCAGCGGATGTCGGCGTCGCCTTCCTTGCTCGGCGCCAGCGGCGTCCCACACTCGGGGCACTCGGTGGGCATCTCGAACGCGGTCTCGCCCCCGGTGCGCAGGTCGACCACCGGTCCGACGATCTCGGGGATCACGTCACCGGCCTTGCGCAGCACGACGGTGTCGCCGACCAGCACCCCTTTGCGCTTGACCTCCGCGGCGTTGTGCAAGGTGGCGAACTCGACGGTGGAACCGGCGACCCGGACCGGCTCCATCCGGCCGTACGGCGTGACGCGGCCGGTGCGGCCCACGTTCACCTCGATCGCGAGCAGCTGGGTGTTGACCTCCTCCGGCGGGTACTTGTAGGCGATCGCCCACCGCGGCGCGCGTGAGGTGGTGCCGAGCATGCGTTGCAGGTCGACCTGGTCGACCTTCACCACGACCCCGTCGATCTCGTGCTCGGCGTCGTGCCGGTGCTCGCCGTAGTAGGTGATGAAGTCCTCCACCTCGGCCATGGTGTCGAGGACCTTCGCCCATGGCGAGGTGGGCAGCCCCCAGGCCTGGAGCGCAGCGTAGGACTCCGACTGCCGCTCCGGCTCGAAACCACGCCGAGCTCCGAGTCCGTGGCAGACCATGCGCAACGGCCGGCGAGCGCTGACCCGGGGGTTCTTCTGCCGCAGCGACCCCGCCGCGGAGTTGCGGGGGTTGGCGAACGGGGGCTTACCGTCGGCGACCAGGCCCTCGTTGAGCTTCTCGAACGCGGCCACCGGCAAGAACACCTCGCCACGCACCTCGACCAGCGCGGGGACGGGGAACTCGTCGGTGGCCGAGAGCCGGTGCGGTACGCCGGCGATGGTGCGGATGTTGGGAGTGACGTCCTCTCCCACCCGGCCGTCACCGCGGGTCGCGCCGCGAACCAGCCGGCCGTCCTCATAGGTCAGGTTGACCGCCAGGCCATCGACCTTCAGCTCACACAGGTACCGCGCGTCCTCCGCGCCCTCTCGGCGGATACGGGCCTCCCACGCATGCATCTCCTCGACCGAGAACGCGTTGTCCAGGCTCAGCATGCGCTCCGCGTGCTCGACTGCGGTGAACTCCGTGGACACTGCACCGCCCACGTGCTGCGTCGGCGAGTCCGGGGTCCGGAGGTCGGGGTACTGCTCTTCCAGCGCCTCCAGGTCGCGCATCAGCGTGTCGAACTCGGAGTCGCTGACCGTCGGCGAGTCGAGCACGTAGTAGCGCCAGCGATGTCCCTCGATCTGCTCGGCGAGGTCGGCGTGCTGCTCCCGCGCCTCCGGGGGTGCGCTCTGACCGGTGGAGGCCCCCGACTGTTGTTCGGTCACGCCCCTATCCTGCCCTGTTCCTCCGACAGGGCGACCGCGGCGGCGCGAACCAGGGCCAGGGCCTGACGGGACCACTCCGGCGACGCACCTGCGAGTCCACACGAGGGGGTCAGGGTGACCGGCGGGAGTCCCGCGACGTCGGTGTAGCCCAGCGCCGACCACCAGCGCTGGACCCGTCGTACGACGTCGGCATCGGTCGGGGGCTCAGCAACGGGGTCTGTCGCGGGGACGATGCCGAGCCAGAGCCGGCGGTCGCCTTCCACCCACTCCGCCACGTCGTCGTACTCCCCCGCGGTGACCAGCCCGGCATCGAGGGACACGCCCTGCACGGTGGTCTCGCGCACCACCTCCCACGGCAGGCCGGCAGCGCAGCAGTGCAGCGCCGTCTCTGCCCCGGCGCCCTCGGCCACGTCGGCGAGCCACTGGATGGCCGTCGCGGCATCGGCGGGCGTGACGCTGCGGTGCTTGCTGAAACCACTGGCCGTGGACACCGTGCCCGCCAGTACCGCAGGCAGCATCGGTTCGTCCACCTGTACGACGATGTCCGCGGCGGGCAGGCGCCGATGTACCGCTGCGATGTGCTCGGTCAACCCGGCGGCCAGTGCCTGCCCCAAGTCGCGACGGGCGCCGTGGTCGGCCAGGACCTTGTCGCCGCGCGGACGCTCCACGTTCGCCGCCAGCGTCCACGGGCCGGCGACCTGGACCTTGAACGCGCCCCGGTACCCCTCCGGGAAGTCCCGTTGCGCCACCTCCTCCACGGTGTCGAGGTCCGAGGACAGCAAGGACCCGGCACGCCGGTGATCGATGCCGGAGGAGTCGGTGAGCCGCCAGCCTGCGGGCTGGACGTCGAAGCCGAGGTCGCTGACCATCGCGAGGCTGCGGCCGATCATGCCCGCGGTCAGGCCGCGGGCCGGGAGCTCGGGCAGGAATGCGAACTCACCCAGCTCCCCTAGTACGATCCGGACGGTCTCGGCGAAGTCTTCCCCCGGCATCGACCCGATACCGGTGGCCCGGTTGCTCACGAGATCTCAGGTGGGATCCGGCTGACGAACGCAGCGATGCTGTGCAGGCACGTGGGGTCTCCCTCGAGCTGCGGGAGGTGCGCGACGCCGGGGAGCCGTACCAGCTCGGCGTCAGGGATCCGTTCGGCCAGCTCCGCAGCCAGCTGCTGGAACTCGGGCACGTCCAGCTCGCCCACCAGCACCTGGACGGGTACGCCGATCTCCCCCAGCCGGGACCAGGAATCCTCGCCCAGCCCGGTCTCACCGGGGTCGTCGGCCCGGAGGGCCCGGCCGTTCATGTCCAAGAACAGGTCGCGTACCGGTCCCTGCACCCGGCCCTCGGGCGCGAGGGGTCCGTCCAGCCAGATCCTGGCCTCGACGGCATTCAGCGCGTCGACGTCGCCGGACTGCTGCGCGGAGTGCAACTGCTGCTCCAGAGCCCGTGTGGTCTCATCCTCGGCCGGCTGCTCGGGTGCGCCGCCGACCGCGGGGCCGATGAGTGCCAGCCCGGACACCCGCTCGGGGTTGGCCAACGCGAGGTCGATCGCCGCGCCGCCCCCGACGGAGTTGCCGACGACCACCGCCTCTTCGATCTCGGCCTTGTCCATCACCGACAATGCGTCGGCCGCGGTCGAGAACGCCTCGGGCTCGTACGTCGTCTCGCCGTACCCGCGTGCGTCGAACCGGATGCACCGGTGCTTGTCTGCGATGAGGTCGACCAGCGGCTGCCAGCTCCGCCGGTCCGCGACACCGGCATGCAGCATCACCACGTCCGCGCCGACTCCCGGAGGCCCGGAGCCCTCGAACGCCAGCCACGCATTCCCTTTGACTGCGAACACCTCCCCGACGTTAGCGGGAACCGACCACGCGGGCCAACTGATGGGCAAGGGCACGGGCTGGCGCCGCGGTGTCCGTCTCGGAGAGCGATCCGCGGGCAGACACAGGGTGATCAGTGCGGGACCCGCATCAGCCAGCGATCGATCTCTGGATCAGGTCGAGGTCGCGTACGCAGAACTGGTGGTGCTGGAACTCTTCACCGAGAACCGTGCCCAGGCATTGTCGCACCGATCGTCCGCGTGCGTACGGCGGCCACATGTCATTATCGGGGATCGGTGCCGGCTGCTGAAGCTGCTCGGGGGTGACGGCGTCAAGCCAGCGCTCGAGCTCGGCCGCCTGTTCGTCCCTGATCGCCAGCACCTCGTCAAGCGTCGGGTTCGCCGAGGGGTCCAGCCCCTGCTCCTCCCGGCGGGGCACGGACTCGATTCCCACGCCCATCGGAGTGAACAGATCGGTGGATCCGAGGCAGCAGCGCCGAAACCACGAGTCGTGGACGAACACCAGGTGGCGCAGCGTCTGCACGGCCGACCATTCGTCGTTGACACTCTCGCGCTCGATGCCGGGCGACTTGCGCATGCGCGCCACGGTCGCCGCCCAGTCGGTGCGCAGCTGCCGCCATCCTTGGTGCAGGTCGTCCACGTCATCGGAGCGGATGAGCCGGCGGACCGGGTGACGACGGTCGAGTTCGGCCTCGACGTACTCCATGACTTCGACGCCGTTCACGACGAGGTTGGTCACCAGCCCGTCGATAACCGCGTCCTGCAGGATCACGCCGATCAGACGGACGTTGTTCAGGTTGCACTCACGGAACTCCGCGCCCTCCATGTCCTCGTTCAGGTACCGCTTCATGCTCGACAGGCTATGCCCGGCCCCCGCGACAGCCGGCCATGCCTGGTCTGACCTGTGGAGGGGCCGCACCACCGCATGCGGAACCCTGACCAGGACCCGGACACCCACATTGCTTCGGCAAGCGGTGGCGGGCCCCGGGCGCAGAATCAGTCCACGTCCTCATCGACCCAGTCCAGGGTCTTGGTCACCGCCTTCTTCCAGTTCCGGTAGGTCCGCTCGCGTTGGACGGCTGCCATCTGCGGCTCCCAGCGCTTGTCCGCGCGCCAGTTCTCGCGCAGTTCCTCCAGCCCACTCCAGTACCCGACCGCCAGCCCGGCGGCGTACGCCGCACCCAGCGCCGTGGTCTCGGTGACCTGCGGCCGCACCACGGGGACGTCGAGGATGTCGGCCTGGAACTGCATCAACAGCTCGTTGCCGACCATGCCGCCGTCGACCTTCAGCTCGGACAGCGACACGTGGGAGTCGGCGTTCATCGCCTCCAGCACCTCGCGGGTCTGGAAGGCGGTCGCCTCCAGCACCGCACGCGCCAGATGCCCCTTGTTGACGTATCGGGTCATCCCGACCAGAGCCCCGCGAGCATCCGGGCGCCAGTGCGGTGCGAACAGCCCGGAGAACGCCGGCACGAAGTAGGCTCCGCCGTTGTCCTCGACGGTTCCGGCGAGCGCCTCCACCTCCGGCGCGGAACGGATCAGGCCCAGGTTGTCCCGCAACCACTGCACCAGCGATCCCGTGACGGCGATCGAGCCCTCCAGCGCATAGACCGGGCGCTGCTCGCTGGCCTGGTAGCAGACGGTGGTAAGCAGGCCGTGGTCACTGTGGACCCTGTCCGGCCCGGTGTTGAGCAGCATGAAGTTCCCGGTGCCGTAGGTGTTCTTCGCGGTCCCGATGTCGTAGCAGGCCTGCCCGAACGTCGCCGCCTGCTGGTCACCGAGGATCCCCGCAACGGGCGTCCCCGCCAAGATGCCCGGCCGGCACTCGCCGTACCGCTCCGACGAGGGACGGATCCGGGGCAGCATCGACAGCGGGATCCCCATCTCCGCGCAGATGTCGGCGTCCCAGTCGAGGGTGTCGAGGTCCATCAGCATGGTGCGGGAGGCGTTGGTGACGTCGGTGAGGTGGACGCCGCCGTGCTCGGCGCCGCCGGTGAGGTTCCACAGCAGCCACGTGTCGATGGTGCCGAACAGGAGATCCCCGGCCTCGGCCCGGGCCCGCGCGCCGTCGACGTTGTCGAGGATCCAGCGGACCTTCGGGCCGGAGAAGTACGCCGCCAGCGGCAGCCCGACCCGGTCCCGGTAGCGGTCCGCGCCGCCGCCGAGGGCGGCCAGCTCGTCGCAGATCGCCTGGGTGCGGGTGTCCTGCCAGACGATCGCATGGTGCACCGGCTCCCCGGTACGGCGATCCCAGACGACCGCGGTCTCTCGCTGGTTGGTGATCCCCACCGCGGCGATCATCGAGGCGTTGAGGTTGGCCTTGCCGACCGCGCCGCCGATGACGTCGCGGGTGTTGTCCCAGATCTCGGTGGCGTCGTGCTCGACCCAGCCCGCTCGCGGGAGGATCTGCTCGTGCTCCTTCTGGTCCACCGTTACGATGGCGCCGTCGTGGTTGAAGATGATGCAGCGCGTGCTGGTGGTGCCCTGGTCGATCGCTGCGACGTACTGGCTCATCGTGAGGCTCCGTGGAAGGCTCGGCGGACGTGCACGACACTAGGGCACGCCACCGACGTCAGCGTCTGAGGCAGGCAACCTAGGTCAACGAGAGGGAGGAGCAGGCGATGCCATCCCCGGCCCGGCTGTCCCCGTCGGAGCGGCAGGACCGCTGGGACCGCCTGGGGCGGACGGACTACGACGTGCTCGTCATCGGTGGCGGCGTGACCGGAGCCGGAGCGGCGCTCGACGCGGCGACCCGGGGGCTGTCGGTGGCGCTGGTGGAGGCACGGGACTTCGCCTCGGGGACGTCGTCGCGGTCCTCGAAGCTGTTCCACGGCGGGCTGCGCTACCTCGAGCAGATGAACTTCGGCCTGGTCCGGGAGGCACTCGCCGAGCGGGAGCTGATGCTGACCCGGATCGCCCCGCACCTGGTCAAACCGGTCGCGTTCTTGTACCCGCTGACCCACCGGCTGTGGGAGCGGCCCTATGTCACGGCGGGCCTGACGCTGTACGACACGATGGGCGGTGCCCGGTCACTCCCCCGCCACCGACAGCTCACCCGTCGCGGGGCACTGCGGCGGATCCCCGCGCTGCGACCGGACGCGCTCACCGGTGCGTTGCTGTACCACGACGCGCAGACCGATGACGCCCGGCATACCCTCACCGTCGCCCGTACCGCCGCGACGTACGGCGCCGACGTGCTGAACTCCACCGAGGTCGTGGCGCTGAACCGGGCCGGCGAACGCATCGTGGGCGCGCGCGTCCGCAACGTCGAGACCGGCTCCGAGGTCGACGTGACGGCGTCGGCGGTGGTCAACTGCACCGGTGTCTGGACCGATGACATCCAGACGCTGGCGGGAGGACGCGGCCGGTTCCATGTTCGTGCCTCCAAGGGGGTGCACATGGTGGTCCCGCGGGACCGGATCAACGCCGAGACCGGGCTCATCCTGCGCACCGAGACCTCGGTGCTGTTCGTGATCCCGTGGGGCACCCACTGGCTGATCGGCACCACCGACACCGACTGGACGCTGGGCAAGGCTCACCCGGCCGCCAGTCGGGCCGACATCGACTACCTGCTGGAGCACCTGAACCGCGTCCTCGCGGTACCGCTGACCCACGACGACATCCAGGGGGTGTACGCCGGGCTGCGGCCGCTGCTGGCCGGTGAGACCGAGTCGACCTCACAGCTCTCCCGCGAGCACGCGGTCGCCCGCCCCCAGCCGGGGCTGGTGTCGATCGCCGGTGGCAAGTACACGACGTACCGGGTGATGGCCAAGGACGCGATCGATGCCGCCGTGGCCGACGTCGGCGGGTCTCCGCCGCGCAGCGTCACCGAGCACATCCCGCTTCTCGGGGCGGACGGCTACTACGCGATGGTCAACCAGGTGGACCGCCTTGCGGGGAGGTACCGGTTGCCGGTGTGGCGGATGCAGCACCTGTTGGACCGCTACGGATCGCTCGCGGAAGAGCTGCTCGACCTGGCGACGGAAGACCGGTCGCTGCTGGAGCCGCTGGACGGCGCGGAGCAGTATCTCCGGGCCGAGATGGTCTACGCCGCCACCCATGAGGCCGCGTTGCACCTCGATGACCTGCTGGCCCGGCGTACCCGGATCTCGATCGAGACCGCGCACCGCGGCACCGACGCCGCCGAGGCGACCGCCGCTCTGGTCGCACCCCATCTGGGCTGGGACGAGGAACGCGTCGCGCAGGAGGTCGCCGCCTACGCTGCACGGGTGCACAGCGAGCGGGAGTCCCAGGAGCAGGTAGACGACTCCGCCGCGGACGCGGTCCGGGGTGCCGCACCCGATCCCCGCCGCTGACGGGCGGCCCTCATCGGCGTACGCCGGGAGGGGTGAGCAAGGCAGACTCACCGTCGGCGAGCCGGATTTGCCTTGTAGACGGGGCCGTTGGCCCGTCTACAAGGCAACCGCAGAGGAGGACGTCGAGTCGATGGTGGCGCTGCCGACGACGCGGGTGCCGTCGTAGAGGACGGCGGCCTGACCGGGCGCGATCCCGCGCGCGGGTTCGGACATCTCGATGTGCACCTGTTCCCCGTCGGCGCTGACCCGGGCAGTCGCGGGGAACTCCGCCCCGTGCGCCCGGAGCTGCACCGTGCAGGCGAGATGCCCGTGCGGGACGCTTCCGCACCACCGCGGCCGGATCCCGACCAGGCGGTCGACGTCAAGCTCTTCGCGGGTACCCACCGTCACGGTCTGCGAGACCGGCTCGATGTCGAGCACGTACCGGGCCTTGCCGTCCGCGGCGGGCCGACCCAGCCGGAGGCCGCGACGCTGCCCGACCGTGAACCCGTAGGTGCCCTCGTGGCGACCGAGCACCTCGCCGGAGGTGTCGACGATGGACCCGCTCTCCGCACCGAGCCGCTCGCGGAGCCAGCCTGCGGTGTCGCCGTCGGCGATGAAGCAGATGTCGTGACTGTCGGGCTTTCGTGCCACCGGCAGGCCGCGGCGTTCTGCCTCCGCCCGTACGTCGGACTTCTTCGACCCGCCGAGGGGGAACAGCGAGTGCGCGAGCTGGTCCTGGGTGAGCACCCCGAGCACGTAGGACTGGTCCTTGCCGTGGTCAACGGACCGGTGCATCTCGATGGTCCCGTCCGCACCGGTCCGCAGCTGTGCGTAGTGCCCGGTGGCCACCGCGTCGAACCCCAGCGCCATCGCTCGCTGGAGCACCGCGGCGAACTTGATCCGCTCGTTGCACCGCAGGCACGGGTTCGGGGTGCGTCCGGCGGCGTACTCGCTGAGGAAGTCCTCCACGACGGACTCGTGGAACCGCTCGGAGAAGTCCCAGACGTAGAACGGGATCCCGATGATGCCGGCGGCGCGGCGGGCGTCTCCTGCGTCCTCGATCGTGCAGCAGCCGCGGGCACCGCTGCGGTAGGACTGTGGGTTGCGCGACAGCGCCAGATGGATGCCGGTGACGTCGTGGCCGGCGTCGACCGCACGGGCGGCGGCGACTGCGGAGTCCACACCCCCGGACATCGCGGCGACAACCCTCATACGTGCCCTCCCCCGGAGTCGGCGGCGCCGATGCTGGTGATCCCGGCCGCTCGTGCACGCTCCACCGCAGGAGGCAGTGCCGCCAGCAGCCGGTCGACGTCGCTCTCGGTGGAGGTGCGGCCGAGGGTGAACCGCAGCGAGCCGCGGGCCAGGGCCTCGTCCCGTCCCATGGCGAGCAGGACATGGCTGGGCTGCGGGACACCGGCGGAGCAGGCCGACCCGGTCGAGCACTCGATCCCCTGGGCGTCGAGCAGCATCAGCAGTGAGTCGCCTTCGCACCCGGGGAAGGAGAAGTGGACGTTGCCGGGGAGACGCTCCTGACCGCGCGGGCCGTTGAGGACCGCATCCGGGACCGCGGCGGCGATGCCGTCGATCATGCGGTCACGCAGACCTTCGAGGTGGGCGGCGTGCTCACATCGGGTCTTCGCCACCAGCTCGGCGGCCCGCGCGAACCCGACCACGGCCGGTACGTCGAGGGTGCCGGAGCGGATGTCGCGCTCCTGTCCGCCGCCGTGCAGTAGCGGGACGACGTCGAGCTCACGCCGTACCACCAGCGCTCCCACCCCGAACGGTCCACCGATCTTGTGCCCGGTCACGGTCATGGCATCCACCCCCGCCGCGGCGAAGTCGACCGGCACCTGCCCGCAGGCCTGCACCGCGTCGGTGTGCACGGGGATCGCGAACTCGGCGGCCACCGCCGCCACCTCCGCGACCGGCTGGAGGGTGCCCACCTCGTTGTTGGCCCACATGATGCTCACCAGTGCGACGCTCTCCGGGTCGCGCGCGATCGACGTACGAAGGGCCGCCAGGTCCACGCGCCCGCCGCGGTCGACCGGCACCAGCTCCACCTGCGCTCCGGCGTCGGTGCCGAGCCACTGGACCGGGTCGAGGACCGCATGGTGCTCGACGGTGGTCGTGAGCACCCGGGTACGGCGAGGGTCAGCCCGGTGGCGTGCGCGGTAGATGCCCTTGATCGCGAGGTTGTCGGACTCGGTGCCGCCGGAGGTGAAGACGACCTCCGAGGGCCGGGCGCCCAGTGCCGCCGCCAGCGTCTCCCGGGACTCCTCGACGGTCCGCCGAGCGGCCCGGCCGGATCCGTGGAGGGAGGAGGCGTTCCCCAGCCGGGACAGCTGCGCCGACATCGCCTCCACCACCTCGGCAAGCATGGGGGTGGTGGCGGCGTGGTCGAGGTAGGCCACGGAGGTGGGCGGGGTTTCGGTCATCGCCCCCCAAGGATACGGGGCGACCGGAGACGAGGAGCGACCGGAGACGAGAAGCCCGGAGACGAGAAGCCCGGCCGGGACCGGTCAGGACCGGCGGCTCCTCATCCGGC
>CAYLOC010000003.1:26308-44181 GCA_964385195.1 uncultured Nocardioidaceae bacterium
CCGGGACCGGTCAGGACCGGCGGCTCCTCATCCGGCCACGCCTGCGTCCCGGCGGCGCAGCTCGGTCAGGAACTGGCTCACTACCTGCTCCGGTGGGTTGGCGACGTCGACGGTGATCGCCTGTTCGTCCTCTCCGGGAGGTTCCAGCGTCTGCCACTGGGACCGCTCCAGCGACGGGGGCATGAAGTGCCCCTTCCGTCCGGCGATGCGCTGCCGCAGCAGCTCATGGCTGCCGGTCAGGTGCAGGAACCACACGTCGCGGGCGTGGTTCCGCAGGATGTCCCGGTAGCTGCGCTTCAACGCCGAGCATGCGACGACGGCGCCGGAGGCTGCATGGTCGTCCAGCCAGGTGCCGATCGCCTCCAGCCAGGACCAGCGGTCGGCGTCGGTCAACGGCTCACCGGCGGACATCTTGGCGATGTTGTGCTCGCTGTGGAAGTCGTCACCCTCACCGAAGGGCAGGGTCAGCCGGTCGGCCAGGACCTTCCCGACCGTGGTCTTGCCGACGCCGGAGACGCCCATCACCACCACGCGCGGCAGCGACGGCCCGGTCATGTCGGCTTGTGGGGTGGCGGGATCGGAGGGCGTCAGCCCTTGCGGTCCCGGATCTGGGCGGTGGCGGCCGGGAGGACCGTATGCAGGTCACCGACCACCCCGAAGTCCACCAGGTCGAAGATCGGCGCCTCCTCATCCTTGTTGACCGCGACGATCGTCTTCGAGGTCTGCATCCCTGCGCGGTGCTGGATGGCCCCGGAGATCCCCGCGGCGAGGTACAGCTGCGGGGAGACGGTCTTGCCGGTCTGTCCGACCTGGTAGGCGTGGGGATACCAGCCGGAGTCCACCGCTGCCCGGGATGCGCCGACGGCGCCGCCGAGCGCATCGGCGAGCTCCTCGATCGGGTCGAACTTCCCGCCGGTCCCGCGGCCGCCGGAAACCACGATCGAGGCCTCGGTCAGGTCCGGCCGTCCGGACACCTTCCGGGGGTGCCGGTCGGTGATCCGCGCCGTCTTGGCGGCATCGCTGACGGTGATGGTGACGGTCTCTTCCGCGGCCGCCCCCTCGACCGCTTCGGGGGTGGCGGCGTTGGACTTCACCGCGATGATCGGGGTTCCGTGCGTGACACGTGCGGTCACGGTGTAGTTGCCGGCGAACACCGACTGGGTCGTCACCGGGCCGCCCTCCCCGGGTTGTACGTCGACCGCGTCGGTGATCAGCCCCGAGTCGATCTTGACGGCCAGCCTCCCGGCGACCTCTTTGCCGTCCAGGCTGGCGGCCACGAGGACCGCGGCCGGGCCGACGTCGCCGACGAGCTGGGCCAGCGCCTCGGCCGTCGGGGCCACCAGGTAGTCGGTCACGTCGGGGCCGTCGACGACGTAGACCTTCTCTGCGCCGTAACGCTTCAGGCTCTCCCGCGCGGAGTCGATCCCAGATCCCACGAACACCGCCGAGGGTTCGCCGAGGCGGCGGGCGATCGTCAACAACTCAGCAGTCGACTTCGTCACCTCACCGTCGACGTGGTCGACCAGAACCAGGGTCTCGGTCATCTCTCGCCTTTCCTCGCGTGCCCTCTTAGACGAACTTCTTCTCGGCCAGGAACGCCACCAGCTGGTCGGCTCCGGTCCCGTCGTCGGGGACGACGGTTCCTTTGGTACGCGGTGGTCGCGCCTCGACGCTGACGACCTCCGTCCGGGCTGCGCCCGCGCCGACCTGGTCGGCGGCGACTCCCAGGTCCGACAGCGACAGGGTCTCCACCGGCTTCTTCTTCGCGGCCATGATGCCTTTGAACGACGGGTACCGGGGCTCGTTGGCCTGGTCGGTGACGCTGAGGACCAGCGGAGTCTGCGCCTCGATCGTCTCCGTCGAGGTGTCACCGTCGCGACGGATCCGGACCGAGCCACCCTCGACCGTGACCTCGGCGGCCATGGTCAACTGGGGCAGTCCGAGCCGCTCCGCCAGCATCGCCGGCACCACGCTCATCCCGCCGTCGGTGGAGGCCATCCCGCACATGACCACGTCCGGCTGCTGCCGCTCCAGCGCCTTCGCCAGCACCAGCGAGGTGGCGACCGCGTCGGAGCCGGCGACCGCGTCGTCGACGACGTGGACTCCACCGTCGGCGCCCATCTGCAACGCCTTCAGGATCGCCGTCCGGGCATCGTCGGGCCCCAACGTCAGCGCGACCACTTCGGCGTCGTCAGCATTGTCACGGATCTGCAGCGCCTCTTCCACGGCATTCTCGTCCAGCTCCGACAGCAGGCCGTCCACGCCCGCACGGTCCACGGTGTTGTCATCGCTGAACCGCCGGTCCGCGGTCGCGTCCGGGCAGTACTTGACGCAGACGACAATCTTCATGGCAGACGTGGCCCTCCTGTATCCCTGGCTGTCTCGGTTCGGCTCCGCACTCCATCATGGCGTATCAGTGTCGGTGGCCTGCAGGCGGGCGGCCCTCCTCTCCCGCGAACGTGCGACGCGAGTCCCGACGACCCCGTTCACACCGGCGTCGTCGGGACTCGCGACCAGGTTGGGCCGGTTACGGCGACGTCATCTGCACCAGGTCCGTGACCAGGGGCTCCACGTTCGGGCTCCCCAGGCCAGTAGGCATGTCATACCCGGTGGCTGCGTCGAAACCAGGACCGCCGAGCGCGTTGTTGCCGACGGTGACGTCGTGGAAGTCCGCCGAGTAGCTCCCGGACGCCGCGATCGAGTACAGCAGCGGGTTGAGCTGCCCCAACGGCTGTCCGGCCTGGGCATCGGCGAGCGCAGCGATGCCCGCCCACTGCGGCGAGCCGGCGCTGGTGCCGCCGAAGAAGTAGAACCCGTCCTGCGACGTGCCGGGGAAGTATCCGGCGTACACCAACACGGCGGTGTAGACCGAAGCGTTGTAGGACACGTCGGAGACCGCCCGCGTGGACTGCCCGGTCACGCCCTGCTGGTACGAGGGGGTCGGCCACACCACACTCGGCGCACCACCGGTGGCGCCGAAGACTCCGGCCGTGCAACCGAACGGACAGAGGTTCGGGTCGCTGTCGTTCCACACCGTTTCGCCCTCGTAGGTGCCGTTATCGGTCATGAACAGGTTGGTGCCGCCCACGGAGGTGACCAGCGGGTCAGACGCCGGATAGCCCGTACCCGGACCGGGGCTGCCGTTGCTTGCACCGGCGTCGCCGGCCGAGGCGAACAGGCTCATTCCCTGGTTGACCGCCTGCTGGAAGACCTGGTGAGCCTGGTGGATCTGCAGGTTGTTGCCGTGTCCGTGGCCGGAGATCCCGGCCTCGTCGGCTCCGTAGGACATTGACATGATGTTGCCCAGATGGTGGGAGACGGCAAACCGGGTGGCGACGTTGATGGAGTTACCGAAGTTGTTGCCGGCCACGACCAGTGCGATGTTCGCATCGGGCGCGATCGCGTGCGACCACTCCACGTCGAGCGAGGTCTCCCCGGCCCAACCCTGCGGCTGGCCCTTGTGCGCATGCTGCGTCTTCGGACACCCGGAGGGGCAGTAGATATGGAAGGACGGCGGAGCCGGGAGGCCGAACGCAGCGTCGAACACCGCCAAGTCCTGCTTGATGGTGGGGCTTCCGTAGGCATCGACGATCACGATCGTCTGGCCCGCACCGGTCCAGTCATCGGGGACGTTGTACGCCTTGCGGATCAGGTCCGGCGTGTAGCAGGCCAGGCCGCTACTTTGCACACATTCCGACGGCGTGGGCAAAGCCCCGAGTTTGGTTCCGGTCTTGTACAGCTTCATGTGCGGATGCACGCGGTAGACGACCTTGCCATGACTCCCGTGGTGCGCGGACGCCGAGGCGGGCGCGGCCACGGCGAGTGACGTAACGGCGGCGACGCCGAGGATCGCCCAGCGGACGGCGCGGTGACGAGTCAGCAACAACTGCAGACGCATCGAGACCTCCCTTATTCTGTTGTGCCTCGAGTCATCCGAAAGGCCCGGGGCCCGGATGGCACGCGGAGATGGGTTCATCCCCGCAGCAGCCAGCGGCAGGCTACGCCTCTCTGGCCGATCCCGAAAGCCGACGGGCCGCCGAGACGTTGTTCGGGTTCCCGGTTACCGCCCCTCGAACGTGGCTTTGCCCGGGCCGTTGTCAATGAAGGACTGCATTCCGATCGTGCGGTCCCGGGTGGCGAAAAGCCCGACGAACGCTTGCCGTTCGACCTCCAGCCCGGTGTCCAGGTCACTTTCCAGCCCCCGGTCCACGGCCTGCTTCGCAGCGCGAAGCGCGTACGCCGCGGCATGCGTGAACTGCCTCGCCCAGCCCATCGCCGTGTCCAGGACCTGCGCCGACGGCACGACCCAGTCGACCAACCCCATGGCCAGCGCCTCCTCGGCGTTGACGAACCGGCCGGTGAAGATCAGATCCTTCGCCTTGGCGGGGCCCACCAACCGGGACAGACGCTGGGTGCCCCCTGCTCCGGGAATGATGCCCAGCAGTACCTCCGGCTGCCCGAACTTGGCGTCATCCGCGGCGACCCGCACGTCAGCACAGAGGGCAAGCTCGCAGCCACCGCCAAGCGCGTACCCGGTCACGGCGGCCACCACCGGCTTCGGGATACGCGCGACGGCGGTGAAGGAGGACTGCAGTGGGCCGGACCGCCGAGCCATGTCGGTGTAGTCCATGTCGGCCATCTCCTTGATGTCCGCCCCCGCCGCAAAAACCTTCTCTCCGCCGTACAGGACGACGGCGCGGACGTCCTCCCGCTCTCCGGCCTCGTGCGCGGCAGCACGGATCTCCTCCTGGACACTGCCGTTGAGCGCGTTCATCGGCGGGCGGTCCAACCGTAGGGTGGCGACGCCGTCGGTCACTTCGAGCCGTACGTACTCAGACATGAGCCCGAGCCTATGCCACGCCAGCGAGTTGGCGACAATGCTTCGGTGAGCACAGCATCGGAGCCGACGGACATCTGGCCGGGAGGTCCGCAGCACCTGGGCGCGACGTACGACGGAGACGGCACCAACTTCGCGGTCTGGAGCCCGGACGCGACCGCGTGCTGGGTCTGCGTGTTCGACGACGACGGCACCGAGCACCGGCTGCAGCTGCCCGAACGCACCCAGGGCGTCTGGCACGGCTACGTGCCCGGAGTCCGGCCCGGGCGCCGGTACGGTTTCCGCGTGGACGGGCCGTGGCACCCGCGTCGAGGCCAGGCGTTCAATGTCGACAAGCTGCTGTTGGACCCGTATGCGCGCGCGATCGACGGCGTCCTTGACCCGCACCCACTCGTTGCCACGGCTCGTGAGGACGGCACCCGGCAGGTCGGAGACGACGCGGCGTACGTGCCGCGGAGCAGCGTGGTCGTCGCCGGAGACGCGTTCGACTGGGGAGACGACCGACCGCCGGCCACCGCGTGGAACCAGACGGTCATCTACGAGGCGCACGTCAAGGGCCTGAC
This sequence comes from uncultured Nocardioidaceae bacterium, assembly GCA_964385195.1. Taxonomy (GTDB): domain Bacteria; phylum Actinomycetota; class Actinomycetes; order Propionibacteriales; family Nocardioidaceae; genus CAYLOC01. The sequence continues at coordinate 31,709 of CAYLOC010000003.1, forward strand.
CTGGCTGCACCCCGAGGTCCCGGCGGAGCTGCGCGGCACGTTCGCCGGCGTCGCGCACCCGGCGGTGGTCGGTTACCTGCGCGACCTGGGCATCACCGCGCTGGAACTGCTGCCGGTGCAGCAGTTCTGCTCCGAGCCGTTCCTGTCCGACCTGGGCCTGGTCAACTACTGGGGCTACAACACGGTCGGCTTCTTCGCGCCGCACTCGGCATACTCCGCCGGCGGGAGCCGCGGCCAGCAGGTGGACGAGTTCAAGGCGATGGTCAAGGCACTGCACGCGGCGGGGATCGAGGTGATCCTCGACGTTGTCTACAACCACACCGCGGAGGGCGGTCCGGGCGGTCCGACGCTGTCTTTCCGGGGGCTGGACGGGTCGTACTACCTGCAAAGCGACGGCCGCTACTTTGACGTGACCGGCTGCGGCAACACCGTCAACGCGTCCCACCCGCAGGTGCTGCAGCTGGTGATGGACTCGCTGCGGTACTGGGTGGAGGACATGCACGTCGACGGGTTCCGTTTCGACTTGGCACCGGCACTGTGCCGCAACCCGTACGACGTCGACATGCGCGCTCCGTTCCTGACCGCGGTCCACCAGGACCCCGTGCTACGCCGGGTGAAGCTGATCGCGGAACCGTGGGACGCCACCGGGGACGGCTACCGGGTGGGGCAGTTCCCGCCGCGCTGGTGCGAGTGGAACGACCGGTTCCGGGGCACCGTCCGGGACTTCTGGCGCGGCGGCTCAGGCGGGGTCCGGGACTTAGCGACCCGGTTCGCCGGGTCCAGCGACCTGTACGCCGACGACGGCCGGCTGCCGTTCGCGTCGGTCAACTTCGTCACCGCCCACGACGGGTTCACCCTGCGGGACCTGGTCAGCTACGACCACAAGCACAACGAGGCCAACGGGCAGCAGGGCCGCGACGGCACCGACGACAACCGGTCCTGGAACTGTGGCGTCGAAGGGGAGACCGACGACCCCGCCGTACGCTCGCTGCGGCGACGGCAGGCCGCCAACCTGCTCGCGACCCTGGTGCTGTCCACCGGGATCCCGATGATCACCGCCGGCGACGAGTGCGGCCGCACCCAAGGTGGCAACAACAACGCCTACTGCCAGGACAACGAGACGTCGTGGGTCCGATGGGACGCTGACAAGGACTGGCAGCACCTGCGTCCCCTGCTGACCCGGCTGCTGCGGCTCCGACGCTCGCATCCGGTGTTGCACCAGCGGTACTTCTTCCGGGGTCGCCCGATGAACGGAAGCGACAACAAGGACATCACCTGGCTCCGGCCAACGGGTGCAGAGATGACAGGGGATTCATGGGATGACTCTGCTGCGCTGACGCTGGGAGTGTTCCTCGCCGGGGACGCGCTACGGGCCACCACCGCCGAGGGCGAGGAGGTGACCGACACCTCTTACCTGCTGTGGCTGCACGCGGGAGACTCCCCGGTCGACGTCACCCTTCCCGGGCAGCTGGCACCGGCGTACGCCGAAGTGCTGCGCACCGACCGCGGCGACGACGAGGGCGAGTCCGACGCCCTCTGGGGCGGGTCGGTGGTGACGCTGACCGATCACACGTTCGCGCTCTACGAAGTGGTACCCCGACTTGTCCTCCCCCTCGACCCGGCGAGGCGGACCACCAGCAGATGATCAGGCGACTGCTGGCCCCAGATCGCACTGACCGTCTGGCTTCACGGTTGGTGGTCACGTGCAAGACGTGGCCGCGACGCCGGACGGTTCCCGGATCTACGTGTGGTCCCAGAAGGCTGTGGACGCACCGGTGGGGAACGTCGAGGAGATCGTCCCCGATTCAGGTGCTATCACCACGATCGGCTCGGGGAAACTCGACCTTCTCGCTGCCACCTCCGGAGGACTATGGGTCGAGTCGTACGGCGGGATGAGCGCCTACATCAGATTCTGGCATACGGCGCCGCCAATGGAAACTTCGCCGCCATACGTCGATGGCCGTCGGGCCGGAGACTGCCAGCCAGCCTGTCAGGCTCAGTGCGCGTCAGCAGGGTGCGACTGAGGCCTGGGTGGTCCCGGATTCGGTAGATGCCGCCAGGCAATGTTGCAGTCCTGGCCGAAGCACCGCCCGAGCCGTGGAAGCCGGTCGAGCAGAGTGGCCCTGATTCCGGCGTACTGTGCCTTGCTCGCGACGTTGTCGAGCTCGAAGGGGTCGTGCTTGCGGTCGTACAAGGCGTACTGGTCGGTGTTGGGGTAGTACACCATCGTGTAACGAGGGGTACGAATGCCGCGGTAGTACCATCCGGCCTTGTCCTGCCATCGGCGTACGGCCCCCATTTGGATGAGCAGGTCGCGCCACCCCATGGCGTACCGGGGCTTGAGGTAGCCCAACGCGGAATGACCGTCCACACGCATCGTCGGGTGCACGTGTGCTGCGTCGGCCAAGGTCGGGGCGATGTCCACCGAGGCCAGGACCTGGTGCACGACCTTGCCGGCGGGGAACCCCGGCCCGCGGATGATCATCGGCACCCGCAACGACTCCTCGAACGGCAACACCTTGCCCATGTAGTCGTGTTGGCCGTACACCCAGCCGTTGTCCGAGCAGAACATGATGACCGTGTTGCTCAGCTGGTGGTGTTTCTTGAGGGTGTTGAGGACTCGCCGTACGCCGCGATCGACCGCCTGCAGCGACCGGATGCGCTGCCGGAACCACGACACCACCTGCTTGCGCGTGAACTTGTCGTAGCCGCCCAGCACGCCCAATGCGGTCGTGGCGTGTCGTGGCGGGGTCAGGAAGGACGGCTGGTGTACCGACGGCGGCACCACGTCGGCGAACTTGTGTCGGTCGCGAGGCGCAGGGGTCGGCGGACTCCAGCAGCTCAGCTCATGGACGGGTCTGCACTCGCTGTGCGGCGCGACATAGGACAGCCACATGAAGAACGGCCGCTTCCGGTCGGAGAAGTCATCGAGCATCCGGATCGCGTTGTCGGTGAGGAAGCCGGTCTGGTAGGTGCGATGTCGCTGTGGGGTGCCGTTGTTGTCGATGGTGAACCGGTGGTAGTTGTACACCCCCTTCACCAGCGGTTCCCAGTCCGTCCACCCGGGATGCGGATCGGGCATGGTGGACCGGTTGTAGCCATTGAGGAACTTGCCGGTGAACCCGGTGCTGTAGCCGGCGTTGTGGAACCACACGGCCACGGAGTTGGCCAGCGCCCGGTGGTTCAGCGCCGGGTAGCCGCCGTGCGGACCGCGGTTGGAGCGGACCCCGTTGTTCTGCCCGAACTGACCGGTCAGGACCGAGGCACGTGCCGGGCAGCACAACGGTTCCGAGGAGATTCCATCGAACGTGGTTCCCTTCGCTGCGAGCATCGTGCGGACGTTCTCCATCCACTTCAAGTCCGCGAGCGCCTGGTCATCGGTCATGATCAGCAAGACGTTCGGATGGGCCTTGGTGGACGCCGACGTGTGGTCACCGACTGCACTGGGCGAAGATCGAGTGTGCCCACTGGTGCACCCGGCCACCATCACCGCTGTCAGCACAAGTACTACCAGCACCGCACGTCTGCGCATTCAACCCCCGTCGTCGAACCGGTTACCGAGGGAGACGACTCAGCCTCACCCGCCAGCACCGGATGGCAGGACTGCGCCTCAGGCACCTGGCGTCGATCGGCCGCCGACAGCGGGCGCCAGGACAAGTGTAGGACCCCGCCGCCCCTGCACGTGGCAGGTTAGACGTTTCGCGTGGCGGCGCCGATGGCGGCGATCCGCACCGACCGGCACGCCGTCTCCAGGACACCGACGTAGGTGTCCCAGTCGACCAGGCACGGCGTGGACAGGGTCACCAGTACGGCCTGCTCGGTGCCGGTGAGCGGCACCAGCACGGTCATCTCCCGCAACGCTTCGTCATCATTCCCCACGCCCCGGTTAGACACGGAGCGGACGACCGGAGTCTCTCCCAACCGGGTGACCTCGACCCTGCCGTGGCCGTCGCGCTGTAGAGTCTCCGCCGCACCGAGCACCGCCACCCCCGGGTCGTGGGTGTGGGTGTGGTGGACCGCGATCGTCAGCGTTGCCGTGGAGGGATGCCCGTTGAGGCGCACTGCGCAGAACGCCGCACCGGCCACATTGTCGTCCCCGAGCCGCACCGACAGGGCCTCGAGGTAGAGGGCGAACGCCTCTCGTTGCGTCGCATCGGTGAGGCCCATGTCCTCGGTCAACATCAGCTGTTCGGCGGTACGGGTCTCCAGCCCCTCGTCCAGCGGGATCTCCCGGAAGTCGATCGGGAGGTCGATGACGACCTCGGCCGCACCGAGCGGCGATCTCACCTGCATCCAGAAGTCACCCGCGTTCCACGTCGCTGTTGGTCCTGCCCTGCTGGTGCGGGATCACCGGGTCAGCGGAGCTGCTGCGTTCCAGACGGGCCCGGACCGTCTCTCCACGTGAGTACCGGCGGTCGGCGAACGAGGCGTCGGCAAGGGCTTCCGGTGGCAGGTCGGCCCACTGCTGGCGCAGCGCCCGGACCAGGCGGTACGACGCCGGGCTGCGCGCCACCAGCGCCCCGACCCCGTGTGCATCGCCCGGGGTGCGACCAAGGGCCGCGATCCCCACCAGTTCCGACACTACCGTCGTGAGCTCCACGACCTCGGCCAGGGACCGTGCCGTACGAAGCAGTTCCGGCCCCTCCGCCTCGATCCATTCCTCCACCGCGGTCTCCAACCCGGTCAGGGCCCGGTCGAGGTCTGCCGGCAGGTCATCATCGGACGCAGCCAACGACGCCACCGCTTCGGAGAACGACTCCAGACCGCGCCTCAGGTCCGCCGCAGCACGCTCATGCTCCGCGGCGAGCTCGCGGCCCTGTTGGATCAGGCCCGCGCGTCGCTGCTTCGCTGTCTCGTCCCCGGCGAGGTCCGCGACAGCGGCGACGACCTCCTCGGCCCGATCCTGGCGCCGCACCACCCCTGTCTCCCAGACCTCCAGGGTCCGCAGTACGTCGACCAGCGCCTCCTCCAGCGTGGTGTGCCGCTGGACGAGCCGCTGGAGAGGTCCGGCGACCGGCGCGGCGGCGGCGCCGTCCCATACCGGCCCGCTCCTGCCCAGCAGGGCCACGACCCTGCCGCGGGCCGCCACGACGCTGCGTACCACTGCGCGCAGGGCGTCTTGGAGCGCGGACAGCTGCGCCCGGTCCGCCGGGGCGGGGTCGAAGCCAAGGATCAGCTCCGGCCTCACGACGGAGCCTCCGCACCAGGACCGGTGTTCGCGTCCGGGTCGTCGCCGGCATGGCGGTGGGTGACCTCGACGCAGTCATCGGCGACCTCGACCAGGCGGGACACCACCGTGGAGAGGTCGGCCAGCATCGCTGCTGTCGCGTCGTCACAGGAGGGGGTGCCGACAGAGGCGGTACGCAGGTTCTGCAACGCCGTCCGCGCCGCCGTCAACTCACCGGAGGCGTGACCGAGGGCCGTGCCGACCCGGCGTACCTCCCCGCCGACCAGCGGCATCGGATCCACGTAGGTACTCCCGTCCATCGGTGTCACCGTCCATCATCGCAGAGACGGGGGTCACGACGAGGGGGCCGTGCTCGGCGGCCACGCCAACACGCCGACGTCGGCCGGTGAGGCCAGCAGGTCGTGCTTGGGGCAGATCCGCACCGTGTAACCGAACGGGCCGGTGTGCTGCAATGACACGGTCGTCTCCAGCCGGTGCCGACTGCCGTCGTAGTGCTCCACCGGTTCCAGGCTCGCCACGGCGGGCTCGGCCAGCTCGTCGTTGCGGCCCACCCGCCCGTACGCCACCTGGACATCGACGTCGTCGGTGGTCAGGCCGCCGAGGGCGGCGTAGACCCGCACCGTGAAGGAGGAGCCGAGCGACGGCGCGTCGCTGATTCCGCTGGTCTCCACGTGTTCGATGCGCACATGCGCCCACTCTTCCCGCACGCGGTGTTTCCAGCCTGCAAGCTCGGCGGCAAGGTCCGGCTCGGCGTCGATCACCCGACCCAGACGGCAGGCCGGGGTGTAGAGGCCGCTGATGTAGTCGCGCAGCATGCGGGCGGCCAGCACCTTGGGACCGAGCGACTTCAGCGTGTGCCGCACCATCTCCAACCACCGCGAGGGCAGGTCGTCCCCGTTGACGTCGTAGAACCGGGGCACGACCTCGCCCTCCACCATGTCGTAGAGCGCGGCCGCCTCGAGCTCGTCGCGTCGCTCCGGGTCGTCGACGCCGTCGGCGGACGGGATCGCCCAGCCGTTGTTGCCGTCGTACCACTCCTCCCACCAGCCGTCGCGGATGGAGAGGTTGAGCGCGCCGTTCAGCGCGGCCTTCATGCCCGACGTTCCGCAGGCTTCGTAGGGGCGCAGCGGGTTGTTCAGCCAGATGTCGCAGCCGGGGTACAGCCACTGCGCCATGCCGATGTCGTAGTCGGGCAGGAACACGATCCGGTGCCGCACCTCCGGGTCGTCGGCAAACCGCACGACCTCCTGGATGAGGCGCTTCCCCCCGTCGTCGGCCGGGTGTGCCTTGCCCGCGATGACCACCTGGATCGGGCGGTCCGGGTCCAGCAGCAGTCGCTTGAATCGCTCGGTGTCCCGCAGCATCAGCGTGAGCCGCTTGTACGACGCTCCGCGGCGCGCGAACCCGATCGTGAGCACATCCGGGTCCAGCGCCGTGTCGATCCAGCCGAGCTCGGCGTCGGACGCGCCGCGCTGCTGCCAGGAGAGGCGCAGGCACTGGCGGGCCGACGCAACGAGCTTCTCCCGGAGCCGACGCTTGGTGGCCCAGATCGCCTCCGCCGGCACCGCGTCGATCGCCTCCCAGTTCGGTGGCCCCTCGGAGCCCGGCAGGACCTCGCCCTCCTCGGCGAGTGCGAGGACCTCGGGCGCGAGCCAGGTCGGGGCGTGGACGCCGTTGGTGACCGACTGGATCGGGATGTCGTCGTACTCGAACCCGGGCCAGAGCCCGGCGAACATCTCCCGGGACACCTGTCCGTGCAACCGGCTGACACCGTTCGCGTGACCGGCCAGACGCAGTCCCATCACCGCCATGTTGAAGACGCCCTCGTCACCCCCGTCGTAGTCCTCGGCCCCGAGGGCCAGGATCCGCTCGACCGGCATGCCCTCCACCGCGTTCGCGCCGCCGAACTGCATCTCCACCAGGGTCCGTGGAAACCGGTCGATGCCGGCCGCGACCGGGGTATGGGTGGTGAACACCGTCGCCGCCCGCGTGCGCTCCTGCGCGGCGTCGAAGCTCATCGTGTCCTCGACCACGAACTCCCGCATCCGCTCCACGCCGAGGAACCCCGCGTGCCCTTCGTTGGTGTGGTACACCTCGGGTGCCGCGGCGCCGGTCACCCGGGAGTAGGCGCGGAGGGCCCGCACTCCGCCGACCCCGAGCAGCACCTCCTGTAGCAGGCGGTGCTCCGGGTCGCCGCCGTACAGCCGGTCGGTGACGTCACGGTGCGCGGGGTCGTTGTCCTCGATATCGGAGTCCAGCAGCAACAGGGGGATCCGTCCGACGCTGGCCACCCAGACATGAGCCTTCAGCGAGGCGTCGGCCGCGACACCGATGTCGAGCCGGACCGGCTGACCGTCGGGCTCACGCAGCAGCTGCAACGGGAGCGCGTCCGGGTCCATCAGCGGGTACTGCTCCTGCTGCCATCCCTCTCTGGTCAGTGACTGCCGGAAGTAGCCGTGCCGGTACAGCAGCCCCACCCCGATCATCGGTACGCCGAGGTCGCTCGCGGTCTTGAGGTGGTCACCAGCGAGGATGCCGAGCCCGCCGGAGTACTGCGGCAGCACCGCCGTGATGCCGAACTCCGGAGAGAAGTACGCCACCTGCTGCGGTACGTCGGCACCGAGCTGCTGGTACCACCGATCGCCGGTCAGGTAGTCCTCCAGGTCGGTGGCGGCGATCTCGACCCGTTTCGCCACCCGGCGGTCCTTGCCCAGCGCGGCGAGCCGGTCCGCGGGAATCATGCCGAGGAACCGCACCGGGTCGTGGCCGCTGGCTCTCCACGCCTCCCCGTCCAGCGACTCGAACAACCCCTGGGTCTCCGGATGCCAGGACCAGCGGAGGTTCGTCGCCAGCGTCTCCAAGGGCTGCAAGGGCTCGGGCAGGACAGGACGGACCGTGAACCGTCGGATAGCGCGCACGCCCAAACCGTAGACGAGCCGATCGCTGCAGAACAATCTCCCCCGCCGAGCGGCGGCGCGCTGTCCAGGAGCGTCCACGAGCGTCCACGAGCGTCCACATGGACGATAACGGCCCATGTCTGCGGCGAAACCGGAGCAGCTCCTCCGCGGATCGCGGTTCCGGCGCCTGTTCCGCGGTGTCTATCTCGACGCGCAAACACCCGTTGACGCACAGGTCCTGGACCGCTGTGGCTGGCGCATCATCGTGGTGACCGCCGAGGGCGTCTACGCTCACCCGGCGGAGACCCTGAACCGGATCCGCGCCGCGCTGCGCGAGCGTGGCTGTGCCCGCCTCCCACGCCGTCCCGACCCGGAATGGTCAGCACTTCCCCGGACGCACGGGCTGACCACCGCGTCCCTCCCCCGCGGACACGGGTGGAGTCCGGCTTCCCTCCGGCTTCTAGGCTGACCGGTATGGAGGAAGTCCAGATCCGGTCACTCACGCACGACGACATCGATGCCGCTCTCGACATCCAGACCCGCTCCTTCGGCCCTCCCCCTCTATCGCGGGAGGAGCTGGTACGGCGTGCCAGGCGCGTCGTCGACGAACAACGCGGCCTGGGCGCCTTCTCCGGGGACTCCCTCGCCGGATGTGCGCGATTCTGGGACTTCGACCAGTGGTGGGCTGGGCACCCGGTGCGCACCGCCGGCGTATCGGGCGTTGTCGTCGCACCGGAGTTCCGTGGCTCCGGCGTCGCGACGACGGTGATGCGGGCGATGCTGGACCGGTGCCGCTCGCTGGGCTATCCCTTGACGGCGCTGTACCCGGCCTCGCTGCCGCTGTACCGCAAGCTCGGCTTCGAGGTCGGCGGCGCGCAGTTCCGCTACACGTTCGACGCTGCCGCGCTGCGTGCCCTGCGTGACCGGTCCGGCGCCGTCGCCGTACGCCGAGGGACCGCCGAGGACGCGAAGGCGCTGACCGCGTGTGCCGCTGATGTGTACGCACGCAACCGCGCCAGCGGCCCGCTGCGGTGGCCCGAGCACGCGCTGGCGGACCGGATCGGCGCTGACGGCACGTTCTGTTACGTCGCTGACGACGGTTTCGTCCTGTACCGCTGGAAGGACCGCGACCTTGATGTCACGGCACTGGTGGCCGGTTCCGAGCGCACTGCGCGCGCCCTGTGGTCGGTCGTGGGATCGGGTTCGTCGATCGCCCGGCGCGTCCATGCGAGCATCGCCCCGCACGACCCGATCCACCTGATCGTGGACCTCGAGGCGGACGCGTCCGCGACGACCCACCGGTGGATGCTGCGGCTGCTTGACGCCCCGGCAGCCATCGCCGCACGCGGCTGGCCGCCGGCAGCGTCAGTGGACCAGTCGCTGGTCATCGACGACACCGAGTGCCCGGACAACTCCGGGAGCTGGATCCTCACTGTCGAGGCGGGGACCGGTCGGTTGGAGCGCGCCGACACCGACCACGCGGACGGTGCTCTCCGCCTCGGCGCCCGCGGACTCGCGGCTTTGTACGCCGGTACGCCGATAGCCGCGCTGCGCACTGCCGGACTCGCCGAGGGAGGCGACCTGGGTGCCCACGACGCCCGCCTCGACGCGGCATTCGGCACGCCCTCGCCGTACAGCATCGAGTACTTCTGAGGAGGCACGACGACCTCATCGACGTACTGGACCGGTTGGTCGCAGGCAGGCTCACCGCGCTGTCATCGACGGTGCCCGGCATGTCGTGATGGCGGATGCCGGGCTCTTCGCGAACCTGGATGACCCGGAGCTGTTCAACGCCACCGTTGTGGGGTTCCTCACCCGCCTGTGACCGGGCACACGACAGCGCACGGGTCTCCCGTGCGTCGTTGTGCGATGCGGCGTCGGCCCGGGTAGGTTCGGCAGGGATGGTGGAGCGAATACCGATCACCGACGTCAACCCGGTCATCGAGCACGGACGCTATCCGGTCAAGGCCGTCCCGGGTGAGACGTTCACGGTCACCGCCACCGTGTTCCGCGAAGGACACGACGCGCTCGGCTGCGGCGTGGTCCTCACCGACGGCGACGGCAAGGACCGGCCCCTGGTCCGGATGCGCGACCTCGGCATCGAGCACCCGGACCGCTACGTCGCCGACGTCGCCCCCGACATCGAAGGGCCCTGGACGTTCCGCGTCGAGGCGTGGTCGGATCCCTACGCCACCTGGCGGCACAACGCGGACATCAAGATCCCGGCCGAGATCGACGTGGAGCTGATGCTGACCGAGGGCGGTCTGATCCTGCAGCGAGCAACGGCGCAGACACCGCGCTCCAGCAGCGCCCACGCTACGCTCGACACGGCCTGCCGCACCTCGAAGGACACCGCTCTGCCCACGCAGGTCCGCTACGCCGCACTCACCAGTCCCGAGGTTGTCGACGCGCTGGTCGAGTACCCCCTCCGCGACCTGGTCTCCACCTCACCGGACTACCCGGTGTACGTCGACCGGGAGCGCGCGCTCGTGGGGGCGTGGTATGAGTTCTTCCCCCGCTCCGAAGGCGCGACCTACGACGACCGCGCCCGGACCTGGACGTCGGGCACCCTCCGCACCGCCACGGCCCGGCTCGCCGCCGTCGCCGAGATGGGGTTCGACGTCGCCTACCTGCCGCCGATCCATCCGATCGGCTACGTGAACCGCAAGGGCCGCAACAACACCCTCGTCCCGGAGCCCGGCGATCCGGGCTCGCCGTGGGCGATCGGGTCTCCCGAGGGCGGCCACGACGCGATCCACCCCGACCTCGGCACGATCGAGGACTTCGACGCGTTCGTGGCCGAGGCGAAGCGCCAGGGCCTCGAGGTCGCACTGGACTTCGCGCTGCAGTGCGCCCCGGACCACCCGTGGGTCACCCGTCACCCGGAGTGGTTCACCACCCGCGCGGACGGGTCCATCGCCTACGCCGAGAACCCGCCCAAGAAGTACCAGGACATCTACCCGCTGAACTTCGACAACGACTACGAGGGGCTGCGCGCCGAGGTCCTGCGGGTGCTGCGGCACTGGATGAGCCACGGCGTCCGGATCTTCCGGGTCGACAACCCGCACACCAAACCGCTGCCGTTCTGGGAATGGCTGCTGGCCGAGGTCCGCCGTACCGACCCCGACGTGATCTTCCTCTCCGAGGCGTTCACCCGACCGGCGATGATGCAGGGCCTGGCGATGGTGGGGTTCCACCAGTCCTACACCTACTTCACCTGGCGGAACGTGAAGTGGGAGCTGGAGGCCTACCTGCGCGAGCTGTCCCGCGACACCAGCGACGTGCTGCGGCCGAACCTGTTCGTCAACACCCCCGACATCCTCACCGAGTACCTGCAGTACGGCGGCCCCGCGGCGTTCCGCATCCGGGCGACGGTGGCAGCGACCGCCGCGCCGAGCTGGGGCGTGTACAGCGGGTTCGAGCTCTACGAGCACGTCGCGGTCCGTCCCGGCTCGGAGGAGTACCTGGACTCGGAGAAGTACCAGTACCGGCCACGGGACTGGCAGCGAGCCGCCGACGAGCAACGCACCCTGGCGCCGTACCTGCGGCTCCTCAACGACGTACGCCGCGACCATCCGGCCCTGCAGCGACTGCGTAACCTCACCGTGCACAGCACCGACGACGAGGCCGTGCTGTGCTTCTCCAAACGCGGCGACGCGCCGCACAGCGACGACGTCGTGATCGTGGTGGTCAACCTCGACCCGCACGGGACTCGCGAGACCCTGGTGCACCTGGAGATGCCCGCGCTGGGGCTGGACTGGCACCAGACCGCGCTCGTCGACGACGCCGTCACCGGCCAGCAGTGGCGGTGGGGGGAGACCAACTACGTCCGGCTCGACCCGGTCGAACAACCCGCACACATCCTCGTCCTCAGGAGGCCCGAAGATGGCTGAGCGGCCGGTGTCTGACCCACCGCTGTCTTCTGACCCGACATGGTTCAAGCGCGCGGTGTTCTACGAGGTCCTCGTGCGCACGTTCATGGACTCCAACGCCGACGGCACCGGAGACCTGCAGGGCCTGCGGGACAAGCTCGACTACCTGTCCTGGCTGGGTGTGGACTGTCTGTGGCTGCCGCCGTTCTACTCCTCCCCGTTGCGCGACGGCGGGTACGATGTGTCCGACTACCGCAACATCCTGCCCGACGTCGGGGGGCTGGAGGACTTCCAACTGCTGCTGGACGAGGCCCACGAGCGGGGCATGCGGGTGATCGTCGACTTCGTGATGAACCACACCAGCGACCAGCACGAGTGGTTCCAGTCCTCCCGTAGCGACCCCGACGGGCCGTACGGCGACTTCTACGTCTGGTCCGACACCGACGAGCCGTACGCCGACGCGCGCATCATCTTCGTCGACACCGAGAGCTCCAACTGGAGCTGGGACCCGGTCCG
>CAYLOC010000004.1:0-41523 GCA_964385195.1 uncultured Nocardioidaceae bacterium
ACTATCGGGTCGCGTAGAACGTCACCGCCGTCGCCGATGCGACGTTGAGCGAGTCAACGCCCGGCTCCATCGGGATCCTGACCCGAAGGTCCACCTGCCTCGCCGTCCGTGGGTCCACGCCTGCCCCCTCGGTACCGAAGACCAAGGCAAGAGCCGACAGGTCTCGCTCGACCAGCTCGTCGAGGGAGATCGCATTCTCTGACAACGTGAGAGCGACCGTCGTGTAGCCGTGGGCTCGGAGCAGGTCGAGTGTCTCCGGCATCTTGCCACTCCGTGTCCACGGCACGTTGAAGACGTTCCCCATGCTCGTCTTGATCGCCCGGCGATACAGCGGATCGGCACACGTCGGCGTCACGAGAACCGCGTCGACACCGAGGGCAGCAGCATTCCGGAACGCGCTGCCCACATTTCCGTGGTCGACCAAGCCCTCCATCACCGCGATCCTGGACCGCGACGTGCCCGGTCGATCAAGGCGTCGACCTGGTGCGGAGCAACGGCTCCCGTTGGCGCGGGCGATGACCTCCTGCGGGGTGGGTAACGGGCGCCGGTGCAGTGAGGCCAGGGCACCGCGATGGACGTGAAATCCGGTGAGGCGCTCGGTGGCCGCCTCGGACATGACATAGCAGGGCACGTCCCCGGCGCTCTCCAGCACATCCTTGAGTCCAGCAAGCCATCGTGGTGCCAGTAGCAATGACCGGACCCGGTAACCGGCCTCGACCGCTCGGCGTACCACCTTCTCACCTTCGGCGATGAACAGCCCCTCCGCGGATTCGAGGTGCTTGCGAAGCTGCATGTCCCGCAGCCGGACATAGTCGGCCAGGCGGGGGTCCTCTGGGTCGTCCACCGTGATCAGCCGGGCCACCATCCGATCATCGCATTTGCGCCGATCGGCACATACGCCAAGATGGGAGACATGACACTTCAACGACCGATCGCCGAAGATCCGTACCAGAAGCTCCCCACCGTCGCAGGGTTCACCGTCACCAGCACGGACATCTCCGATGGGGCGCCCATGGCAGCAGCCCAGACCGCAGCCGGCGGCAGCGTCTCGCCCCAACTGAGCTGGGAGGGTGCGCCAGAGGGGACGAAGAGCTACGTCGTGACCTGCTTCGACCCGGACGCGCCCACCCCTTCCGGGTTCTGGCACTGGGCCGTGGTGGACCTGCCCTCAACGGTCACCGAGCTCGACGGGAACGCCGGGGTCGGAGACGAGGGGCTGTCCAATGGAGCCTTCCATCTGCGTAACGACGGGGGCGCGCACGCGTTCATGGGAGCCGCTCCACCGGAAGGCGACCACGTACACCGGTACTACTTCGTCGTGCACGCCGTCGGGGAGCAGACCCTCGGGGTCGACCGAGACGCATCCCCCACCGTCGCGTCGTTCCAACTCGCGTTCAAGACCCTCGCTCGCGCCATCCTGGTCGGCACCTACCAGCACTGACCGGTGGACGACGTCGACGTGCTGGGTGAGCCCTACCGGCACGTGCGGGTGCCGATGGGCGAGGACTACGAGGGCCCTGTCGTGTGCAGCGTGGTGTCCCGGTACGCCGAACAGCGGCCCGCACGGGGCGCCGTCTTGCACGTGCACGGCTTCTGTGACTACTTCTTCCAGACCCACGTCGCGGACTTCTTCGTGGACCTTGGGTATGACTTCCATGCGGTCGACCTGCGCAAGTACGGGCGGTCACTCCTACCGCACCAGACGCCGAACTTCTGTCTGGAACTGGAGGAGTACTTCCCTGACCTCGACGCCGCGATCGACCTCATCCGGACCCACAGCGACGTACGGCGGGTGGTGCTGCACGGACACTCCACCGGAGGGCTCATCGCCGCGCTGTGGGCCGCCCAACGCGCGGACGAGGGCCGGCCCGTCGCGGAGGCCCTGGTGCTGAACAGTCCCTGGCTGGACCTCCAGGGCTCGGTCCTGCTGCGCACCATCGGCACGCAGGCGCTGGACCGGTTGGGTCCACGCCGACCGTACGCGGTGATCCCGCGCAGGGTGAGCCAGGTCTACGTCCACACACTGCACCGGGACTACGCCGGTGAGTGGGACTTCGACCTGAGGTGGAAACCGAAGGAGAGCTTCCCGGTCCGTGCCGGTTGGCTCCGTGCCGTGCGCGCCGGTCATCGCCGGGTCCACCGGGGTATCGACACCGGGGTGCCGGTGCTGACCTTGTGTTCGGCGCAGAGCCTGCAGCCGCAGGATGTGGTGGCGGAGGCGTACACCAGCGACATCGTCCTCGACGTCGACCAGATCGCCGGCTGGTCATACCGGCTGAGCGACCAGGTGACGGTGAGCCGGGTGGCCGACGCGGTGCACGACGTGTTCCTGTCCCGCCCGGGCGCCCGCAAGACCGCGTTCGACCGGGTACGGCGATGGCTGGACTACGCCGTACCCTCCGGCGGCTGACCCTCGGAACCGGACTGCTCCCCCGCTTCCAGGGACGGGGGACCGGGCTCCTTGTCCGAGCTCGGGGCATCCTTGCGGAGGGAGCGTCCCGGCTGCGCTGCCTTCGCGGCCTCAGCGATCGCCTCGGCCACCTCCTCGTGCGTGGTGGACAAAGACTCGTCGGCGGTCTCCTGCCCGATGCCAGCGGCCTCCAGGGCGGAGTCCAGGTCCACCCGTTGCTTCGGACCTTCGGAGTCGGTGGGGATGCCCTGGATCTTGCCGATCGTGGTGCCCAGGCCCTCAAGCGCGCGCCCGATCTCGCTCGGGACGATCCAGACCTTGTTCGCGTCGCCCTCGGCGATCTTGGGGAGCATTTGTAGGTACTGGTAGGCCAGCAACGACTGGTCCGGGGCCCCATCGTGGATGGCCTGGAAGACCTGCAAGATGGCCTGCCCCTCACCTTGTGCTCGCAGGATCCGCGACTGCCGGTCCGCCTGGGCCCGCAGCACCACCGACTCCTTGTCCCCCTCGGCGTTGAGGATCGCGGACTGCTTCTGCCCTTCGGCGGTGAGGATCGCGGACTGCCGCTCGCCCTCGGCGGCCAGGATCGCGGCCCGCTTGTCGCGGTCGGCCCGCATCTGCTTCTCCATCGCGTCCTTGATCGACGGCGGAGGGTCGATTCCCTTCAGCTCCACCCGGTTGACCCGGATCCCCCACTTGCCGGTTGCCTCATCCAGCACGCCACGCAGGCGGGTGTTGATCTCGTCGCGACTGGTCAGGGTCTGCTCCAGGTCCATGCCGCCGATGATGTTGCGCAGCGTGGTCATGGTGAGCTGCTCGATGGCCTGGATGTAGTTGGCGATCTCATAGGTGGCCGAGACCGGGTTGGTGACCTGGAAGTAGATGACGGTGTCGATCGAGACGGTCAGGTTGTCCTCGGTGATCACCGGCTGCGGAGGGAACGAGACGACCTGCTCGCGCAGGTCGATCATGTACCGAACCCGATCCACGAACGGTGTGATGATGTTCAGGCCGGCGGTCAGGCTGGTGCGGTACTTACCGAACCGCTCCACGATGCCTGCCCGCGCCTGCGGTACCACCCGGACCGTCTTACCCAGCAGGATCGCGACGAGTATCACGACCACCGCCAGAATGATCCATCCGACCATGAGCTATCTCCCCTTACTGTTGATCGGTCGTGTCATGGCTGACTCGGGTAGACGACTGCGGTGGCCCCGTCGATCTCCGCCACCTCCACCCGGTCACCGGCCACGATCCGCATGCTTGCCTCTGCCGCGCGGGCCGACCACACTTCGCCGTGCAGCTTGACCCGCCCACCGTTGGCGGTGACCTCCTCAAGGACGACGGCCGACTGCCCGATGAGAGCCTGGGAGCCGCTGGTCACCGTCGGCCCGCGATGCAGCCGGCGGACCATGTTCGGCCGGACCAGCCCCAGCATCGCGATGGCGACCACCACCGCTACGAGGACTTGCAGATAGACGCTGAGCCCGAACGCGGCCACGACACAACCGGCCCCGGCGCCGACTGCCATCATCAACAACGTGAGGTCCAGCGTCGTCAACTCGGCACCAGCGAGGATGAGGCTACCCACCAACCATGCCTCCCAGGCATGGTCACCCAGCCAGTCCATCATGACTGCGACCCTAGCCCATGGACGGTGCCGCCCCTCGCCTCCGGATGCGGACCCGCCGCCGAGCGCTGTACCGCCCGTTGCGCCGGTCCAGGTCCAGCGGCATCCCGAACGTCTCCCCCAGGTTCGGCTCGGTCAGGGTGGTCTCCAGCGGCCCGGCGGCCACCACCGCCCCCTCACGCAGCATCAGGACGTGGGTGAAGCCGGGAGGGACCTCCTCCACATGGTGACTGACCAGCACCATCGCCGGGGACAACGGGTCGGTGGCCAGCACCGACAACGTGCTCACCAGGTCCTCCCGGCCGCCGAGGTCCAGCCCCGCGGCGGGCTCGTCGAGGAGCAGCATCTCCGGGTCGGTCATCAGCGCCCGGGCGATCTGGACGCGTTTTCGCTCACCCTCGCTCAAGGTTCCGAAGGTACGGTCGGCGAGATGGGCGACGCCCATCTCCTGCATCAGGTCCGCCGCCCGCTCACGGTCCACCGCGTCGTACTGTTCGCGCCACCGGCCGAGGACGGCGTAGGAGGCGGACATGACGACATCGCTGACCCGTTCCTGCCGCGGGATGCGTTCGGCCACCGCGGCGCTTGTCAGGCCGATGCGAGGGCGCAGCTCGAAGACGTCGACCGTGCCCAGCACGTCACCGAGGACGCCCACCACTCCTTCGGTCGGGTACAGGTGGGTCCCCAGCACCTGGAGCAGCGTCGTCTTGCCCGCACCGTTCGGGCCGAGTACGACCCACCGCTCGCCCTCCAAGACCTGCCAGGTGACGTCGTGGAGCAGGTGGTTACCGCCGCGGACCACGCCCACTCCGGCCAGCTCCACCACCGCCACGACTTGTCTCCTCCCGATCGGCTACCCACCCAAACTATTGCACCCGGCGCCGTGGCCACAGCGTAGGCTCAACTAGGTGCTGACCGTGCCCCACCCCATACGCACGGCCTGCTGGCTCAATGCCTGGCTCGCCGGCGCCGCTTCCGCAGATGACACGATCCAGGGCCTCGTCGGCACCGAGCAGGCGGTGCACTTCCGTCGACCTGGTGAGGGCAGCGTACTCACCCCAGCGCTCTGGCTGGGTGAGCTGCGCCGCCTCGGGGTGTCGTCGGTCAGCGCTGCTCTTCCCGTCCCCGGGGACCTCGCCGGGTTGGGCGGGCCGTCTGCTTTCAACGAGGCTGCCCTGGACGCCGGTGGGGCCGTCCTGCTGTACGACGTCGGCCTCGGCCTGCTGCCGCAGTGCTGCGACGACTGCACCGCATGGGTACCCGAGGAGGCGCACCCACCGACGTACCGGCCGCACCTGCCCGAAGCAGCCCAGCAGCTGCGCGAAGAGCTGCGCCACGCTGCCGACGCGCTGGCCCGGCTCGATGTTGCGGCCTGGTCGCCGGACGCTGCCGACGTGTTGTTGAACCTGCGCCGCCCGGGTGACTTCGACGCCGCGATGACGTTCGCCCACCCGGACGCGGCGCCGGTGGCGGTGACCGCGCTGCGCTGCCTGCAGATCGTGACCGAGGCGCTGCGAGACGACGGCGGTGCGCTGTCGGCCTCCGCGGCAGCGGAGCGCCGCGCGGTGTTGGACCCGCTGGGCCGGGCGGCTCGAACGGCACTCGTCGCTGCCGCGTCCGAGCCCGGTCGCTAGTCTGACTCGGCATGGACCGGACACCGACGCTGCTGCTGACGCTGACGGGGCGGGACCGGCGAGGCGTCACCGCCGCGTTCTTCGAGTCGCTGTCCCCCACCGCCCCCGAGGTCCTCGACATGGAGCAGATGGTGATCCGTGGCCGTCTGGTTCTGGGGATTCTGGTAGCGGCACCGAGGGACCCACGGCGGCTCATCGCGGATGCGCACGCCGCCGCCGACCGGCTGTCGATGGAGATCGAGATCTCCGCCGGTGAGGGAGACAACCGTGCGCGTGGCAGCGGGCGGGCACATGTGACGGTCCTCGGTCGGCCGTTGCGTCCCGGCGCGGTGGCCGGCATCGCGGGCCGGGTAGCGGACACCGGCGCGAACATCGACCGCATCGTGCGGCTGGCACGGTACCCGGTGACCGCGATCGAGTTCCAGGTCTCCGGTACCGAACTGGGCCGGCTGCGGGAGGTGCTGGCGACCGAGGCCGTCCGCCAGCAGGTCGACGTCGCTGTGCAACAAGCAGGGCTGCTGCGGCACGGGCCACGCCTGGTGGTGCTCGACGTCGACTCCACCCTGGTCCAGGGCGAAGTCATCGACCTCTTGGCCGCCCGCGCCGGTGTCGGCGACGAGGTGGCCGCCGTGACTGCCCGCGCCATGGCAGGCGAGCTGGACTTCACCGACTCGCTCCGGCAACGGGTGCACCTGCTGAAAGGGCTGGCGGTGACGGCTCTGGACGAGGTGTACGACGAGCTGCGGCTGGCACCCGGCGCCCGGACCCTGGTACGGGTCCTGCGTCGCCTCGGCTACCGCTTCGCCATCGTCAGCGGTGGTTTCACCGCGCTCACCGACCGGCTGGTCCGCGACCTCGACCTGGACTTCTCCCGTGCGAACCTGCTCGGAGTCCACAACGGTCATCTGACCGGTGACGTCGTAGGGCCGGTCATCGACCGGACCGCCAAGGCCCAGGCACTGCGGGACTTCGCCGCCCAGTGCCGGGTCGGTCTGGACCGCACCGTAGCCATCGGCGACGGCGCCAACGACCTGGAGATGCTCAAGATCGCCGGGCTCGGCGTCGCGTTCAACGCCAAGCCGACGGTGCGCCAGCACGCCCACACCTCGGTCAACGTGCCGTACCTGGACACGATCTTGTACCTCCTCGGGATCACCCGGGAGGACATCGAGGCCGCGGACCGCGCCGCCGCTCAGGCACCCATGGCGTGAAAGCCGCCGTCGACGTGCACGATCTCCCCGGTGGTCTTGGGGAAGAAGTCGCTGAGCAGCGCCACGATGGTCCGGGCCGTGGGCTCCAGGTCGGTGGGGTCCCACCCGAGCGGGGCCCGCTCCGGAAACTCCCCCTCGAACCGCTCGAACCCGGGGATGGCCTTGGCCGCCAGGGTCTTCAGCGCCCCAGCGCTGACGAGGTTGCAGCGGATCCCCTGTGGCCCCAGGTCACGGGCCAGATAACGGCTGCAGGACTCCAGCGCGCCCTTGGCGAAGCCCATCCAGTCATACCCGGGCCAGGCGACCGACGCGTCGAAGGTGAGACCGACGATGCTGCCACCGGACCCCATCAGCGGAAGACACGCGGTGGTCAGCGACTTCAACGAGTACGCCGAGACCTGGACCGCCGTTGCGACATCGGACCACGGCCCCGTGAGGAACCGGCCGCCGAGGATCGTCTCCGGGTTGCCGTAGGCGATGGAGTGGACGACGCCGTCGAGGCCGTCGACGTGCTCACGGACCTGCTCCGCGAGACCCTCCAGGTGGGACTCATCGGTGACGTCGAGCTCAAGGACCGGCGGCTCCACCGGAAGGCGGGACGCGATGCGGCGGGTGATCCGCAGTGCCCGGCCGAAGTTGGAGATCAGCACGGTGGCGCCCTGTTCCTGCGCCACCTTCGCGGTAGCGAAGCCGATCGAGGTGTCGATCGTGACGCCGGCGACGAGGATGCGTTTGCCGTCGAGGATGCCCATCTGTTGGTCCTTCCGTAGCTGGTGCGTACGTGTGGTCGGCCTCAGTGGCCCATTCCGAGCCCGCCGTCGACGGGGATCACCGCCCCACTGATCGCGGCCGCCTCCTCCGAAGCCAACCAGCGGACCACGCCGGCGACCTCCGCTGCCGTGGTGTAGCGCTTCAGCGGGATCGCATCGAGGTACTCCGCCTGCTTCTCCTCCGGAAGCGCGGCCGTCATGTCCGTCTCAACGAACCCGGGCGCGACGACATTGGTGGTGATGGACCGGCTTCCCAGCTCGCGGGTCAGGGAACGGGCCAGCCCGATGAGCCCCGCCTTGCTGGCGGCGTAGTTGGCCTGGCCCGCTGACCCGAGCAGGGCGACAACGGAGGACACCAAGATGATGCGGCCACGTCGCATTCGCAGCATGCCGCGCGCTGCACGTTTGCTGACCCGGAAGGAACCGGTGAGGTTGGTGTCGACGACGCTGGTGAAGTCTTCCTCGCTCATCCGCAGCAGCAGCGTGTCCTTGTTCATCCCCGCGTTGGCGACCAGCACCTCGACCGGGCCCTGCTTCTCCTCCACCTCGGTGAACGCGCGGTCCACCTCGGTACTGTCAGTGACGTCACACCGCACCCCCAAGAACCCCTCCGGGGGCTCACCGGTGCGGTAGGTGATGGCCACCGCATCCCCGGCATCGGCGAACGCATCGGCGACCGCCCGGCCAATACCGCGGTTCCCGCCGGTCACCAGTACCGATCTCGTCACGGCGTCTCACTCCTTCCGCAGCCCCCCTGACGGTATCTGTTACCGGCCGGTACGCCGAAGCCGACCCGCGAGTCGTCGGCGCGCGAGACTGCGCTGGTGGTCGAGGATCCGCCTACTCGTCGTCTTCGAGACGAAAGCCCAGTTTCATCGTGACCTGGAAGTGCTCGACCTCGTCGTCGACCACCTGGCCGCGGACCTGGGTGACCTCGAACCAGTCCAGGTGGCGCAGCGTGCGGCTGGCACGTTGCACAGCGTTGCGGATCGCCTGGTCCACCCCGTCCGGTGAGGTGCCGACGATCTCGGTGACCCGGTACGTGCGCTGGGACATGTGCTCTCCTTCGGTCTGGGTCAAGCAGGTAGGCCCCATCATCGCCCTCGATCTCTGCCCATGCGTGATCGGTCCCGGCACTCGGCGTACCGTGGGAGTGGAGGAGCCATGAGCCACCGTCATCAGCCACCCGTCAACATCACCTCGGCCCGGCAGGCACGGAGTGCCGATATCCACCGCCGCCAGGTGCGCTACCTGCTGTCCATGGGTATCCGCACGATCTGTTTCATCATGGCGGTGATTGCTTCTGGCTGGTTGCGGTGGGGGCTGGTCGCGGCGGCGGTCATCCTGCCCTATGTCGCGGTGGTGATCGCCAACGCCAGCAATACCCGCACCTCCGAGGCCCGGCTGGGAGTCCCTCCGGACAGTCATCACCAGCTCAACGGGCCGACGAAGGAGGACGATGCGTCCGAATGAGGGTTGCTGGCGGTGGCCACTCATGCCACACTGGCCAAGCAGGCGTTCCGTTTCCCCCGTCGGAAGGCCTCAAGCGATGCCGGACTGCTCCCCCGTGGCCGTCCGGCATCGTCGGTTCTCTCGCCCGTCGACCACCGGAGTCTGGTGATGGTCGAATCCGACGACGAGCTCGTCTGCTCGGCCAAGGGGTGTACGGCGGTCCCGACGGTGGGTCTGCGGTGGAACAACCCCAAACTTCACACCCCGGACCGACGCAAGACGTGGCTGGCCTGCCAGGAGCATCAGGAGTATCTGTCGTCGTTCCTGCGTGCCCGCGGCTTCCTGCGTGAGACCGTCCCGGTCGCGGATCTGGACTCTTCCGCCGGGGGGTAGCCGGGGTCCGGTTCCTTGCCTTCCCGGGATAGTTTGGATGTGCTGTGTTCCGGTTCCTGTTGTCGCGCCGTTGGCTGACGCTGCTGGCTGCGGTGATCGTGATGGGCCTGGCATGCGTCGCGCTAGCGCGGTGGCAGTTCCACCGTTACCACGAGCGCAAGTCAGCCCACGACCACATGGTTGCGAACCTGCAGGCAACGCCCCTTCCCGCCGCAGACCTGTTCAGCCCGGATCAGCAGCTGCCCTCCCAGAGCGAGTGGCGGACAGTGACCGCGACCGGCCACTACGACACCAGCCACCAGTTCGTCGTGCTCTATCGCAATCGTGGCCACCAGCGGGGGGTCGACGTCGTCGTACCGCTTATGACCCGCTCCGGGACGGCGCTCCTGGTCGACCGCGGTTTCGTCGCGGAGACCGCCGCCGACGAGGGCCATATCCCTGACCTTCCGGCCGCGCCGACGGGCACGGTGACCGTCACCGGCTGGGCGCGGGCCGGCTCCACCGACACCGGTGACTCGGTACGACTGGTTGGCGGCGCGGTTCGCGCGATCTCAGCAGACGCCTTGAAACCGTCCATGCCCTATCCGCTGTACGACGGCTGGGTTGCCTTGACCGGCGAGAAGCCGTCCGTGTCCCCCGCCCCGAAGACTGCCGTGAAACCGGACTCGGGCTGGAACACGAGTTTCTTCTACGCGATCCAGTGGCTGTTCTTCGCCCTGCTGTTCATCAGCTTCTGGGTCTACTTCGCCTGGTCGGAGTACAAGCAGCGCCAGAAGCGCACGGCCGGGGAGGCACCGGACCCGGACTCCGGTGCTGCGGCGGTGCCTACAGTGCGCGAGTCAGACCCCCGTCCACCGGGAGCATCACACCGGTGACGTAGGCCGCGGCCGGCGAGAGCAGGAACGTGGCCACACGACCGAACTCGGCCGGTTCGCCGTAGCGACGCAGCGGGATGCTGCCCACGTGTGCACGTTTGGCCTCCTCCGGGTCCGGCGACTGCGCGTCCAGGGACCGCACTCGGTCGGTGTCCAGGCGGCCGGGCAGCAGGCCGTTCACCCGGATGCCCCTGGGTCCGAGCTCGTCGGCCAGGTTCTTCGCTACCATCGCCAGCCCTGGGCGGAGGCCGTTCGACGTCGCCAGGCCCGGGATGGGCTGTTTCACCGAGGTGGAGAGCACCAGACACAGGGCACCGCCGTCGGAGAGCGCCTCCGCCGTCTGCACGGCCAGCCGTACCGCACCGAGGAACACCGACTCGAAGCCGGCACGCCACGCCTCCACATCGGTAGCGAGGGCGGGTCCCGGCGGGGGGCCGCCGACGCTGATCAACGCCCCGTCGAGCCGTCCGAACGTGTCCCGTGCGGCCCCCATCAGCAGCTCCGGGGTCGTCTCGTCGGCATTGTCGGCAGCGACCCCGACCGCACGGTCTGTACCGAGGTCGGTCACCGTCGCCGAGACGTGTTCCTGGGAACGCGAGCTGACCACGACACGCGCGCCCTCGGAGACCAGTGCCTCAGCCGTTGCCCGACCGAGTCCGCTGGTGCCGCCGGTGACGATGTACACACGGTCCTTCATCGCAAGATCCATGGCCGTCATCGTGCCACATCGCGCCCGCCCTGCCACCGGCGCAGCATTCGCACCTGAGCCGTCCGCTCGGCGGCCAGTTGGTCGTCGAAACTGCGTTCCGTGGCCGAGCGGAGCAGCGCCTTGGTCGCGGCGGCTGTCTCGGGGGCTGGTGCGGTCGCGGCGGAGACGAGATCGGCGGTGGTGTCCGCCAGGGCCGCCACGGGAACGACGACGGTCGCCAGCCCGGTGGCGTGGGCCTCCTCGGCACCGACCCACCGGCCGGTCAGGCACAGCTCCAGCGCCCGTGAGTAGCCCACGCACTCCACCAGCGGCTGGGTGCCGCCGAGGTCCGGGACCATGCCGAGGCTCGGCTCGCGCATGCACAGTTGGGCCTCCGTGGTCAGGACGCGGAAGTCGCAGGCCAATGCCAGCTGCAGACCGGCACCCACGGCATGTCCCTGTACGGCGGCCACCGTGACCAGGCCGGGACGGCGGAGCCAGGTGAAGGCCTGCTGGAACCCGGCGATCTGCCGCGCCACCGCATCGTCGTCGGCTTGCAGCATCTCGGCGAAGGAGAAGCCGTCCTTGGCTCCCTGCAGGAGCGCAAGGTCCAGTCCGGCGCTGAACGAGGGCCCCTCCCCCCGGACGACCACGGCACGCACGGTGTCGGGCACGTCGCCGCCGATCCGTGCCAGTGTCTGCCATGTCCGCGGCGTCTGGGCGTTCCGCGTCTGCGGCCGGTTCAACGTGATGGTCATGACACCGCTGTGGACATCGACCCGGACCGCGTCTTCGGGACCTGTGCTCTCCATGGGGCTCACTGTAAGGGAGGGCTACGCGAGCTCCACCAGCTCCACGTAGTCGTCGCTCCAGAGGTCCTCGTCGCCGTCGGGCAGCAGCAGGACGCGGTCCGGCTGCAGCGCGTCGACCGCGCCCTCGTCATGGGTGACCAGGACGATCGCACCCTGGTAGCGGCGGATCGAGGCCAGGATCTCCTCGCGGCTGGCGGGGTCGAGGTTGTTCGTCGGCTCGTCCAGCAACAGCACGTTCGCCGTGGACACCACCAGGGTTGCCAGGGCCAGCCGGGTCTTCTCACCGCCGGACAACACGCGCGTCGGTTTGAAGGCGTCGTCTCCGGAGAACAAGAACGCCCCCAGGACGCCCCGGGCCTGCGTCTCGGTCAGCTCCGGCGCCGACCCGTGCAGATTCTCGAGCACGGTCCGGGACATGTCCAGTGTCTCGTGCTCCTGGGCGTAGTAGCCGAGCTTCAGCCCGTACCCTGGCTCGACGACGCCGGTGTCTGGTGTCTCCAGTCCGGCGAGGATGCGTAACAGGGTCGTCTTCCCGGCCCCGTTCAACCCAAGGACGACGACGCGGCTCCCGCGGTCCACGGCGAGGTCGACGTCGGTGAACACCTCCAGCGACCCGAAGGACTTCGACAGGCCACGGGCGGTGAGCGGGGTGCGGCCGCAGGGAGCGGGGTCGGGCAGAGCGATCCTGGCGACCTTGTCCGTCTGCCGCTCCGCCTCGACGCTGTGCAGAAGCCGTTCGGCACGGCGGGCCATGTTGTGCGCCGCTGTCGCCTTGGTGGCCTTGGCATGCATCTTGTCTGCCTGCGCCAGGAGCCGGGCCGCCTTGCGTTCGGCGTTCACCCGTTCGCGACGACGACGTCGCTCGTCGGTCTCGCGCTGCTGGAGATAGCGCGCCCACCCCATGTTGTAGGCGTCGATGACCGACCTGTTCGCGTCGAGATGCAATACGCGGGTCACCACGGTCTCCAGCAGGGCAACGTCGTGGCTGATCACGATCAGTCCGCCGGAGTGCGCCCGCAGGAAGTCCCGGAGCCACGACACCGAGTCGGCGTCGAGGTGGTTGGTCGGCTCATCGAGGAGCAACGTATCGGCGCCGGAGAACAGGATCCGTGACAGTTCGACCCGTCGCCGCTGGCCTCCGGAGAGTGTATGCAGCGGTTGACTGAGCACCCGGTCCGGCAAACCCAGGCTGGCCGCGATCTGTGCGGCCTCCGCCTCGACCGCAAACCCACCGAGCGCGTGCAGCCGGGCGTCCGCGTCGGCGTACCGTCGCATCGCCCGGTCCCGCGTTGTGGGGTCGTCGCTGGCCATCTGGTGTTCTGCCGTGCGGAGCCGGCGCAGCACGTCGTCGACACCACGGGCCGCCAGGATCCGGTCCCGGGCACGGACGTCGAGGTCAGCGGTGCGGGGATCTTGGGGGAGGTAGCCGACCGTCCCCGACCGTACGACGCTGCCGCTCGTAGGTTGTTCCTCCCCGGCGAGGATGCGCGTCATCGTGGTCTTACCGGCCCCGTTGCGGCCGACCAGACCGATCTTGTCGCCCGGGGCGATCCGGAACGAGGCATCGTCCAGCAGCAGCCGGGCGCCGACGCGGATAGAAAGGTGGGAGACGCTGATCATCGCAACCGGTCAGGCTACCCGGCGTCGGGAGTGGCGGCGTCACCGGAGTCAGGATCGGTGAGTGTGACGGTGACCGAGCAGGCCTTCTCGACCGCTGCCCGCAGGACGTCGGCGCGTGGGTCGGGCACTCCGCCGAGCCAGTGTCGTGGAACCGACGCGACCGGGCGTGCCGCGGTACTGTCCAGCACCGCAGACACTGCGGCCCGGTCGCCACCGGTCGCCAACCGGGACAGGGTGGTCGCGCGCGGCGCGAGGATCCGGCCGACCTGCTCCGCTGCCGCGTCGAAGCTTGCCTTTGCCTGGTTCGCACGCCGACGGGCGAACCGTTGCTGCGACCAGCCCCCCGCCTTCGTACGTCCCTGGACGTACCGGTGGCCGACCTTCGAGGCCATGATCGACGTGCCTTCCAGCGCCGCGACCGCGAACCCGCCCCGCCGTACCAGGACGACGCCCTGATGCCACGGGTGCTCCAGATGCGCGAGCAGTCCGGGCAGGGACGCCCGCACCGTCGGAGCGAACGGGACCTCGACGACCGCGACGGACCCGTCCGGGCTCGTACCGGTCGCGGCGGTACCGTTCACCTGCCACGTCGTCCCCGGGTGGTGGTCCTGGTAACGCTGCAGCCAGCCCGCCATCCGGGCGAATGGCACCAAGACGACCCGGTCGGCCACCGTCTCAGGCAGCGGAGCGGTGGTACCCCGGCAGGAGCTCGTCCACCAGCGCTTCGGTCTCCGGCTCGGCACCGCGCGGCGACCCGTGGCGTGCGAGGTCGGCGTACATCGCGTCGGCGCAGCGGTGGGCCGCTTCTCGGCCGCTCGCCGCCTCGAGACGGAGCCGGTCCCGCCACAGCTCCTCACATCCGGGGGCCATCCGCAGCCCCTGGTCCAGCGCGTCGCGAGCCTCGTCACGCTCGCCTGCCTCGCCGGCCAGCGCCGCCAGCCGTCGTGCGACCGCCACCACGGCGACGCGCATATCGGCCTCCAGAGTCTCGTACGCGAGCCAGGAGTAGCGCTGCGCTGGGAGTTCGCTGAACGCAGGCCCGGTGACCAGGGACAGCGCCTGTGCGAGGTCACCACGGGGTCGCTCTCCACCGGCCGCACGGTTGGTGAGCGTACGGAACACATCCCAGTCAACACGCAGGCCGGTGCGCTCCAGACGCCACCGTCCGTCCTCGTCGCGGTGGAGCATCGGCGTACCCGCTGCGGTGGTGCCCAACCAGGCCGCTGCCTGGTCCATCGCCGCATCGCGGACCTCGTCGCTGACCCCGCGCGGCCAGATCGCCGCGGACAGCACGTTGGGATGCACTCCTTCCGGATGCAGGGCCAGGTACGTCGTGATCTCGGCCAGCAACTCCTGCCGGTCCTCCTCCACCGTGCCCGGAGCGGTGACCGCTACCGGGCCCAAAGTGCGTACCTCGACCCGCACCGGTGCGGCGGGGTCCAACACGTCGGGGTCCACGACCGGGACGGCCCCGGCCCCGCCGGGGGTGTCCGGGCCCTCGGGGTTCCATTCGCCCTTGGCGATCGCAGCGTCGAAGATCGCCAGCGCGTTGCGGTAGGTGGAGGTCTCCATCCGGTGCGCCTGTACGTCGATCCCCAGCGGTCCGCACCACAGTCGCCCGTCGGAGGCGGCGACCATCCGAACCGGAGCGCTGGAGACGTCGCCCACCACCACCACGCCGACGGCGTTGCGGCGGTCCGCGGCGAGGGCAGCCAGTCGCTGCAGGTCCTCCTCGGACGGCACGCCCGACAACACCACGAACTCTGGGGCCCAGAGCCGGACGTCCGGCTGCCGGCAGCGGCCGGCCTGTACCGACTCATAGCCCTGGCTGGCGCAGACCTGATGCTGCCTGCGTGAGCGGGTCTCCAGTCGGGTCAGCACCGTGGCCAGACCGTCATAGTGCCGCAGCGTCGCCGGTGCCAACCGGGTCAGGTCGTCCGCGAAACCCACAAGGTTCACCCGCGGTTGGTCCGTCCATGGCTGGGTCGCCAGTTCCAGGCCGACGGCGACGGCCACGTCACGGGCCACCGACAGGTCCCCGGAGATGCTGACCACGCCGGAGACCGCCTCCACGTCGAGGAGGGTCTCCACGCCGTCCTGGGCGCCGACCGGCACCAGGCCCGGGAACGGGCTGGGCTGGTCGCGTACACGGGCCACGTCGACGGCGCGGCGCTCGATCATCCACGTCCGGTCCCCCGGCCGGCCCCGCCAGGGCTGTGGGAGGGTCACGGAGTCTCCCGCGGGGAACATCAGGGCCAGTCCCTGCGGACCGAGGACGCAGGAGCTCGGGACGGGGAAGTCCGTCCCGGACGGTACCTGTGCGGGAATATCGCGCAGCACCGCGTCGAGGAACCCCGCGGAGGAGGCATCCGCGCTCTGTCGGAGGTCGGACTCCGCGTCGAGGGCCTTTCCTCCGTGGGGGCTGGGGCCGCCGTTCCACCCACGCCGACGGCGCAAGCCGAACAACAAGCCGGCGGCCAGCAGCGCTCCACCGGCGGCGAACCCACCGGCGGTGGTTCCCGCAGGCAGCTGCATACCGGCCTCGTCGGTGGCCGACCCGGCGTGACTCCCCCCTCCCTGGGTCGTCCCGCCTCCGCCGGCAGCGAGGACGTCGTCGTGGTGCTTCTGGCGCTGCTGCCCCGGGTGCTGGCCGGAGTCGCCGTGCTGCTCCTTCTCGGAGTCGCCGTGCCGGCTCTGCTCCGCGGCGCGGTCGTGATGCGGGGAGGGCGTGCTCACCCGCAGGCCAGGGCCCTCGGCGTCAGCCGGCAGCCGCATGATCCAGCCCGGGTAGATCAGGTCGGGGTCGCGCAGTGTGGTGCCGTCGGGCTGCATCCGGCCCCGGTTCAGCGCCACGATCTCCTTGTAGCGCATGCCATCTCCGAGATACCGTTCGGCGATCCCCCACAACGTGTCGTAGTGGCGGCCCTCGGGAGGCTGCACCTCGACGTACTTCTCCACGCCGTGGGCGGTTGCGGTCACGAAGGCGGGCGTGCCGTCCTCTGCCGGTCGTGCCGGTTCGGCGGCCGGGCCGCCCGGGGATCCGCCTCGCCGGGTGCTGTGTGGTGCCCGGGAATGGTCGGAGGATCCTCCCTGAGCGTGCGGGGACTGATGGGTTGCCCCCACATGGGCGCTGGCGGTGACCGCTGGCGGCTGGGCGGCGCTGGCCACGTCACCGGCAGCGGTGGCCATCGGCATCGTCATCCCGACCCCGCCGGCGAGAAGCAGCATCGCGCTGACGAGCCGCCGGGCCAGTGCCTGGGTCCCGACCGAACCTCCGGGGACACGGGGCGACAGGCCCCGGTGCCGGACCTCGGTCAGCAGCTCCACGAGGAGGCACACCACGAAGTGCAGCCACGCGAGCCAGACCACCACGACCAGGACGCTCAGCACGTCCTTCGGGGTGAGGTCACGGTAGATCCAGTCCGCGCTCGGCATCGTGTCCGGCCACGGGGTGCCGAAGCCGAGGTACAGCGCGACCGGGGCGCCGACCACCAACGCGACCGTCGTCAGCAACGCCAGCAGCCCCTTGGTCACTTCGACGCCGCGCCGCCGGCCCGGGTCTACCGGGAGCCGGGCCGGTGTGTTGCGGGAACGGGTGGCTACCACTCGAGACTCCTCCTTCGTACCGCAAGTCTCTCGTGCCAGGGGGTCATCGTCGAATGTTGGAAGATCACCATCCGTCAGTCCGCACCTCGGTCTGGACCTCGGCGACCGGAAGGCCCTGGTACACGCTGAACTGGAAGTTGCCCAACGGCTGGATCACGTTTCCCTCGGCGTCCTCGATCGTGACCCGCCAGTGCACCGTTGCCGCGATCTTGACCATCCGGACCCGACCGGTGGCTGAGGAGTGCTCGTAGGTGACGTAGCACTTGCTCGGTTGACTGCCCCCTTCCGAGCGGGGGATCGCGTCGGGTGCGTTGTAGTCGAAGGGCTTCATGGCCCGGCCGCAGTGGCGTTTGGGAAGGTCGCGACCGGGGTGCAACACCAGATCGGTGACCCGGGAGTGGATGTAGACCTCGCCGTACCGCCCCCCGGTCCAGTACGGCCCGTAGGTGAGGTCCGGCTTGGCGGGAGTGGTGGTGTTGATCGCCTCGACCCACCGCGCCCAGAAGTAGGTGTAGGTCCCCACAAGAGCCGGGTAGGTGGGCCCGGACTGGATCCGTGGGATCGGGTAGGGGTGCCTGCGGGACTGGACGCGCCAGAACGTCTCCTGCCAGCCAGGGGTGTGCCAATCGAAGCCGTTGTCGATCCAGACCTTGTACATCCGGAACTTGACGTGGATGCCTCCCCACGGCCTGTTCTCATCGATGTCGGAGGCGCAGATCTTCAGCATCAGATGCTGTCCGGGGCGCCGGGTCGGGTGCATCCCCTTCGGCGGGGGGATGTACTTGCACTTCCAGAACTCCGGGTGCTTCTCGTGGCGGTGCTGCCACACCCACTTCTTGAAGCTGATCGGATCCCTCCCGAAGCCATAGCGTTCGGTGCACACCGCGCCCGTCATCGAGTTCGACGCATAGAAGCTGCAGTTGCCGATCTCGGCGTAGCCGTCACCGCCGCCGGCTGCGCCCTGCCGGGGAGCGTTCGCGAGGCCGACGAGGGCCGACGGGTCTGCGGTCGTCGGCTGCACCAGGCCGCCGGCCGTGGCGCCCGAGGGTGCAGGGGCGTCGACACCTGTGGCAGGTGCTGTCGGCGCTGCGGCGGCCGGTACGGCGATCAGCACGCTCACGCAGCAGGCCGCGGCGCCCACGATCACTTTCTTGGCGGTCCCCCGCATCCGATCCTCTCCTTCGCTTGCGGCGGCACGATTGTATCGACCCGCCAGGTCATCTTCTTCCGGACCAGGGTGGCGACGGCAGGGAGCCATCGTTTCGGTACGGCGGCCGTGTTCGGTTCCGCATCGGACGTGTCGCGGTACTCGGTCGACGGCAGCCAGAAGCAGACGTCGACCTCGACCCGCGGCGGCGACTGCTCCTCGTGCGCGCGGACCTGCTTGAGCCTGACCACCGGTTGCCGGGGGACCGTGAGCCCCTCGCGGTCCGCGCGTCGCACCAGGCGCTGTTGTCGGGCCCACTGCGCAGGTGTGGAGACTCTCTTCAGCGCCGGTAACGCCTCCCCGGAACGCATCGACGCCGCGTGTGCCCGCACGAAGGTCACCAACGCCGTGGTGGCCGCCGTGTCCTGCGCCGACCCACGGACCACCACCCGGACCTGCGAAGACGCAGCAGGAGACGGTGCCGGAGACGCGCTGGGCTCGACACTGGCGGCCGGGTTGTGGTGCACCACCGACGCATCATCAGGTGCGGACTGCCCGGACGGGTCCCCGCTCAGCGGCGTACCAGAACACGCGGTCACACCGAGCATCCCGGTCAGTGCTGCGACCGCGAGCAGACGCCTGCGCCGCAGACCCGGAAGCATGGTGTTCATCCGCCCCACCCCGGGGGCGTTGCCGAGGTGGGGACCAGCGTCCAGGTCGTGGTCGGCGACGGCGTGGTCAACGTGGTGGTGACCGAGGTCGGGGACGGGGAGTTGCTCGGCGGCGTTCCGCCGGTGGCCGTCGGGCTGGGCTGGGCCGGTGTGCTGGTGACCGTCGCCGTCGGGACCTCGGTCGTGGTCGTGACACAGCTCACGGCGATGGTCAGCGGGAACGTGAACGTGTGTCCGCATGCGGTTGTGGGGTACTCCGTGGGCCGGGTGATGGTGGTGACCGGCATGCTCGTGTTCCCGGTGCTGATCGGCGGGGTGAACGGCGGATAGCTGACGCTGGGCGTGTAGCGCTGCTTCCACCAGTCCTCACCGGGGCCCAGCACGCCGGTCACCGCGTGGGCCTCGGCGGTGTCGGTGGCGGTGAGCTCGTTGATCCCCAGCAGGCCCAGGAGGCTGGAGTTGACCGTGAGCTTGACCCGAGCCTCCACGTAGTACTGCATGGTCTCGTCCGGCATTCTCTTCACACCCGCACCGGCGTACTCGCAGCGGCTGATCGTGACCTGGCTGTCGGCATGGGACTGTTCGCGTTCCGCCTGTTCGCAGTAGGTCTGTACCGCGGCCTCCGCCTGGGCCTTGCTCTGGCGGGTCGGCTTCCCCTGCCGGCTGGCCAGGTCCCTGATGTACGTCGCGCCGGCCCGGGCCGCTTCCTGGGCGATCGCCTGTGCCTTGAGCTTGGCGTTGATCTGCTTGCCGGCGTCGGCCACCAGGGCGCCCAGCGGGAGCAGCAAGACGATCATGATGATGACGGCCGGTGTGAGCGCGCCACGCTGGTCACGGATTCGGATGCGGCTCATTGGTAGGTCCCGTACACGGCAGGCATCGGACTGGAGAACGTACTGCTGATCCCCATGGTCTGGCCGAAGCCGATGAAGGCGAGGTCGGAGACGTTGACCTCGCAGGACACGGTGACCGTCACCACGTTCAGCCCGGCCCCGCGGGTGGGTGAGTACGGGTTGGACGCGACGAACAAGTTGCCGTGGCTGGTTCTCACCTCATGCTGCGCACTGTGCCTGCAGGACCGCGGCGCACTGTCGAGATCGGCCTCGATGGTACGGCGGACCGCCGCGCGTGCCGAGGCCATGTCGCGGTTGGCGGTCGCGCTGCGGGCTGCATCACGGGCTGCCTGGTCGACGTACCCTTGGACGTTCGCGTGCCGACCGAACGCCACAACCAGCAGCATGATGGCCAACAGGAACGGTGCCAGCAACACCAGTTCCAGGGACACGGTGCCGTCGGCCCGCCGTGCGCGGCTCATGACGGGCCGAGGTCGGGTTGGAAGTCCTCTAACAGCCCCGACGCGGTCCCGGTGACGGTGAGATCCCAGCCGGGGATGAGGTCGACGACCGTGCCGCGCACGGTGACGGTGACTCGGTGTTTGCCCGGTTGGCAGGTCGCGGTGGCGGTGGGGTTCTGGACGCTGCCGAAGCTGGACGCGGTGTAGATCGCCTTCTGCACGATCGGGCTGGTGTCCGCGCATCCGGACACCACCCGCATGTCCGCGGCTCCTTCCCGCGCAGCCCCCATGACGACGTTCTTGGCGTGCATCCACTGGGCTACCTCGACGATCGCGAAGATCAGCAGCAGGAAGGCAGGGGCAATGACCGCCATCTCGACAGCGCTGGCCCCGCGCTCTCCCCTGTGGCGTGACATCGGCTCAGATCAGCAACTGATGCCGTTCTCGCTGCACATCTCGTCCTTCTTGCCGGTCACCAGCGCCTTGATGGCACCGCCGATGAGGACAGCCATCGCTACGACGATGGCGGAGATGATCGCCCACTCGATCGCGGACGCTCCCCACTGGTTGTCCTCCCGTTGCCGCAATGCCTCCGCCCGTAGCCGAGCATAGGCCCATAACTGGCGAGCGATATTGAACTCGACTGGCATATCTACCCTTCTCTTTCGTTCCCTACGCCTACCCGACGGTATGTCATGGCAGGTATGACGCCAACTCCATGCGTTTGATCGGTGGTGCTGCGTTCTCCTTTCACGAGGAATCAGCTGTTCATGATCTGTGAGGCGGCGGGGTAGGCGAGGAAGAGCAGGAACGCAGCACAGATCAGCAGCTGCGCCACCAGCATCGACTGGGACTTCTCCCCCGCCTGGCCCTCGACCTCGGACAGCTCCTTGCGCCGCATCGACTCTGCCCGGGCCATCAGCGAACTGCGGATCTTCGCGCCTTCGTCCCCGGCGAGCGCGAGCGCGGATGCCAGGTCACGGAGCTCTTCGATACCGAGCTCCCGGCCCAGCCGGCTGACCCCCTCCCAAGGGGTGATCCCGATCACCCGTGCGTTGCTGAGGGCCTGGCGGATCCGGGCCATCGCCCAGTGGTCCCCGACCGTCGATGCCGCCATCAGTGCCTCGGGCAGCCCGCGTCCCCCGGCGAGGTTCATCGCCACCAGGTCGAGGAAGGATCCGACGACATGCCGGAAGTCCCGCCGGCGGGCGGCGGCCTCCTTGACCAACGTCATGTCCGGGAGGAAGAACGCGAACACGACGGCTGCGATCGTCAAGACTGCGGGTGTGGTGATCCCCACGCTGATCCCGAACACCGCCAGGGCCCCGGCCATCAGCGGCACCCACACGAGGGCACCGATGGCGAGCAGCACCTTGGTACCCATGTGGACGGCGAACGGCCGGTTCATGACCGCGAGGTTCTCCCGGCCGCGAAGGCGCCACCCCCGAGCGGCGGCCTCGGCCTCGATCCGGCTCCCCAGGGCGAGCCGGGCCTGTTCGATCCAGCCCGCCTTCGCGGGGTTGTCCACCAATGTCGTGCTGATCGTGGTGTCATTGCGGCGGCTTGCGTCCAGCCGCGCCATGGTGGCGGCCAGCCCGGGGCGCGGACGGATGAACACCTTCACCAGCAAGAAGACACCGAACCCCGCCACGCCTCCGGCCAGCATCGTCAGGATCATCGACGAGCCTCCTCGCGTGGGCGCGACGCGGATCGCTGCTGTGTCTGCACCAGGAACCGCTCCGGCATCTCCACTCCGGCGAGCCGGCGGAGCCAGAAGACCCCCAGAGCGAACAGCAGCACCACCCCCACCAGCACGATCTGCCCGACCGGCGTTCCGTAGGGCTGAAGATATGTCTGGTTGAACAGGATGAGTGCTGCCGACACCACGAGCGTCACCCCGACCACGATCTGCACACTGCGGCGGGTGCTGCGGCGGGACCCTTCGACGCGCCGGCGCAGATCCAGCTCTTCGCGGCTGGAGTCGGCCAGAGCGCTGAGCACGTCGCGCAGCCCGGGTCCGCGGAGCCGCGCATTGAGGATCAGCGCGGCGATGATGAGGTCCGCAGAGGGGTCGTCGAGGTCGTCGGCGAACTTCATCAACGCGGTGGGCAACGGTTCCCGAACCCGGAGGCGGTCGACCATCAGGTTCAGGGAGGGCCGGATCACCGGCGCAGCGTTGGCAGCACTTGCCGGGATGGCCTGTTCGAGCCCGACGGCGCCGGCGATCGTGTCCCGGAGGGACTCCGTCCAGGCCGACAACCCCTCCAGGCGCTCGATCGCGCGACGCTCCTCGGCGGCGCCGCCGAAGATGCGCCGCCAGAAGCCGGCGAGGAGTGCCAGCGAGATCGCGAGCACGATCCACTGCGTGACCAGCATGACCACGATGAAGGTGGCCACGGCCAGGGCCATACGTACTGTTGCGCCCCGGAAGTCGATGTCTTGCAGCCGGAAGCCCTTCGGCCGGACCTCGTGCCCGGCGCTGTCCACCCCGATGATCGACAGCACCAGCAGAAACACACCGAGCCCGACGAGGGCGCCGAGGCTGAGGTAGACCGACAGAGTGTCGAACGGCATCACGCCCACCCGCCTGCCGCGACGGGTGCGTACCCGTGGTGTTCCAGCTCGGCGATGCAGGCAATGGGAGCGTGCGGTACGGCGATCCCGGTGGTGCGGTCCGGGGCGAAGATCTCGCTGGAGAGCACCCGCTCGTCGTGTCCTACGACCTCGCGGACACTCTCGATGGTGCGCACCAGGCCGCCGCCCTCGGAGTAGTCGTTGCGCTTGCGCAGGAACACGACGAAGTCCAGCGCTCCGGCGATAAGCATCTGCGTGGCGCTGATCGGCAGCCGCTCCCTGGCCTGGATGGCGTAGGTGCTGATCCGGTTGAACACCTCCACCGAGGAGTTCGCGTGGATGGTGGAGAGCGATCCGTCGTTGCCCTGGCTCATCGCGTTGAGCATGGTGACGATCTCGTCGCCCAGAACCTCGCCCACGATGACCCGGGAGGGGTTCATCCGCAGCGAGCGTCGGACGAGCTCGGCCATCGACACTCCGCCGAGCCCCTCGGAGTTCGGCAGGCGCTCCTCGAACGCGACGGTGTTGGGGTGCAGGTCGGGGAACTCGCCCAGACCGAGCTCCAGCGCGCGTTCGACGGTGACGAGGCGCTCGGCGGGGTCGATCTCGTTGGCCAGCGCCCGCAGCAGAGTGGTCTTCCCGGCGTTGGTCGACCCGGCGATCATGATGTTCTTCCGCGCCGAGACCGCAGCCCGGAGGAACGCGGCCACGTCTGGCGTCATGGTCTGGTTCATGACCAGGTCGTCGATGCTGACCCGGCCGAGGCGTGCCTTGCGGATCGAGACCGCCGGCCGGGCACACACGTTCATCACCGCGGAGAGCCGGGACCCGTCAGGGAGACGGAGATCCAACTGCGGATTCGCGGTGTCGAACGGCCGGCTGGAGAGTCCGGTGTGGGAGGCCAGGACCTGGATAAGCTCCACCAGCTCCTCGTCGGAGTCCGCGACCGGAGCATGCCGCTCCTCTCGCCCATCGCCGTACTGGACGAACACCTGGTCGCACCCGTTGATGTCGATGTTCTCCACGTCCGGGTCGTCCAGCAGTGGCTGGAGCCGCCCGACACCGAACAGCGCGGAGTGAATGGCGGTGGCGAGGCCGGCCTCGTCCTCGGCGCTGGGCGGTGTGCGGCCGTCGGCGATCTCCAGGCGGGCGTAGTCCTCGAGGATCTGGATGATCAGCGACCGGGAGTACTCTCGCTCGTCCTCGGGCGACATCGGCGGGACGCCGTTCATCTGGTCCCGCCGCCGCTGCTCGTTGAGCCGGTCGGCTACCTGCACACGCAACTGGCGTACGAGATCGTGGTCGATCACTCTGCCACCTCTTGCCCGGCCACCTCTTGCTCGGCTACCCGCCGACCTGCCTCGTGCTTTGCCTGCTCCTCCGGCGCCTCCTGTGGTGGTGCCTCCGCTGTCTCGGCGGGTACGGCGGCGTCCTCCTCCACGGTGTCAACCGGCGGCTCCAGGGACTCGAAGAACGGCGCCACCACCTCTGCGGCCTGCGCCGTGACCGGCCGCAGCGACTTGACCAGCATCGTCTTGTCCGCCCGGCCCAGCACCGCGCCGTTGAAGAAGCCGGCGCCCTTGCGGTCGTCCGCGATGTGCCACACCGCCTGCAGCGGCACCTCGGTGCGGGCGAGGACCTCACGGACCTGCTCGACGGCTTCGCGGTGCTTGGCCGGCGCGATCACGGCGACCGCGATCGGGGTCCCGGTGGGCAGGTGCGGCTCCAGTGTGGGGGCCAGGACGTTGACGCGCTCCCGCAGGTGGATGACCGAACCCGGGTCGGCGGTGCACACCAGCACCAGCAGTCGTGCGGCGCGAAGCACCGGCAGCTGGACTGAGCCGCTGGCGACTCGCCCGCAGTCGGCGAGCACGTCGTACCCCTCGATGCTGTCCAGCGCCGGGCCGAGCACCGGCCACAGCCCACTCATGCCCGCGGTCTGTTCCGGGACGCGGGCCCCTACCAGTACCTCCGTGCCGCCTTGCATCCGCTGGGTGTGGGAGAGCACGAGGTTGGGGTGCAGTCCCTTGCGCCCTGCGGCGGCTAGGCTCAACAACCCACGGTCCGGGTCGAGCACCCCTCCGGACTCCCCCGCCATCCGTAACGGGATGTCGGCTCCGGATGTGTCGCACTCCACCACCAGCACCTGGCGCGGCCACAGCGCGCCCAGCGCCAGCGTCGTGGTGGTCACGCCGGGAGAGCCCTTCGCCGAAGCAATCGCGACCAAGGACATCAGGCGGCCGCTCCCGCCCGTACGTCGTGCCAGCAGCGAACGCTCATCACTACCTCTTGTGGCTCCCCTTCTTCTTGGCATCGTGCTTCCCCGACGGCCCCTCCTCGGAGGAGACCACTTGACGGTCGGGGTCCTGGATGCTGGTCGAGCAGGTCAACGTCGGCGCCCCTTTCGCCGCCGGAAGCGCCGACACCGAGACGTGGCCCTTGGCGGCGGCGGCGGTGAGAGTGTCCTGACAGCGGTCGGAGACCAACACGTCGACCTGGCCGCCGTTGGTGGAGGTGAGGTTCTTCACCGCAGTCACGACCGCCGTCGCGGTCCCCACGGGCCGGTCGCTGGTGCCGGTCCCGCGCAGGACGACGACGGTGACGTCCTGACCGACGTGCAGTTCCATCGGAGCCTGTCCGGGTTCGAGGCTCAGGCCTACCCGGCTGGAATGTGCGGGGATACTCGGGTGGTCCGCGATCTGTCCGCTGGTCAACACGTTGCCCTCGGGGAGGTCGGTGAGGGCGTAGGACCCGATGACCTGCCCGACCTTGCTGGTGGGGATCAAGTCGACCTTGGTGTCGCTGGGGAAGTCGACGGCACGGAGGTCGGACCGCTCGATCTGCTCTCCAGACCACACTTGGTCCCGGATCGCGAGGTAGGAGGTCGTCTGTCCTTGACGCAGAGCCAGCCATCCGGCGAGGACGGCACCGCCGGCAATCAGCAGGACCGCGAGCGCCGCCAGCGCGGGCCGCCGCTCCCGGGAGCTCGGGAGCCGGTTTCCGGAGGCGGGGGGTGAGGCGGCCGGGCGTCGCCCGGAACCGGAGTTCGGCAGGGTCATGGTGTGCTGTCTTT
Source organism: uncultured Nocardioidaceae bacterium (assembly GCA_964385195.1). GTDB lineage: Bacteria > Actinomycetota > Actinomycetes > Propionibacteriales > Nocardioidaceae > CAYLOC01. Next base: position 25,861 of record CAYLOC010000004.1, read on the forward strand.
CCCCGTGTGTGTCGTGCGCTGTCCGCGATGGTATGCGAGAAGCAATTGGCACTGTAACGCCTCAACGGCACAAATGCCGCATCGGAGGCTACCGGGAACCGCTCTCGTGCTTGTGCTGGGTGCCGGTACGCTGCGGGTTCTTCCGGTTATGCTGTCGGTTCTTCCCCGACTGTTTTCGTTGCTTACCCGGATGCTGCTGATGCTCTTGTTCTTGCTGTTTCTGCTGCTTTCTCTGTTCCTGTTGTAGCTGTTGTTGTTGCTTCTGCTCTTGCCGTTGCTGCTGTTGTTGTTCCTCGCGGGTGTCCTGGATCGCGTTCATCACCCCGAGCACACCGATGATGATCGCGACCACGACCAGCCCCGCGATGATAGCGGGCCAGATCCTGGCGTTGTCACGCCAGGTACGTGACGACCCGTGCAGCAGCGCCGAACGGAGCTGGCGGCGGCGGAGAGCGTCGGCCTCCAGCAGGTACTTCTCCGCATTCGGGGTGGTACGGGCGTTCGGCGGCATCCAGGGCTTGGGGGCGTCTGGACCGGGTTCTTCGCCGCTCGGGTCGGCCTGAGTCCCTCCGCCGGCAGGGGGCTGCTGTTCGCTCATCGCGGTTCTCCCTCGCTGGCGCTGCCGAGCGCAACCAGACCGGCGATGTCGATGAGCGCCAGGCGGGTCTGGGCCCGCAATCGTGAGGGATCCAGCGGCGCACCGTCGGCCAGAGCCGGGTCCGGTGGTACGGCGACCACGCGGCCACCCGGTGGTACGTCGCGCCGGAGTTCGGATGCTACCCGCTTCATCCCCTGCTCCCGCGAGCACACGACGACGTAGACAGCGGAGTCGAGAAGGTAGGGGTCGACGTCGGCGGCTCGTTCGGCGGCCGTGTGCGCAGCTTCCCGATTGGCGACGCCTGGGCCACACACGATCACCAGTTGGTCAGCGCGGCTGAACAACCCGTCCGCGGACTCGCCCAGGTCCGTGCCGAGGTCGAACAGGCTCAAGGTCGAGTCCTGCGACAGCCGGTCGATCAGGACGGGCAGATCGTCGCGGCGCACCGGCGTTCCCCAGCCGGGGGCGTCGACCACCCGCAGCCCGTTGGGAAGTGTCGACGGATCCTCCTCGGACTCGGCGATCAGCTCTCGCACCGTCCGTGCCCCGTCCCCGCCGAGGGCGCGGGAAATCGACGGTGCACCGGTCCGGAGCGACACCACTGTGCTGGCATCGTCGCGCAACGCTGCCAGGACGCACCCCACCCCCAGCGCCACCGTCGTGGTGCCGACACCGCCCTTGCCCGCCACGAACGCGACAACCCGATGGTCGGTCTGCCGGGTGCGTACCCGGGTCGCCATCCGACGCTCGTGCTCCGCGGCCTCGGCAGCGTCGGGAGTCAACAAGCCGAGGGTGACTGCCCGGGCGAGTCGCCGTACCTGTGAGGACGTCGCCCTGCCCGGGCGATCCGAACCAAAGACACCATCAACGGGAAGCACCCCCGCGCCCGGTGTCTGGTCCGCACTCCCCGTCAACGGTGGCGGCTCGGCGGACCAGGCACGGCTGGTGCCAGAAGCCGGCAACTGTGCCGAGTCGGTGACACTGTCGGACTCGCGCAGCGGAACCACGTTGTGGCCCGGGGGCTGTGCCGGACGCTGCGGCGCCCCCGGTGCCGTCGAGGCGGGAGGCTCCGGTGTCCGGTCAGGAGCCGCCTCCAACCCGAGCAACCGCGGGTCGATGCCCATCCGCGCAAGATCCGCGGCCGTCCCCTGGGCGGAGGACCGGACGTGGGCTCGTGCCTCTTCGGCACTGTCCTGCTCCTCATCGGGGGGCTGGTCTGCCACCGTTCCTCAATCCTCCCTTCCTGCCGCTAGCGCTGCACCCAGTCATACAGCGCGACCGCGCCCATGGTGACCACGATCAGGTCAATCACCACGATGAACTCGATAAGGTTCAGGGTCCGCTTCAGACGGGCCCGGGTTACGTCCGAGAGAGGAACAGCGGTGAATGCGAGGGCGGCGAGTCCTGCCACGGCTGCTGCAGCCGGGACCCACGCCGCGGCCCCTCCGTTGCCTCCGCTCACGGCCTGCTGGATGACAGCCACGAGCACGCCGAGCGCCGCGACCCGCAACGGCAGCATGTACGGGATACGGCTGAAGACGCGCGAGCGCAGCAACAGCCCGGCGGCGAGGCTGACGCTGAGCAGGCCGTCCCAGAGGTTTTCGCTCCACGCGTGGGGCCGCAGGCCCAGCCAGTAGCCGATCGTCCCGGCGAGGATCGCGGCGCCGAGGACCGCTCCGAGCAGCAGCGACTGGCTCTCTCGCAGCCGTCGGGTGAGCGACGCCGAACTGAGCATGCCGGAGTTCCGGACGCGGTAGTCGGCGCTGGACAGGCCGCCGACGGCGATCGAGACGCGCGGCATGATCCCGATGCTGAGGACCGCCAGCAGCGCCACCACGCGCACCATGACCCCGTCCCCGGCGCCGAGCTCGTCGCCGATCAGCACGATCAGCGACCCGGCCAGCACGAACACGGTGGCCGCGACGAGTACTGCGGCGCGGGGATGCGGCAGTCTGGCCAGGACGGCAGCGACTGTGGCCAGGGCGACCCCGGATGCCGCGGCGGCCGCGAGGTCTCCCCCGCTCCGTCCCGCCATCTGTACCCCGGCCTCGCACGCAGCGAGCACCGCGACGCTACTGGCGACGTCGGCCGCCCACTGCGGTGCCAGCCGCGCGGCGAGCGCAGTACCGGCGATGAGTGCCGCCGCCGCAGCGAGCGCGCTGACCACTGCCTCGGTGTCCCAGAGGACGGGAACGCGGCCGGCCAGGCCCGCAGCGAAGGTCGTGATCAGCACCGGCGCCAGCCACAGCAAGACGAACACGCTGCCGGCAACCAGCGAGAACGCCGCTGTGGAGCGGGTCGACCACCCTCCGCCGCGCCCGTCGACGGTGTCCTCGATCGTGTCCCGGACGTCCTCGACGAAGGCCGCGCGCGCCTCCTCGCCGTACGCCCGGAGCTCGATCACGTCACCGTCGCGCACCCCGGCCTCGGCGAGGCTCTGGGACAGTGACAGGGACTGACCGCCCAACCGGCCGAGGGTGAACTCCGTCCTGGACGGCGTCTCCTCCTCCGGGCCGCAGAACCGGAGCACCTGCGGCACGACGTCGGACAGCGGCAGCGAACTGGGCAGCGCCAGGTCGACGCGCCGGTTACCGCTGACGACGGTGACTCGGCTGTACGACGTGAGCACGCTCACCTCCCGGCCCGGCTCACTTCTCACAAAGCAGATAAGTTGGGACAATCGACGAGCATATCTGCTCTACGACTCACTCGGAGGCACCGGTGACGACGACGTTGGTGAAGAGGCCGGCGCGGATCCAGCCGCCGGAGGTCCCGACCGACCAGATCACGATCGCGGACCCACCGAGCCAACAGCAGGCCCCGCCACCGGTCACCGGCATGACGATGATCATGATGCCGATGATGAGCGCGGCCGGCTCGGTCATCGTGTCGCTGACGAACCCAGGGAACAAGATCGCCCAGATCGGCAGCATGATCGTGCTGTTGGGCTCGGTCTGTGTGGGTCTGGTGATGATCATCGCCCAGCGGACCGGCCCCAAGCGTCTCCTCCGCGAAGGGCGGGAACGCTACCTGGACTACATCGAGGACCTGCGACACGCGCTCCGCGACATCATCGCTGCGCAACGCGAGAGCGGACGCTGGCGGCACCCGGCTCCCGCCCGGCTCAGCCAGGTGTGCCGGTCCGCCGAACGCAGGTGGGAGCGCCGGTCGAGCAACTCCGACTTCTTGGTGTTGCGTCTGGGGATCGGCGACCAGAAGATCGCGGCGGCTCTCGCCATGGGGGCCGACACCGGTCCGCTGAACCAGTTCGACCAGGTGTGTCTGGAGGCGGCGAAGAACCTCCAGGACCGGTACGCGGTGCTGCGCGACGAGCCGGTGGCCGTGGATCTCCGCCCCATCAGCGTGTTGAGCATCGTCGGCGACGTCGAGACCCGTTCCCGCCTGGCCCGGGCCGCCGTTGCGCAGTTGGTGTCATTCCACGCACCGTCCGACGTACACCTGGCCGTGGTCCGTGCCGATGAGCGAGCGGACGCCTGGGAGTGGGCCAAGTGGCTGCCGCATTGTCAGGCCGCCGGCGTGATGGACGGCGACATGACAGCGCGGCTGGTCACCGCCACCGTGCCGGCCCTCACCGAGCTGCTGGAACCGGAGATCGAGCGGCGGCTCGATGACCGGTCCCGGTCCCGCGGACGCGGCGTAGCAGCCCGGGATCACCTCGTGGTCGTGATCGACGGGGCCGGGCTGCCGCAGGTCTCGGGGCTGGAGCCACCGGACTCCAATGTCCGACTGGCCGAGCTCGGCATCCATGTCATCGCGCTGGTCGACGACCAGCGGCGGGAACCCGAGAACGTCGACGACCGCATCGTGGTGGACGAGAACGGGACGGCGCGGCAGGCGTCCCGGGAGGCGCCGTTCGCCTGCGATGAGGTCTCCGAGAGCCAGCTCGCGGTGCTGGCGCGCCAGCTGTCCCCCCTCCGCCTCTCCGCGGAGGACCACTCCGGGGACGAGGTGCTGCAAGACACCGTGGGGCTGGCGGAGATCCTCGGGGTGCCCGACGCGGCCACCCTCGATCCCCGGCAGACCTGGCACCGCCGCGCGCTGCGTGACGTCTTGCGTGTCCCCATCGGGATCGGCGCCAACGGCGGCGTGGTCCTGCTGGATCTGAAGGAGTCCGCCCACGGCGGCATGGGTCCGCACGGCATGGTGGTCGGCGCAACCGGTTCGGGGAAGTCGGAGATGCTGCGCACCCTGGTCTCCTCACTGGTCATCGGGCACGGCCCGGACCAGCTGGCGTTGATGCTCGTCGACTTCAAGGGCGGCGCCACGTTCGCCGCGATGGAGGAGATCCCGCATCTGGCCGGCATGATCACGAACCTGCAGGACGACCTCACCCTCGTCGACCGAATGCGGGATGCGTTGTACGGCGAGATGCAGCGTCGACAAGAGGTGCTGAAAGCGGCCGGGAACCTCCCCAACGTCACCGCCTACCAGGACCTGATCGCCGCAGGGCAGGATCTCGAGCCACTCCCACACCTGTTGGTCATCATCGACGAGTTCTCCGAGCTGCTCACCGCGAAGCCGGACTTCGCGGAGCTGTTCGTGGCGATCGGGCGGATCGGCCGTTCGATCGGGGTGCATCTGCTGCTGGCGACGCAGAAGCTGGAGATGGGCAAGATCAAGGGTCTGGAGTCGCACCTGTCCTACCGGATTTCGCTGCGGACGTTCTCCGAGAGCGAGTCCCGGGACGCGATCGGGGTCCCCGATGCCTACCACCTGCCGCCGGAGCCAGGGTCCGGGTATCTGAAGGTGGACACGACCGTCTTCGAGCGGTTCAAGGCGGCGCTGGTGTCGTCGCCGTACTCCCCGCCGACCGAGGGCCCGAAGGCGGAGGTTCCCGCCGTGCCGTACGTGGCCGTCAACGGTCTCGGATCCTGGATCGCACAGGTCAACGCCGACCAGTTGGCCGCCGCAGAGGAGGACGACACAGCAGACCGACCCTCGGCGCGGAACGAGACGTCGGTCCTCGACGTCCTGTGCGAACGGTTGTGCAGCGTGGGCGCACCGAAGGTACGCCCGGTCTGGCTCGACCCGTTGCCCGAGGTGCTGCCGCTGGGACTCCTGCAGGACCAACACGACGTCGCGGACCCGACAACCTGCGTGGCCCTGCTCGGTACCGTCGACGACCCGAGTCACCAGAAACAGTTCCCGCTGGCCTACGACTTCGACGGCAGCGGGGCCAACCTGGTGGTCGCCGGCGCTCCACAGACCGGCAAGTCGACGTTGCTGCGCACGATGATCTGTTCTCTGGCGTTGCGGTACCGGCCGCGAGACGTGACGTTCTACTGCATCGACTACGGCGGAGGCACGCTCCGTGCGCTGGAGGAGCTCCCGCATGTCGCCGCAGTCGCGACGCGTGTGGACCCCGAGCGCATCTCCCGCACCGTCAACGACGTACGCACGCTGCTCGACCAGCGCGAGGAGGTGTTCCGGGAACACGGCGTGGACACGATGGTGGAGTTCCGGCGTGCCCGTGCCGAGGGCAGGATCCCCGCCGACGTCCCCGGCGACATCTTCTTGGTCGTCGACGGGTGGGGGACGTTCCGGGAGGAGTACGACGACCTCGACTACGCCATCGCCGACATGGCCGCCCGTGGCACCAACTTCGGCGTGCACTTCATCGTCACCGTCACCCAGAACATGCAGGTGCGGATGCGCATGCAGGCGTCCATGGGGGGACGCCTGGAGCTGCGGCTGCAGGACCGCTACGACTCGGAGTTCGACCGCAAGCTGATGGAGCAGATCGGAACCGACGCCAAGGGTCGTGGCTTGACCGCGGTCGGCGGGAACCTCATGTTCCAGACGGCGGTCCCGAGGATGGATACCGAGGCCAGCACGGAGGACCTCTCCGAGGCACAGGCGGACGTGATCGCCACCGTGCGCGAGAAGTGGCCGGACTCCGCCGTGGAGAAGGTCGAGGTCCTGCCGCGGCTGGTGTCGTATACGTCGCTGCCGGAACCCGAGCCAGGAGAGACCGAGCTGACGGTCGGCATCTCCGAGCTCAACCTCGGCCCGGTCGCCATCGACCTCTACGGTGGCGACCCGCATCTTCAGGTGTACGGCGACGGCGAGACCGGGAAGTCGAACATGCTGAAGGTCATCGCCCGCGGTCTCATGCAGACCCGCTCCCCCGACGACATCGCGATCGCCCTCGTCGACTACCGACGCTCACTGCTGGACTTCGTTCCGGAGGACTACCTGCTGTCCTACGCCACCACTGAGCAGCACACCCAGCAGATGGCGCAAGAGATCGCCCAGGCGCTGGAAGAGCGCCGTCCGGGCCCCGACGTCACGTCCGAACAGCTGCGCAACCGTACCTGGTGGGAAGGCCTGGAGGTGTTCGTGCTCGTCGACGACTACGACCTCGTGGTCACCTCCAGCGGGAACCCGCTGTTGCCGTTGCTCGACGCGCTTCCCCAGGGTCGTGACCTCGGGTTCCACCTCGTCCTGGCCCGCCGTACCGGCGGTATGTCACGTGCGGTGTTCGAGCCGATGATCCAGCGGCTGATCGACCTCTCCACACCGGGCTTCATGTTCTCCGGAGACCGGATGGAGGGCCGGCTCATCGGTGGAGTCCCCTCCCAGCGGCTGCCGGTCGGCCGGGCGATCTACGTGGGGCGCGACGGCTCCGCCTCGCTGGTCCAGACCGCACACGTCGAGGATGAGGACACCTGAGACGCCCTCGAACACGGTCACTCGGAGCGTGACCCCCTCGGCAACTAGTGTGCTGGTTGTTCGGTAACAGCGGGCGTTGCTCGCCAGCGAGGAGAGGATTCGACAGATGGGTGCAGACAAGCTGGTCCTGAAAGGCGGCTACGAGGGCGCGGATGCGCACGCCCGGAAGATGGCCGACGGCGCCGGGACCATCGGCGGGCACGGTAAGAATGCGCGTGCCGCTGGTGAGGACCTCCACGGCAGCCAGAGCGGTGGCTTCGCGACTCAGGCGGCCAACACTGCCCTTGCCGGTTCTGAGGGAATCGGCTCGATCGCCCACGACCAGGCGACCGGCGCGGAGGGCGTCGCGCGTTACGTGAAGCAGACGGCCCAGGCTGAAGAGCACGTTGCCGGTCAGCAGAAGCAGGACGTTACGAACAACCTCGACGTCACCCAAAGCGTGCTGCACAACAGCATCAACAAGTAGTCATAATCGGCTGACTGAGACCAGGAGGAGAGACCGATGGGCGGAAAGCAACTGAACGTCAACCGTGGCGTGATGGAAGACCACACCGACCGTGTTTCCAGGGAGTATGCCAACGCACAGAGCGCCTACGAGCTCAACGCGAACACGCGGCAGGCGTTCGGTGACGACACGGATGGCGGGATCGCCTCCGCGGAGAACCAGGCACGCGCGCAAGCGCAGCGGCACAACCAGGAACAGGTGGACGCGGCTGGACGTAAGGGTCTCCGTGGAGTCCAGGAGAACATGGAGGAACTGCTGAGTCACGCTCAGCGCAGCACTCGCGAGCTCTAGACCTAGCCGTTCCGCACGATGACAGGAGGGTGCAGTGGCGAGCATCAACAACTTAGACGTCGACCCGGATGCGCTGTACTGCGCAGGCAAGAACGTTGCGGGCCTCAACGGCGACGCTAACAGCCACTGCTCCCTCCTGCGCGGCGCTGTCTCGGAGAGTGAGGGCATCGTCACCCACCCCCGGGTCCGGGGCGCGGTGGCGGACTTCGCTTCCCGGTCGGTACTGGACCCGTCGACGAAGCTACCCAAGATGATCACCGACCTCGGTTATGGGACAGCCAATGTCGGGGCGGTGACACGAGACGCCGACAACGAGACCGGGCATCGGCAGAAGGGCCACACGGACACCTCGCTCAATCTCGGGGCGAAAGTGAACGGCTCGGCAGCACAGCGCGACGCGGGATACACTGCCCCGCCCCCCGGTGGTGGGCCCGTGCCCGGGCCGACCAGTGGTCCGGTGCCTGGCCCCACTGGGGGGCAAGGGACTGGTCCCGGAGAAGAGCCCTACGGTGAGCACGGGCATATCGTCCAGCCCGTCGCTACCGATCCCTACGACGGTGGCGACCACCGCATGGAGACCGGCCCGGAAGGGCCGATCGCCTCCGATCGCTACGACGACGGCCACCGCATGGAGACCGGCCCCGAGTCACCCCTACCGAGATCCGAGGGCCACGAGCCGTACGGTGAGCACGGTCACATCGTTGACCCCACGAACCTGAGTGCTGAGCAGCAGCCACACGGGCAACATGGCCATTACGTGTGGCCACTCGATGAGCGCTGACCGTGCTCTGTGGCCGCGAATCGGCCGACTCTCAACAACTGCTCACAGTGGTCGAACGCTCGCGACCTTCCATTCGCCGTGCTCGCGCTGTAGATACACCACGATGACGGCAGCGGCCCGGATCCTTGCCTGTGCGGCCTGGGGTGAGTTGTCGTCTGCGGCCGGGCTCCGGCCAGCTAACGAGCCGGCCACCACCACCAGCGCCTTGTGGTCAGTGAGTGCGAGATCGCGAGACCAGGCGACGTTGAGGGCCACACGTTGGTGCTGCGCACAGAATTCTTGACGGGTGCCTTCCTGTTGCTGACGCGCGGCGGACAGTGACGCGTACACGTCACGACAATCGGAGGCAGCGGCATAGCGACGCGCAACTTGTTCCGTTTCCGATTGCGGTGGTCTTCGCGTCATCAGGAACGTTGCCATCACGGCCGCGGCGGCGAGGGCTATGACGACCAGCCCGCCGATGAGGACCTTGCCCCGGGGCCCGCGCCTGTCTTTAAGGTCGTCGGGGCCGGAAGTCTTCTCGACACTGGATACCTCAGAGGGATGTAGCCAGGCCGTCGGTGGTTCCGAACCCGGATTACCGTGAGCAAACTCATCGTCACGTGTCACGACCAAACCTCCGCCGCTGGTGAAAGATTCCGCCCTACTTGCCGGAGTTTGCCTTCTTGACTGACGTCCCCCATCGCTCACACCGTGTTTGAAAGGTGGCGCTAGGGCGTTCGCTGTCAGACGCTACCTTCCACCGTTGGCCATGGCCAGGGACCCGGACCTTCTGGACTCCCAACATCCACGACTTGACCAGCCAGCCCGTCGATGATGAGTTCCGATGGGCGACGTAGCACGTCGCAAACTGCACATGCGTCGACGTGCTCTTCGTAGGGCTGTCGAACCAAATCCACGAGGGGCCCGTGAGCTGACCCGGCTGCAGATCCTTGTACGTGTCCCACATGGCGGCGAGGGGACCGTTCGTTGCCACCGCGGGGAACCAACGTACGGGACCGACGGTCGGGGTAGCCGCGGCTAGGGTTCTCAAGGCCTCGTAGCGTTGGCCAGCAAGATAGGCCAGTTTCACCGGCTTGCTCTGCTCCTTCGGCAGCCGCCAGTGGATCCGACTACCCTTCGGCCCGCTCATGGGGATCGCCGCTACCGCCCGGCCGAAGTCGACCGTCGCCGGCGGGTTCTCCGGGATCGGTGACGCGGTCTCCCGCGCGGATGGCGAGTGGGAAGGGACGGCGGTGTCAGAGGACGCAGGCGAAGACTCGGCGGGAGACGGCGTGTCGGCAGGGCCAGAATGCGTGTCATTACCAGTGCACGCCGAGAGGACAGCAACCAGGGCGAGCGCGACCGCAACAGCTGGCCGGTACCATCGATGCGCACGAGGACACCGACTGGTTGTCACGGCGGTGTGCTGCCCCCCGTGGCCGCTACTGTTCATAGGCGCTGGTGTCCAACTGCTCCGGCGCCGGACCGTCGGGACCGTTCAAATCGGGGTACATCTCGCGTGGTCCATCCTCCCATGGATCGTCACCATACCCCTCCGGGACATTGTCGCCGTACAGCCACCGCTCCGCCGAACGATCGTTGGACCAGCCATCCGGGTCGTTGATGTCATTGTCGTAGTGAGACCCATTGGCGACGTCATCCCTGGCGGTATCAAACACCGCCGGATCGGTTTGGTTCGTCCCATGATGATGGCTGGGCCACACATCGTTGTAGTAGTCGCTGACCACGGCACTGAGCGAGGTTTGCGGATCTTCCCTACTCTCTATGTCAGCCAGGCTCTTGGCTGAGTAACTGCCGTCCGCGTTTTGGGTCACGATTCCGTCAATGTCGTAATGACCGCTGTTGATGGCTTCAGAGCCCTGATTCTGTGTCTGGAGCATGGCACCGAACAACAGATAGTCCCGTGTGTGGCTGGATCCTTTCTGGTCAGCATCAAAGAGCCCCTCTCGTACCTGTGGTGCATAGGGAACCGGGTCCGGCCCATCGTCAATCACCTGGTCGACGATCCCGGTCCCCGCCCCCGCGCCGACGGCCAGGAATGGCGCCAGCTCGGGCTGGACGGCACCACCGATAGTGGCGGCGGTGCCGATCGTGAAGTTCAGAGCTGATTTGAGGGCGGCGTGCCGACGTACCGCCGCGTCGTGGGCCGCCTGCGCCTGATCGTCCTTGTCTTCTTGATGGTCGATCGCAGACTCGTAGTCCGAAGCAGTGATATTGCCGTCGAGACGTCCCGCGTAGGCCATCGCCTCGTGCACCTGTGTCGGTGTCCCGTGGTCAAGTGCATGGGAAATGAGCCCTTGGGAATACACCGTTGCGGCGGCGTGGAATCGAACTGCGTCGGAGTCCCCGGCACCAGACACAAACTGCAAGAAGTTCGCCCGAGTTGCATCGTCCATGTCAAGGGTAAAGGGAATTTCCCTCCCGAGGGCATCTTCGCCACCGACAATCACATCCACGTCGGGATCGTAGTGGCCATCATCATCGATGCCGTCGCCCGTTCCGTTGGCACCGAATGTGTCCATCCACGTGATACCGGAGTCAATCACTGCATCGGACACCTGCTCGTTCATCCGAGCCCCATATTGGAAATGGTCACTTGCGATCTCGGTGAAGAGTGCCTTCGCAGCCTCAGCCTGAGTGTAGCTTCCGCCACCGCCGTCGGGGTCGCGATCTGTACCCGCGCGAATCACGTCAGCGGCACCACTCCCAGCGTCCCAGTTCATGCCGAGGAGGGCATTGCGGTCGTCTCCGTCGAGCAGCATGTTCGCGGACGCATCCTCGTTCCGGGCAGTGACTCCGAGCAACGTGCTGACGGGGTAATCCGATAACGTCGTCTGCAGGCCCTGCCACTCTTCCTCGTTGACCCCACCCCACCCCGTGAGGCGCCGGGCGTTTGCCTGTAACGCGTTCAGATCCTGTTTTGCCTGGATCGCGTACTCACCGAGATCCTGTGAGAACTCCGAGCCTCCGGTGACGGTCGAGGCCGCCATGAGAGACGCGAACCCACGGAACTTCTCCAAGTTCTGGACATGCGAGAGGGAGTCGGACTCCGGGTGGCCGTGCTCGTCGACGTCGCCCCATCGATAGCCGTGGGCGGACTCGCCGATCCGCATCGACATCAGGTCCTGGATTGCCTGCGGCATGTCGTGGACGTCGAGGACGCCGTCCTTGTTGAGGTCGAACTCACGGAGTGTGGGGCTGAACGCCCCGCGGCCGATCCGGACTGTGTTGTCGTACTGGGTCACTCGTTGCAGGCTGGGCCGCGACAGATTAAGGATCGCATTACTGACGACTCCGACGTAGGAGGTCATCATGCCCTGCTGGGCATACCCCGGTACAGGTGGCAGGTGGCTGGACACGGTCTTGGAGAGCCCGGCCAGGTCGTCGGCACCAACGGTGTTGAACCACGTGAAGAGGTAGGAGTGCTCCGCCGCGGTCATCTTCCCGCCATTGGCGAGCCGGTCGTTGATGATCTTGATGAACCGCTCAGCCTGCCCGATCTGAGCGAGCACACCTGCATCGTCGACTTTGCCGTCCACCGCACCCTTCAGGAGCTTGGCGTCCACCCTGGCCTGCCCGCTCACCATCGCTGTCACATCCGCGGACGGGTTACGAACACCAAGGAGGTGGGGCATGACCTGCGCAAGCTCTGGATGGTTCTTGAGGTAGGTCTCGACTTCCTTGTCACTCATCGAGGAGAAGTCCGGAAGTTCTCCGGCTTCGATTTTTGCCTGTACCGCCTTGGCATAGTCCTGGGCGGTGAAGTGCACGTTCGGAAAGTACTCTGGAGCGTCCAAGGGCATGTAGCCCAAGTAGAACAATTTTCGGATGTTCGCCTTGCTGGAGTTATTGAGCATCGACACAACCTGCTCTGCGACGTCGTCGAGGTTGCTCTCGGCAGTGCGGTACTGGCGGTTGCCGGACGAGATGGCCCCTTGCCTCATTTCCTCGGCCGTCTCTCCACCCCGGCGGTACTCAGGCTGGTGATGGAGCACGAACATCATCGAGTTGACCTGGTTGACCTCACCGTCGAAGACGTCGACACCATGGGCGAAGAGTCGCAGGGTCGCTGCCGCATACATCGTCTCGCGACCCAGTTTCGACGCCGTCGACGTCGCGTCCTCGGGTGCAGCCGCAACCGGGCCGTGCAGATCTCCTTCCACTGCCGCCACCGCGGACCGGTGCTCCTTATCGACCTCGCCGGCCAATGCATGCACCGCCCGCGCACGCCCGTGCACGTTCTCCGCAGAAGACCGGATATCGTCTCCCGTTACCGGATAGTGCTCCCATCGTCCGTACACCCGCTCCGGCGACCCCATAGCGCTCCTTCCACCGACTGCAGGAAGACACTATTGGGTGAAAGGGTCATCAGCGGGGGGACTACGCGGCGGAATGTACCAACTCCTGGGCGGTGGCGACGAGGTCTGCTGTGCGGGTCAGAAACCGCTGCTCGCATCCGCCAAGGGAGACGTTCGCTTCCACCAACTGCGCAGCGGATCGTACGGCAGCCTCAGCGAGCAACAGGCCGCTGCGCGCGTCGCCGCGGACGTCGGGCTTTCCGGAGACAGTCAGTTCCGCCGCGATCCGCGCGACGGTCACCGCCGCCTCGGCCACCTCGATCTGAAGATCGCTCGCGGCGGTGAGGGCCTCTCGAAGTTGGACGCGGCGGACCCCATCGGCGTCCCGTGGCAGCCGTAGGGCGGCAAGCACGGCGGTGTACGCCGCGGCGTCGCTGTCGGCGAAGTGAAGGGCCTGGAGGCGCACCTTGTCGGCCTGGGCCGCCGCCGCTTCGTCAACTCCCGGACGTCCGGCGGAGAACCGCACGGCCATCGCGGTCAGCCCGGCCGCGAGGGCCACGGTCACGGCGGTCACCGAGCCGCCGCCGGGGGCAGCGGTACGCGCGGCCACGGACTCCACGAACTCGGCGAGTGACCGGTCGCCGTACGTCTCCGGCATCGGTCAGAACAGTCCCACGGTGTGGTCGTTCTCGTCCAGGTCGACGTGGGCGGCTGCCGGGTCCGAGCCGAGACCCGGCATGGTCCGCATGTCCCCGCAGATCGGGTAGACGAAACCGGCGCCGACGGAGGCGCGTACCTCCCGGACGGGCAGGCTCCACCCGGTGGGTGCGCCCTTCAGCTTGGGGTCCGAGGACAGCGAAAGGTGGGTCTTGGCCAGGCACACGGGGAGGTCGCCGAACCCCGCCTTCTCGTAGGTGTTCAGCTGCCGGGTGGCCGCCGGGGAGTAGTCCACACCGTCCGCGCCGTACACCTTCGTTGCGACCGCTTCGATCTTGTCCCGGAGGCTGGCATGGTCGGGGTACAGCATGTGGAAGTCGCTCGGCTCTTGTGTCGCGTCCACCACCGCTTGGGCCAGGTCGGTCGCGCCCGCGCCGCCCTCGGTGAAGTGGTTCGACACCGCGCAGCGGGCGCCGGCCTGCTCGGCGATCTGGCGGATCGCTTCGTGCTCGGACGGGTGGTCGGTGCCGAAGGCGTTAACGGCCACCACCGGTGAGACGCCGTGGATGCGGACGTTCTCGATCTGTTTCACCAGATTCGCGGCTCCGGCGTGGACATCGTCGGGGTTCTCTGCGAGCAGGTTCTCCGGAAGGGGCTTTCCGGCGACGATGCGGTAGCGGCCCGAGTGCGCCTTCAGGGCCCGGACGGTGGCCACGACCACCGCCGCGTCGGGAGACTCCCCCGACGCGCGACACTTGATGTTGAAGAAACGCTCGGCCCCCATGTCGGCGCCGAACCCTGCCTCGGTCACGACGTACTCACCGCATCGCAGCGCGACCAGGTCTGCGATCACCGAAGAGTTGCCGGTGGCGATATTGCCGAAGGGCCCGCAGTGGACCAGGGCGGGGGTGTTCTCCGTCGTCTGCAAGAGGTTGGGCTTGATTGCCTCCCGCAGCAGCACCGTCATCGCACCCGCGGTGCTGAGTTGTTCCGCGGTGACCGGTTCTCCCTTCGTGGTGTAGCCGACCACGATCCGGCCCAGGCGGGCGCGCAGGTCACGCAGCGAGGTCGTCAGCGCCAACGTGGCCATCACCTCAGATGCGGCCGTGATGTCGAACCCGGTCTGGCGTGGTACGCCGTCCCCACGTCCGCCCAGCCCGATGACGATGTTTCGCAGCGCGCGGTCATCCACGTCGAGGACACGTCGCCAGGTGATGCTGTGCGGGTCGATGTCGAGCGCATTACCCCGGTACAGGTGGTTGTCGAGCATCGCGCTGAGCAGGTTGTGGGCGGCGGTGACCGCGTGCATGTCCCCCGTCAGGTGAAGGTTGAGCTTCTCCATCGGGATCACCTGGCTGTACCCACCCCCCGCAGCACCGCCCTTGATGCCCAGCGCCGGGCCCATCGAAGCCTCCCGGATCGTCGCGATCGCGTTCTTTCCGAGATGTTTCATCCCCTGCACCAGACCGACGGTGGTCGTGGACTTGCCTTCCCCGAGCGGGGTGGGGGTGATGCCGGTGACGACGATGTACTTGGCACGGGGGCGGTGCGCAAGTTCCTCGACCGCCTCCAACTTGATTTTCATGACGTCGTCGCCGTACGGCTCGAGCAAATGACGTTCCAGACCCATCTGGGCTGCGATATCGGCGATGGGGAGACGAGGGGACTTGCGGGCGATCTCGAGGTTGCTCGGGAACATCGGCCCTCCTTCATGACGCGGGACCTCTGTGACGGATGGCACGATGAACGGTGCCGCGACCATTCTGCCCCACCATGCCCCTCGTCCGCTGCCGCTCCGCACATCGCACCCCGACCGAACACCTGCGACCCACCGAAT
>CAYLOC010000005.1:0-26768 GCA_964385195.1 uncultured Nocardioidaceae bacterium
GTCAGCCCGTGCAGGGCCAATGTGAGCTCGGTGCGGGTGTCCTGGTCGCGCAGGTCTCGTTCCAGCAGCCGCTCGATCCTGGCCAGCCGTGCGTAGAGGGTACGGCGTTGCACGTGCAGCTCGCGGACGGCGTCAGCCTTGCGTCCGGCATGGGCGAGGTAGACCCGCAGAGTAGGCAGAAGCGGAAAGCCGCTGGCGGCGTCGTGCTGCAGCAACGGCCCGAGCTGCGACTCGACGTACGCGGCGAGCTCCGGCCCCTGGGCGAGGCGGCGCAGCAGCGGATACGTGCCCAGGTCTCCGAACTGGTAGAGCGCCCGGTCGGCGGTGTGGCTCCCGAACTCTACGGCGATCCGGGCCTCGTCGAACGCGCGTCCCGTCGCCTCCCACCGGGCTCTCCGGCTGGCGCCGACCACGACATGCAGGTCCGGTTCGATCCCGGACAGCTCACTGCGGGCACCCGTCGCGAGCCGCTCCAGCGTGGACGCGAACGAGCGGCTCGTCGGGATCGCGACCAGGGCGAGGATGCGGTCGCCGTCCAGTGCGGTGAGGCCGGCACACCCGCACGCGGTGAGGCTGCCGCGGAAACCCGCTCGCAACCGCAGCCGCAGCCGTTGCAGACGGGACTCACCCAGCGCTTGACGCGAGGCGATGTCGGTCAGGTTCGTCATGTCCACCACCACCGCGACGAGGACTCCGTCGGCGAGGTCTGACCCCAGTGCCCGGGCGCGGCTGAGGGCTCCCTCGGCCGACTCGTAGCGGCCTGCGGCCAGGTCGTTGAGCAGCGAGTGTGCCGCGCGGTCGGACAGGTGCTCCTCGTCGGCCTGTCCCAGCAGGGCCAGGCTGAGGGTCAGGCTTGCCCGGTCCAGCAGCAGCCGGGTGAGGTCGTCGGGGGCGGAGCGCGTGCCGAGGATGTGCACCCGGCCCCACGGCTCGTGCCGGAGCCAGATGCCGGCCCACACGCACGGTGGTGATCCGTCTTCGACATGCACCCCGGCCGTCCTCGGCTCGTGGTGACGGGCACGCGAGTGCCGCTGCCAGTCGGCCAGCAGGGACTGCGTGTCATCGTCGGCTGCTCCGTGGGACGCGTAGGCCACGACCTGGTGCGCCCGGTCCTCCAGGACCACCGGGTTCCCCACGGCAGTGGACAGGTGCTGCAGCAAGGTGTCGACGGCGGCTCCGCCGAGGACGAGAGTGGAGAACTCCCGGTTGAGTGTCTCGACCTGTTCCAGCAGGGTGTGCTGGCGGTCGATGATCGCCCGATGCACCTGCTCGGTGACCTCGACGAACCGCGTCTCGTGCGCCAGCGTCACCAGCGGCAGCCCGGCGTTCTCTGCCATCCGGACCAGGACGGGCGGGACCTCCCGCACCCGTGGGCCAAGCTCGATCACCAGGCCGGCGGCTCCGCTGTCGATGACCTGCCGCAGGAACCGGTCCGGGGCAGTGTCGTTCTCGGTCAGCCCCTGCCCCGTGGTCAGCAGCAGCTCGCCGCCGTGCAGCAGGTGCGCGATCTCGGTCTGTTCCACCACGTGCACCCACCGCAGCGGGCGGTCCAGGTGGTCGGCGCCCGCCAAAACGCGGACGTCCGCCTCCCGGAGCGCGGGGACGCGCAGAGCGTCGGACACTGACAACGCCATGGTGCACATTCTATGTAGCGAACCGTCGTTTTCAGTCGCACTCCGTGCATTGTGCCCGGCGCCAGGCGGTTCTACCGTGGGCCGCGTGGGCGGCGACTGCCGGTCACGGTGACGACGTGGAGGAATCGATGGTCAAGCGGATCGGGCATGTCATCGCAGGGGCGCCGGTGGGGGAGTACGCCCGTACCTCTCCGGTGTTCAACCCGGCGACGGGGGAGCAGACCGGTGAGTTGGCGTTGGCGAGTGTGGCAGAGGTTGACGCGGCGGTGGCCGCTGCGGCGTCGGCGTACCCGCAGTGGCGGGACGCAACGCTGGCGAAGCGAACGCAGGTGCTGTTCGCGTTCCGGCAGTTGGTGGCCGAGCACACCGATGAGTTGGCCGAGGCGATCTCTGCTGAGCACGGCAAGGTCCGCTCGGACGCGGCGGGTGAGGTGGCGCGTGGCCTGGAGTGCATCGAGTATGCGTGTGGGCTGTCGGAGCTGTTGAAGGGCGGCTTCTCCCACCAGGCCTCGACCGGGGTGGATGTGTATGAGATCCGCCAGCCCCTCGGTGTGGTCGCCGGGATCACGCCGTTCAACTTCCCGGCGATGGTGCCGTTGTGGATGATCCCGAACGCGTTGGCGTGTGGGAATGCCTTTGTGCTCAAGCCGAGTGAGAAGGATCCGTCGGCGTCGCTGCTGATCGCCGACTTGTTGCAGCGGGCCGGGTTGCCCGACGGCGTGTTCAACGTGGTGCAGGGTGACGCAGCGGCGGTCGGGCGCCTGCTGGACCACCCGGACGTGGCGGCGGTCAGTTTCGTCGGGTCGACGCCTATCGCCCGGAGCGTGTACGAGCGGGGCACCGCTGCGGGCAAGCGCGTGCAGGCGTTGGGTGGGGCGAAGAACCATATGGTGGTGCTGCCGGACGCCGACATCGATGCCGCTGCCGATGCGGCGGTCAGCGCCGGTTACGGCTCGGCGGGGGAGCGGTGCATGGCGGTGTCGGTGCTGGTGGCCGTGGGCGACTCCGCCGACCCGCTCGTGGCCGCCATCGAGAAGCGGATGGCGAACCTGCAGATCGGCCCGGGCGACGACCCGAACTCGGAGATGGGCCCGCTGGTGACGGCGGCGCATCGCGACAAGGTGGCGTCCTACCTCGACATCGCTGCGCAGGAGGGCGCCACAGTGGTGGTGGACGGTAGGGACAAGCACTTCGACTCCGACGGGTTCTTCCTCGGCACCAGCCTCGTCGACAACGTGCGGCCGCAGATGCGGGTCTACACCGATGAGATCTTCGGACCGGTGCTCGGCGTGGTGCGGGTGGACACGGCCGCGGAGGCGATCGAGGTCATCAACGCCAACCCATACGGCAACGGCACTGCGATCTTCACCCGCGATGGGGGCGCGGCGCGAATGTTCGAGGACCAGGTGGAGGTCGGGATGGTCGGGGTGAACGTGCCGATCCCGGTGCCGGTGTCGCACTACTCCTTCGGCGGCTGGGATGACAGCCTGTTCGGGGACCTGCACATGTACGGCCCCGACGGTGTCCGGTTCTACACCCGCACCAAGGTGGTGACCCGCCGGTGGCCGGACCCGGCCACCAGCAGCATCGACCTCGGTTTCCCCACTCACGACTAGCCAGGAGGCAGATGATGACGCAGACTGCGGAGCCGACGTCCACCGTAGGAACGTCGAGTGGTGCGCAGGTGCGTGCCGATGACCGGGCGCATGTGTTCCATTCGTGGTCCGCACAGGGACAGATCGACCCGCTGCCGGTAGCGCGCGCGGAGGGGGTGCGGTTCTACGACTACGACGGCAACGGCTACCTCGACTTCGCCTCGCAGCTGGTCAACGCCAACCTCGGTCACCGGCATCCGGCGCTGGTGGCGGCGATCAGGGAGCAGGCCGAGCGCATCTGCACGATCGCCCCCGGGTTCGCCAACGACAAGCGTGGTGAGCTGGCCCGGATGATCGCCGAGCGCGGCCCCGCCGGGATGAGCAAGGTGTTCTTCACCAACGGCGGCGCCGAGGCCAACGAGAACGCCATCCGGCTGGCCCGTGGCCACACCGGCCGCCGGAAGATCCTCTCGGCGTACCGCAGCTACCACGGCGCCACGACCGGTGCCATCGCCGCAACCGGTGAGCCGCGGCGATGGGGCAACGAGCCGGTCAGCGCCGGGTTCGTGCACTTCTTCGGTCCGTACCTGTACCGGTCGGCGTTCCATGCCACCACCGAGGCAGAGGAGTGCGACCGGGCGCTGGCGCACCTGGAGGACGTGATCGGTCTGGAGGGCCCCGACACGATCGCGGGTGTGCTGCTGGAGACCGTCGTGGGCACCAACGGTGTGCTCATCCCGCCCGACGGCTACCTGGCCGGGGTACGACGGCTGTGCGACCGGTACGGCATCGCGATGATCGCCGATGAGGTGATGGTGGGGTTCGGCCGGATCGGGGAGTGGTTCGGTTGCCAGCACTGGGACGTCACGCCGGACCTGATCTCGTTCGCCAAGGGCGTGAACTCCGGTTATGTGCCGCTCGGCGGTGTGCTGATGTCCGACGCCATCGCCGCGACGTACGACGACACCGTCTATCCGGGCGGGCTGACCTACTCCGGTCACCCGCTGGCCTGCGCCACCGGTGTCGCCTCGATCCGTGCGTTCGAGGACGAAGGCATCCTGGAGCGCGTCCGCGACCTCGGCGAACGGGTCGTGCGTCCGAACCTGGCCGAGATCGCCGACCGGCACCGCAGCGTCGGGGAGGTGCGGGGCCTGGGCATGATGTGGTCGATCGAGCTGGTCAAGGACCGCCAGACCCGCGAGATGCTGGTGCCGTACGCCGCCAGCGGCGCCGACGCGAAGCCGATGGCGGAGGTGGTCGCCGCCTGCAAGAGCCGTGGCGTCTGGCCGTTCGCACACTTCAACCGGCTCCAGGTGGCACCACCGCTGGTCATCTCCGAGGGCGATCTGCGTACCGGGCTGGCCGTGATCGACGAGGCGCTGGAGGTTGCGGACTCCTACGCCAACGGCTGACGTGCCCGAGGGCTACCCGGTCAGTGGCCGCCGAGAAGCGGGGCCATGGCGCGGGCAGCCAGGCTGGGTCGCCCGGTCAGGCGCTCTTCGTGGTCGGCCAGGCCCATCGTCTTCAGCCCGGCGTTGACGCCGAGCCACCGCAGCGGCTCGGGTTCCCACCGCCGGGACCGGTGACCGACCCAGGGCAGCGTGGTCAGGTCGGACTCGTGACCGGTGACGAGGTCGGCCAGGGTCCGTCCGGCCAGGTTGGTGGTGGTGACGCCGTCGCCGACGTACCCACCGGCAGCACCGAGCCCGGTCGTGGGGTCCAGCCACACCGATGCGGTCCAGTCTCGCGGGATCCCGAGTGCGCCACCCCAGGAGTGGGTGAATGTGGTGCCGTGCAGCGGAGGGAACAACTCGATGAGGGTCTCCCGCAATGCGGCGAACACTGTCTCCTCGTGGTCGAAGGAGGGCCGGATCGCCGAGCCGAAGTGGTACGGCGCTCCGCGTCCGCCGAACACGAAGCGCCCGTCGGCGCTGCGCTGGCCGTAGATCAGCAGGTGCCGGAAGTCGGAGAACGTGGGGGCATCGGACATCCCGATCTGCTCCCACGTGCGCTCGCTCAGCGGTTCGGTGGCCACGATCAGCGAGTAGGCCGGGACCATCTCGCGGTGCGACTGCTCCATCCGGGCGGTGTACCCCTCGGTGGCGCGGAGCACCTTCTCCGCACGCACCGTGCCGTGGTCGGTCACCACGCGTCCGGGGTGCAGTGCGCGAGCGGTGGTCTGCTCGTAGAGAGCAACGCCCCGTCTCTCCACCGCTCGCGCGAGCCCGCGGACCAGGCGCGCTGGGTGGATACGGGCACAGTGCGGGGTGTACGTCGCGCCGCGCAGGCTGGTGACCTGCGCGACTGCCCGGGCTTCGGTGGCGTCGAGGAGCCGCAGGTCGTCCTCGGTGTCGCCCCAGGCGTGGGCGTCTGCGACTTCGCGTTCGGCCCGCGCCAGTTGGGGTGCGGTGCGGGCGAACACGACGGTGCCGCCCTTGTGGAAGTGGCAGTCGATGCCCTCGTCCGCGCTGACCCGGCCCACCTCGTCGACACTGGCGCGCATCGCGGCGATGAGCCGGTTCGCGCCGTCGCGCGAGGAGCCGGGGAGCCGGGCGAGTTTGGCCCGGGAGGCGGGGAACAGCGCCGACGCCCATCCGCCGTTACGGCCGGAGGCGCCGTACCCGGCGAACTCGCTCTCGATGACGGCAATGCGCATCGACGGGTCGCTGTCGGTCAGGTAGTACGCGGTCCACAGCCCGGTGAGGCCGGCCCCCACGATCGCCACGTCGACATCGATGTCTCCGGGAAGTGCCGGCCGTGGGGTCAGGTCGTCCTCGCAGCTCTCCAGCCACCACGAGATCGTCTCCGGGTTCTGGCTCACCTGGTCCTCACCGCACTCCCCAGGCGTAGGTCTGTTTGTGCAGCCGGAGGTAGACGAACGACTCGGTGGAGCGGACTCCGTCGATGGTTCGGATGCGTTTGCTGAGCAGTTCCAGGAGGTGGTCGTCGCTTTCGCAGACGACTTCGATCATGACGTCGAAGGAGCCGGCGGTGATGGTGACATAGTCGACCTCGGGCATCTGGGCCAGGGCCTCGGCGACCTCCTCCAGGTCGCCCTCGGCCCGGATGCCGATCATGGCCTGCCGGGCGAACCCGAGCTGGGTCGGGTCGGTCACCGCGACGATCTGGACCACGTTGTGCTCGATCAGCTTCTGCACGCGTTGGCGTACCGCTGCCTCGGACAGCCCGACCTCTTTGGCGATGGTGGAGTAGGGCATTCGCCCATCGTGTTGCAGTTGTTCGATGATCGCCTTGGAGATGTCGTCCAGTTGCAGCGGCTGCTGGTGGTGGTCGTGGGTGGCAGGCACGAACCCCATCCTTCCGTACAAACGGGGATTCCCTACAGCCGGTTCATCGCCTCAGACAGCACCGTGCGCAGGATCTGTTCGATCTCGTCGAAGTGGGACTGGTTGCAGATCAGCGGCGGAGAGAGCTGGACGACGGGGTCGCCACGGTCATCGGCACGGCAGTACAGGCCGGAATCGAACAGTGCCTTGGACAAGAACCCGCGCAGCAGCCGCTCGCACTCCTCGTCGTTGAACGTCTCCTTGGTGGCCTTGTCCTTGACCAGCTCGATGCCGTAGAAGAACCCGTCGCCGCGAACGTCGCCGACGATGGGCAGGTCCAGCAGCTTCTCCAGCGTCGCCCGGAACGCGCCCTCGTTCTCGCGGACGTGCGCGTTGATCCCCTCGCGCTCGAACGCGTCCAGGTTCGCCAATGCGACCGCTGCGGCGACTGGGTGCCCGCCGAAGGTGTAGCCGTGGGCGAACACCGCGTCGCCGGTCGCGAACGGCTCGAACAGCCGGTCGGTGGCGATCATCGCCCCCATCGGGGCGTAGCCGGAGGTCAGGCCCTTCGCGCAGGTCATGATGTCGGGGGTGAACCCGTACCGTTCGGCGCCGAACATGTACCCCAACCGCCCGAAGCCACAGATCACCTCATCGGAGACGAGCAGTACGTCGTAGGCATCGCAGATCTCTCGCACCCGCTGGAAATACCCCGGGGGAGGGGGAAAGCAGCCACCGGAGTTCTGTACCGGCTCCATGAACACCGCGGCGACGGTGTCTGCGCCCTCGTTCTCGATCGCGACCGCGACCTCGTCCGCCGCCCATCGTCCGAACGCCTCGGGGTCATCACCGTGGATGGGCGCACGGTAGATGTTGGTGTTGGGCACCCGGAACGTTGAGGGCACCAGCGGCTCGAACACCGCCTTGAGGTCCGGCAGCCCGGTGATCGACAGCGCGCCCTGGGTGGTGCCGTGGTAGGCGATCGCGCGGGAGATCACCTTGTGCTTGGTGGGCTTGCCGGTCATCTTGAAGTACTGCTTGGCCAGCTTCCACGCCGACTCCACCGCCTCGCCCCCGCCGGAGGTGAAGAACACCCGGTTCAGGTCCCCCGGCGCATAACCGGCCAGCCGCTGCGCGAGCTCAACCGCTCGCGGGTGCGCATAGGACCACACCGGCATGTAGCCCAGCTGGGTGGCCTGCTCGGCGGCTGCGGCCGCGAGGTCGGCCCGGCCGTGCCCCAACTGGCTGACGAACAACCCGGCCAGCCCATCCAGGTACCGCTTGCCATGCGCGTCGTAGAGGTAGGGGCCCTCCCCGCGCACGATCACCGGAACCTCCGCCTCGGCGTAGGAGGACATCCGGGTGAAGTGCATCCACAGATGATCCCGTGCAGACTGCTGCAAGGCGCTGAGTTCCAGGTCGGGCTCGGTCTGGGTAGTCATGCAGGCCATCATGCCCCGTACGACCGAAAAAGACAAGCGATTCCGTTGTCATGTTCGCCTCTGACTGTCGACATGAACAGGCTGTATGGCACTTCACTACGGAATCCATGCAGGCGGTAGGCTGGAGGTCGAACGAGGAGGTACGTCATGACTCGGTACGGCGCCCAGTTCGGTCCGGACTTCACGTTCTTGGGGGTGCCTGCCCTGGACCTGGCCGACCAGCGGGCACTCGCCGCGGCCGACGTCGTGATCCTGGGAGCACCGTTCGACGGCGGCACCTCCAACCGGCCGGGCGCACGCTTCGGCCCGAAGGCGATCCGGGAGACCTGTTACCTCCCCGCCGACGGCTCCCGCCCGCACCTCGCACTGCGGGTTGATGCGCTGCAGGATGTGGCGGTGGTGGATGCCGGCGATGTCGAGATGTACTCCGGTGACGTCGAGACCGCCATCGCGAACCTGGAGGAAGCGGTCCACACCGTCACCGCCGCCGGAGCACTCCCCCTCGTGCTGGGGGGCGACCACACCGTTACCCTCCCCGATGCCACCGGCATCGCCCGCCACCACGGGTTCGGCAACGTCTCGCTGCTGCACTTCGACGCCCACGCCGACACCGGCGACATCGAGTTCGGGTCGTTGTACGGGCACGGCCAGCCGATGCGCCGGCTGATCGAGTCCGGCGCGGTGCGCGGCGACCGGTTCCTCCAGATCGGGCTGCGGGGTTATTGGCCGGGTCCAGAAACGCTGACCTGGATGGCCGACCAGCAGATGCGCTCCTTTGAGATGACCGAGATCGGCAGGCGGGGCCTGGGCTCCTGCCTCGACGAGGCGTTCGACATCGCTGTCGATCAGTGCGAGGCCGTGTTCTTGTCGGTGGACATCGACGTCTGCGACCCGGGGCATGCCCCCGGCACGGGCACCCCCGAGCCCGGCGGGCTCTCCGCCCGCCAGCTGCTGGACGCGGTGCGCCGCATCTGCATCGAGCTTCCGGTCGCCGGCATCGACGTCGTCGAGGTCGCCCCGCCGTACGACCATGCCGACATCACGGCGTACCTGGCCAACCGGGTCGTCTTGGAGGCGCTGTCGGGTCTCGCCGTACGCCGGAACGGGATCGACCACGACCCCGCGGGGCCGCTGCTGGAAGGTCGTGGCAGCAGGGGGTAGCCGCCGTCGCGCTGGCGACCTGGACGATTGATTCCTAACGTTTTGACTACTCTGTCTACGGATCCACTTGTCAGGGCGGCTCTAATATGCCAATGTCGTACTCGTCACACACGTCTGCTGAGGAGGTCGGGATCGGCATGTCCGCCCCAAGTACCGCGGGAGTCGCTACCGTGCACAATTTCATCAACGGACGGTCGGTCGCTGCCGCCAGCGGAGAGACCGCCCCGGTGATCAACCCGGCCAGCGAGCAAGAGATCGCGCGGGCGCCGGTGTCGGGGGCGGCGGACGTCGATGCTGCCTGCCGGGCCGCGGCGGAGGCGTTTCCGGCGTGGCGGGACACGACGCCCTCGGAGCGGAGCCTGGCGTTGTTCCGGGTTGCTGATGCGTTGGAGGCCCGGCAGGACGAGCTGCTGGATGTGGAGTGTGCGAACACCGGCAAGCCGCGCGCAGTCACCGCCGCGGAGGAAGTGCCGATGATGATCGACCAGATCCGGTTCTTCGCCAGTGCCGCCCGGGTGCTGGAGGGGAAGTCGGCCGGTGAGTACATGGCGGGTCACACGTCGTTCATCCGCCGCGAGCCGGTGGGGGTGTGTGCTCAGGTGACGCCGTGGAACTACCCGATGATGATGGCGGTGTGGAAGTATGCGCCGGCGATCGCCGCCGGGAACTCCATCGTCTTGAAGCCGTCGGACACTACGCCGATGTCGACGGTGCTGATGGCCGAGATCGCCGCGGAGTTCCTGCCGCCCGGTGTGTTCAACGTGATCTGTGGTGACCGGGACAGTGGCCGGGCGTTGGTGGAGCATCCGGTTCCGCAGATGGTGTCGATCACCGGGTCGGTACGTGCCGGGATGGAGGTGGCCGGCTCCGCGGCGCGGGATCTGAAGCGGACCCACCTGGAGTTGGGCGGGAAGGCGCCGGTGATCGTGTTCGACGATGCCGACGTCGCCGCTGCCGCGGAGGCGATCGCGGGCGCGGGCTACTTCAACGCCGGACAGGACTGTACCGCGGCAACCCGGGTGCTCGCCGGGCCGCGCGTGCATTCGGATTTCGTGGCCGCGTTGACCGAGCAGGCCAAGGCCACCACAACCGGGACCGCCGCCGACGCTGCATACGGGCCGTTGAACAACCCGAACCAGTTCGCACGGGTCAGCGGATTCGTCGACCGGCTGCCGGACCGGGCAACGGTACAGATCGGAGGGGAGCGGGTCGGCGACCAAGGGTACTTCTACGCGCCGACCGTGGTCTCCGGGCTTGCCCAAGATGACGAGGCGATCCAGGACGAGATCTTCGGGCCTGTCATCACGGTGCAGCAGTTCAGCGACGAGGAGGAGGCGCTGCGGTGGGCCAACGGGGTCCGCTACGGACTGGCCAGCAGCGTGTTCACCTCCGACCACGGGCGGGCGATGCGGATGGCCAAGGCCCTGGACTTCGGCTGTGTCTGGATCAACACCCACATCCCGATCGTGGCCGAGATGCCCCACGGCGGCTTCAAACACTCCGGCCACGGCAAGGACCTGTCGATGTACAGCCTTGAGGACTACACCCGCGTCAAGCACGTGATGAGCAATATCGAGGTCTAGGGCGGGGCCATGTCGACCTTGGAGAGGGACAGCCGGATGAGTGAGACCGAGAAGGCGGTTCCCCGGACCGATACAGCGATCCAGCTGGAAGAGGTGGCCAAGGACTTCAGTGCGCGTGGTGGCGAAGTCGTCTCCGCAGTGAAGCAGCTGGACCTGTCCATCGGCAGCGGTGAGTTCTTCTCGCTGCTGGGCCCCTCGGGTTGTGGCAAGACCACGACGCTGCGGATGATCGCCGGTTTCGAAGCCCCTACCAGCGGCAGGGTGCTGCTGTACGGCGAGGACGTGACGGACACCCCGCCGAACAAGCGAGACGTCAACATGGTGTTCCAGAGCTATGCGTTGTTCCCCCACATGGACGTGTTCTCCAACGTCTCGTTCGGGCTACGGCGAAAGAAGGTCGACAAAGGCGAGATCCGCCAGCGGGTCGGTGAGGCACTGGAGCTGGTCGAACTGTCCGGCCTGGAGAGCCGCCGCCCGGCCCGGATGTCCGGTGGGCAGCAGCAACGGGTGGCGCTTGCCAGAGCCCTCGTCAACCGGCCGCGTGCGCTTCTGCTCGACGAGCCGCTGGGGGCCTTGGACCTGAAACTGCGGCAGACGATGCAGATCGAGTTGAAGCGGATCCAGCGGGAGGTCGGGATCACCTTCGTCTATGTCACCCACGACCAGGGCGAAGCACTCACGATGTCCGACCGTGTCGCGGTGATGAACCACGGCCACATCGAACAACTCGACACCCCGCGGGTGCTGTACGAACAGCCCGCGACCAGGTTCACCGCCGGTTTCATCGGTACTTCCAACCTGCTCTCCGGCGCCGTAGCGCGAGTCGAGAACGGGATGGCCGTGCTCGATTTCGGACGCGACGGGCAAGTATGGGTCCCGACCCGGCGTACCGCCGTCTCTGCCGGGGACACCGTCGAACTGACCGTACGGCCGGAGAAGGTCAGGCTCACCGAGGAGCCGGCTCGGCACGGATGTGCCGTACGCGGCACCGTGCAGGAGGTCGTCTACCTCGGAACGTCCACCAACTACACGGTGGCGACCTCCACCGGAGCCGACATCGTGGTGTTCTCCCAGAATGCCTCCACGGCCGACACCGGCACCGAACGGGGAGATGCCGTGTGGCTGTGCTGGGACCCAGAACACTCCTACGCCCTGGAACAGACCCCACTGGACAACCACGCCGCGAACGACAGCGCCCCCGCACCCACCTGACCCCCGAAGGAGAACCCCATGTCCGACCACCACGATCCCCAGCTACCCACTGACTTCGACCCCGCCCTGCTCCGGGGGCTGACACAGGCGCGGTTCTCCCGGCGCTCGCTGCTGCGGATCGCCGGGACCGGTGCCGCAGCCGTTGGAGCCGGTGCGTTCCTCTCCGCCTGCGGCGTCGGCGGACAGGGGGCACAAAGCAGTACTGGTGAAGGAGGTGCGAGCGCTGCACAGCCGACCGCTACCGACTACTGGGCCGGAAAGAAGGCCCAGGGCGTGGTGGACTGGGCCAACTGGCCGCTCTACATCGATACCGCGGACAAGAACAAGAGCAAGCACCCCAGCATCGAGCTGTTTACCAAGAAGACCGGTACCAAGGTCAACTACTACGAGGCGATCCAGGACAACGGGCCGTTCTTCGCCAAAGTGCAGCCGTCGCTGTCGGCAGGGGAATACTGTGGCTACGACCTCGCCGTGATCAGTGCCGGCATCTACCTGAACCGGTTCCGGGATCTGGGATTCCTCCTCCCGCTGGACCATGACCTGCTGCCGAACTTCGCGAAGTACGGCGGAGCGAAGTACAAGGACCCCGTCTTCGACCCCGGTAACACCTACTCCGTGCCGTGGCAGGCCGGATTCACCGGCATCGGCTACAACCCCGAGAAGTGCGGGCGGGAGATCACCAGCTTCGAGGACCTGCTCGACCCCAAGTTCAAGGGGAAGATCGGGATGTTCGCCAACAACGAGGACCTGCCGAACTCGGCGCTGCTCGCAGTCGGCGCGACCCCCCAGGAGTCCACGGAGAAGGACTGGAAGAAGGCGGCTGCCTGGCTCCAGAAGCAGAAGCCCCTCGTCCGCAAGTACTACTCACAGGACTACATCAGCGCCTTGGCGAAGGGTGACATCTGGATCTCCCAGGCCTGGTCCGGCGACATCTTCCAGCAGAACCTGTCCGGGTCAAACCTGAAGTTCGTGATCCCCAAGGAGCGTGGGCTGTTGTGGACCGACAACTTCTTGCTGCTGAAGTACGCCAAGCATCCCGTTGACGCGATGAAGCTCATCAACTTCTACTACCAGCCGAAGCCGGCCGCGATGGTCGCGGAATGGGTCAACTACATCTCGCCGGTCCCCAAGGCGCAGCCGGTCGTGGAGTCCGACGCCGCACAGGCGTCCGGCGGCGACGCGAAGTATCTGAAGCAGGTCGCGCACAGCTACGCGGTGTTCCCGACCCAGAAGACCTACGACAAGGTCGTGGTGGGACTCACACCCAAGGAAGGGAAGCAACTGGACAAGTGGAACTCGATCTTCGAGCCCATCTACCAGTCCTAGGAACCGCCCCATGAGACGCCGCGTGTCCACCGCACTGACGCCGTACGCGCTGATCTTTCCCGGCGGTCTGTGGATCGCGATCTTCTTCATCGTGCCGATCGTGGTCATGCTGTCGGTCTCGACGATGACCGGCAGCCTGGTCGAGGGCTTCCGACAGACAGTGAACATCGGCAACTACAGCCATGTGTTGTCGCTGTACCACGAGCAGTTCGTGCGGTCCGTGGTGTACGGCGTCATCACCACGATCGCGGCCATCGTGATCAGCTTCCCGATGGCGTACTACATCTCGCGGTACGGCGGAACGCGCAAACCGACGTTCCTCCTGCTGCTGTTGTTGCCGTTCTTCGTCACTTTCGTGCTGCGCACCCTGGCCTGGCAGTTTCTGCTCTCCGACGACGGGTTGTTGCTCGGACCGCTGCGCGATGTGGGGCTGTTGCCGTCGGACTTCCACGTACTCGCGACGTCGTTCGCGGTCGTGGCCAGCCTCACCTACTACTCGATCCCGTTCATGGTGCTGCCGATCTACGTGGCGCTGGAGCGGATCAAGCCCGAGGTGATGGAGGCGGCCAGCGACCTGTACGCCAACAAGGCGCACCGGTTCCTGCGGGTGGTGCTGCCGTTGTCGCTGCCGGGTGTTTTCGCCGGGGTGCTGCTGACCTTCGTCCCGGCGACCTCGGACTACATCAGCGCCTCGATCCTCGGCGGCCCCGGCCAGACCATGATCGGCAACATTATCGAGACGCTGTACGTCACCAACAGTGACTATCCGCAGGCGTCGGCGCTGTCGTTCATCCTCATGGCCGGACTCCTGATCGGGATCTTCGCCTATGCACGGGTATTGGGCACCGAAGACGTGCTTGAGGTGAGCGCGGCATGAGCACCCTGACGTCCACGGGGCAGCCGCAAGTGTCCGCTCGCCGTACCCGGTCATCCCGCCGTCGGCGCCGTGACGACCGGCCCCGGGCGCGGTTGCTGCACATCTACACCTGGCTTGTGCTGGGCTGGATGTTCCTGCCGATCGCCGTGATGGCCGCGTTCGGATTCAACGACACCCAGGGCCGCTACAACTTCCGGTGGCAGGGGTTCACGCTGGAGTGGTGGCGGAACCTGTTCGCGATCCCGAACCTCACTGACGCGCTCGTCAACTCCTTCACGATCGCCTGCATCGTGACGGTCATCGCGGTCGCACTGGGTACGCCGATCGGGTTCGCCCTCGGCCGCTACCGGTATCGGGGACGCGGCACGACCGACCTGGTGCTGTTCGCGAACATCGCAGCCCCGGAGATCGGCCTCGGCGCTGCCCTGCTGTCGCTCTACATCACGCTCGACATCCCGCGTGGCTATCTGACCATCATCATCGCCCATGTCATGTTCACGATCCCGTTCACCGCCATCACCGTGCGCGCCCGCATGTCCGGCCTCGACGCCGCGTTGGAGGAGGCCGCCCGTGACCTGGGCGCAGGGCCGCTCACGACGTTCCGGCTGGTGACGTTGCCCATGATCATGCCAGGGGTGGTGGCCGGTGGACTCTTGGCTTTCGCGCTGTCGATCGACGACTTCATCATCACGCAGTTCACCGCGGGGCAGACGTTGACATTCCCGCTGTGGGTCTGGGGCGCGAGCCGGCTGGGAATCCCCCCGCAAGCAAACGTGATGGGCACGATCATCTTCGTTGTCGGTGCGTTGCTTGCGGTGGTGGGAGGCATGGTGCTGCGTCGCCGTGACTAGTCCTGACGCACCGCCTCGGCGGGACACCTGGTCCAGCCGCGCTCTGGTCGATGCCCAGCCGATGGTCTACTGGCTCGACGACCCGCAGCGCCCAGACCCGTTGCCGGCGCTGGAGGGCGGCATCGACACTGACCTCGTGGTGATCGGCGGGGGGTTCGTGGGTCTGTGGACCGCTCTGCGCCAAAAGGAGCGGGACCCGGACCGTCACGTCGTCCTGCTGGAAGCGGATCGGTGTGGCCACGCCGCGAGCGGCCGGAACGGAGGATTCTGCGCCGCGAGCCTGACCCATGGTTTCGCCAACGGAAAGGCGCGCTGGCCATCGGAGATAGCGACACTGGAGCAGATGGGTGCGGACAACCTGCATGCCATCGAGTCGGCGGTACGCCGGTACGGCATCGACTGTGGCTTCGAGCGAACCGGAGAGCTCGCGGTTGCCACCGAACCGCACCAGGTGGCGGAGTTGACCGAGCAGGCACGGGAGATGCGGTCCGTCGGCGGCGAGCCGGAGCTCTTCGACGCCGACGGCGTGCGAGCCCTGGTCAACTCACCGACGTACCTCGGGGGGCTGTGGGACCGAGACGGGTGCGCGATGGTCGAGCCCGCCCGACTGGCGTGGGGACTGCGTCGCGCCTGCCGTGGTCTCGGTGTCGACATCTACGAGCACACGCCCGCCACCGGGCTTCGTCGTCAGGGTGTGCAGAGCGTGGTGTCGACGCCGACGGGCACCGTACGGGCGAGGCGGGTTGCGCTGGCTACCAACGCCTATCCCTCGCTGCTGCGCCGTACCCGTCTGCTGACCGTGCCGGTGTACGACTACGTCTTGATGACCGAACCGCTCAGCGCGGCGCAGCGGGAGTCCGTTGCATGGCGCGGACGACAGGGGGTCGGGGACACCGGCAACCAGTTCCACTACTACCGCCTGACCCGCGATGACCGGATCCTGTGGGGTGGCTACGACGCGGTCTACTACTACGGGAGCCGGTTGGGTCCGGACGTGGAGCAACGGCACGCCACGTTCCAGCGGCTCAGTCAGCACTTCTTCACCACGTTCCCCCAGTTGGAGGGGCTGCGGTTCACCCACTCCTGGGGTGGAGCGATCGACACCTGCACGCGCTTCTGTGCTTTCTACGGTACGGCGATGGGAGGCTCGGCGGCCTATGCCGCCGGTTTCACCGGGCTCGGCGTCGGAGCGTCCCGCTTTGCTGCCGATGTCATGCTCGATCTCGTCGACGGGCGCGATACTCCCCGCGCGCGGTTGCGGATGGTCCGTCGCCGGCCGGTCCCGTTCCCACCGGAACCGCTGCGGTACGGCGCCATCCAGCTCACCCGGTGGTCGCTGGACCGGGCCGACCGCAACGACGGGCGAAGGAACCTGTGGCTGAAACTGTTGGACGGACTCGGGCTCGGCTTCGACTCCTAGACTCGTCTTCTGTTGTTCAGCGTCTACGCTGAGCATGGTGCTCTCGATCGAACGTGAAGGGGTCTGGATGAAGGTCTACCTCTCGTGTGATTTCGAGGGTGTGGCCGGGATCGTCGACTGGTCCCAATGCCGACCGGGCAGTGGGGAAGCCTATGCGCTTGGCTGTCGGCTCATGCTCGGCGAGGTCAATGCGGCGATCGACGGAGCCGTGGACGGCGGTGCTGACACGGTGGTGGTCAACGACTCGCACTCCACGATGCAGAACCTGGATCCGGACGCACTCGCGCAGCACTCGTCGTACATCTCGGGTCGGCACAAGCCGTTGTACATGATGGAAGGGCTGGACGACTCCTACGCTGTCATCTTCTTCGTGGGTTACCACGGGTCCATCTC
This sequence comes from uncultured Nocardioidaceae bacterium, assembly GCA_964385195.1. Taxonomy (GTDB): domain Bacteria; phylum Actinomycetota; class Actinomycetes; order Propionibacteriales; family Nocardioidaceae; genus CAYLOC01. The sequence continues at coordinate 16,782 of CAYLOC010000005.1, forward strand.
CGGTGAGGCGTCCACGCTGTCCCACACCTATAACCCGGAGGTCTTCTCTGCGGCACGCGTCAACGGCACGGAGGTGGGGGAGAGCGGCATCAACGCACTGGTCGCTCACCACTTCCAGGTTCCGATCGGGCTGGTAAGCGGCGACGAGGTAGCACAGGCCGAGACCGCGCCGTTCGCGCCGTCGGCGCTGCAGGTGGTGACGAAGAAGTCCCTCACTCGCTTCAGTGCGCACAGCATCCATCCCGAAGAGGCTCGTCAGCTGATCCGTGCCGCCGCACACGAGGCCGTGCAGCGCGCCGCTGCAGGCACGCTGCAACCCCCGGCCATCTCCTTCCCCGTGCAGTTGGACCTTGATGTCCAGACCGCGGACATGGCCGAGGTGGGCTCCTGGGTGAAGGGAGCCGAGCGTGTCGACACCAGAACGATCCGCATCGAGGCCGGCGATGGGCTGACGGCCTTCCGCTCGTTCGTCGCGGTCAACTACCTCACGCGTCAGGCGGGTGGTCGCTGAGACGGGCAGCGGCGTTGATCAGGCCGGTGAACAGGCCTGCGTCGGCGATGGTTTCGGGGTGCCACTGTACGCCGAGCCAGAACCGTCGGTCGGGGGCCTCGATGGCCTCCAGACATCCGTCGCCGGCGTGGGCACTGGGCCGGTAGCCGGGGTGCTCGCGCACGGACTGGTGGTGGTGGCACGTGACGGTGACGTCCGGCCCCACCAGGCTGTGCAGCAGCGTCCCGTCGACGGTATAGACGTCGACCTTGCCGTACTCGTCGCCGCCGGGGGAGTGCGCGGTGTGTCCCACGAGGTCGGGCGTGTGCTGGTCCAGTCGACCCCCGGAATGAACGGCCAGGACCTGCATGCCCCGGCAGATGCCCAGCACCGGCAGGTCGATTTCTGCGGCCGCATCGAGAAGGGCCAACTCCCAGCCGTCCCGGTCCGGACGCCACCCCTGCGTGTGCGGTCCGGGGCTCTCGTCGTACCGCCGCGGGTCGACGTCCGCGCCGCCGGAGATGACCAACGCGTCGATGCGCCGTACGGCGATCGCTGCGGACCCGGCGTAGGGCTCGACCGGCGGCAGCAGCAGGGGGACGCCGCCGGCGACGTCGATGGAGCGTGCGTAGGCGGCGGGGAGGAGGTCCGCGGCCACGTCGTGCCATACACCCCAGGTAGCGGGTTCACGGTAGGTCGATAGCCCGACGACCGGTCGCTGGGCCGTTGTCATTGGGGGGTGACGTAGGCGCCGGAGATGCCGCCGTCGACGAGGAAGGTGGTGGCGGTGATGAAGCTGGACTCATCGGAGGCGAGGAACACCACCGCGTTGGCGATCTCCTCGGGCTCGGCAAACCGGCCCATAGGGATGTGAACGAGTCGACGCTGGGCCTGTTCGGGGTCGTGTGCGTAGAGCTCTTGTAACAATGGGGTGTTGACCGGTCCGGGGCAGAGCGCGTTGACGCGGATTCCCTGCCGGGCGAACTGCACCCCTAGCTCCCGCGACAGCGAAAGCACCCCGCCCTTGGACGCGGAGTAGGAGATCTGCGACGTGGCTGCACCCATGACTGCGACGAACGACGCGGTGTTGATGATCGACCCGGACCGTTGCGCGACCATGTGCCGCAGCGCGGCCTGGCTGCACAGGTAGACGCTGGTGAGGTTGACCTCTTGCACCGTGCGCCAGGTGTCGATGTCGGTGTCGAGGATCGAGGCGTCCTCCGGCGGTGAGACCCCGGCGTTGTTGAACGCGATGTCGACGCTGCCGTAGGTGTCGTTGGCGGCGTCGAACAAGGCGTCGACATGCTCGGGATCGGTGACATCGGCATGGACATACGTGCCGTCGGTCTCACCGGCGATGTCGCGGCCGGTCGCGTCGTCGATATCGCCGATCACGACCCGGGCGCCCTCGTCCGTGAGCCGGCGTACGGCGGCCAGCCCGATCCCCGAGCATCCTCCGGTGACCACAGCGGTCTTGCCCTTCAGCCGGTCCTGCACGGCGCACCCCTTTCCATGCTCGTCATTGTCCCTCAGCGATGAACACGTTCTTCTCCTCGGTGAACGCGTTCGGTGCATCCGGCCCTAACTCGCGTCCCAGACCGGAGTGCTTGTAACCGCCGAACGGGGTCCAGTACCGCACCGAAGCATGACTGTTGACGCTGAGGTTGCCGGCCTGTACTCCACGAGAGACGCGCAGCGCCTTGCCGACATCGCGGGTGTAGATCGACCCGGACAGCCCGTAGTCGCTGTCGTTGGCCATCGCGACTGCCTCGGCCTCGTCAGTGAACGGCAGCACCGCCACCACCGGACCGAACACCTCCTCCCGCCACACGGCATCGGAGGTGTCGCCGGGACGGACAACGGTCGGCGCCATCCAAAAACCATCCCCATCCGGGGCATCGCCGGTGCAGGTAACCTCCACACCGTCCAGGTAGCGACGGACCCGCTCGCGGTGGTCAGCGGAGATCAGCGGGCCCATCTCGCTGTCGGGTTCGGCAGGGTCCAGCACCCGCACCCCTTGCACCGCCGGTCCCAGCAGATCCAGGAACTGCTCGTACGCCGAGGCCTCGACCAGGATCCGCGAGCGCGCACAGCAGTCCTGTCCGGCATTGTCGAACACGCCGTACGGCGCCGCCGCGGCCGCCGCTGCAAGGTCGGCGTCGGCGAAGACGATGTTGGCGTTCTTCCCTCCCAGCTCCAGCGTGCACCGCTTTACCTGCTGGGCGCACCCGGCCATCACCTGCTTCCCTACCTCGGTGGAGCCGGTGAAGCACACCTTGCGCACCAACGGATGGGTGACGAAGCGCTCCCCGACCACCGAACCCTTGCCCGGCAACACCGTCAGCACGTCAGTCGGTATCCCCGCCTCGACCGCGAGTTCACCGATCCGGACCGCGGTCAGCGGGGTCAGCTCAGCCGGCTTGGCGACGACCGTGTTTCCTGCGGCCAACGCAGGCGCCATCCCCCAGCCCAGGATCGGCATCGGGAAGTTCCACGGCACGATGACCCCGACCACTCCCAGCGGCTCATGGAAGGTGATGTCGATCCCGCCCGGGACCGGGATCTGCCGGCCGTGCAGGCGTTCCGGGGCGGCGGAGTAGTAGTTCAACACGTCGCGGACGTTCCCGGCCTCCCACCGGGCGTTGCTCACGGTATGACCGGCGTTGCGCACCTCGATCTCGGCCAACTCATCGACGTGGGCGTCGACCACTGAAGCGAACCGCCGCAACAACGCGGCCCGTTCCCCCGGTGCCACACCGCGCCACGGCCCGAACGCCGCGTTGGCCCGCTCGATCGCGGCATCGGTATCGGTGACCGACGCCATCGCCACCTCGGTCACCGGTCTCGCGGTCGCGGGGTTGATCACGGTGTAGGTGCCGCCGTCCACTGCCTGTCCGGTCACGGGCGCTTCCCTCCCTCTGCTCTTGACGAACGGCCCAGAGCCGCTAAAGCCGCTCAAAACCGCGACGCCGCTCCCAGTCGGTCACCGCCGCGTTGAACGCTTCCATCTCCACATCCGCCATGTGGGTGTAGTGGTCGACCACCTCGTCTCCCAGCGCCTTGCGGGCGATGTCGGAACGCGCGAACGCGTCCCGCGCTGCGAGCATCGTCCGCGGGACGGTCGGGTTCCGCGAGGCGTAGGCGTTGCCGACGAGCTCTGGCTCCAGGTCAAGCCCGTGCTCGATGCCATACATCCCTCCGGCCACCATGGCCGCCAGCGCCAGATAGGGATTGACGTCGCCGCCGGGCAGGCGGTTCTCCATCCGGGCTGACTCCCCGTGGCCGACCAGCCGCACCGCACACGTGCGGTTGTCGGTGCCCCAGCCGATCGTGGTCGGCGCGAACGACGCGTCTGCGAACCGCTTGTAGGAGTTGATGTTCGGCGCGTACAGCAGCGTGAAGTCCGGCATCGTGGTCAACACCCCGGCAACGAACTGGTCGTACAACGGCGTCCTGGTGTGGTTCTCCTGGTCCCAGAACACCAAGGATCCGTCCTGGCCACGTAGCGAGAGGTGGATGTGGCACGAACTACCCTCACGGTCGTTGTACTTGGCCATGAACGTGATCGACTGCCCGTGCTGGGAGGCGATCTCCTTCGCCGCGGTCTTGTAGACCACGTGGTTGTCCGCGGTCACCAGAGCGTCGTCGTAGAGGAACCCGATCTCGTGCTGGCCCGGGTTGCACTCCCCCTTTGCCGACTCCACGTTCAAGCCTGCGGCGTACATCGCGTTACGGATATCCCGTAGCAGCGACTCCACCCGCGACGTCCCCACGATCGAGTAGTCCACGTTGTACTGGTTGGCCGGGGTCAGGTCCCGATATCCGGCGTTCCATGCCTGCTCATAGGTGTCGTTGAAGACGATGAACTCCAGCTCCGTCCCGGCCATCGCGCAGAACCCCGCGGACGCAACCCGGTCCAGCTGCCGGTTCAGCACCCGTCGCGGTGCCGGCTCCACCGGGTGCCCGTCCGGCCAGGCAAGATCACACTGGATCATCGCGGTGGCCGGCAGGTGCGGTAGCACCCGGATCGTGTCGTAGTCGCACACGAACTCCATGTCGCCGTACCCGGTCTCCCACGACGTCATCGCATACCCGTCGACGGTGTTCATGTCCACGTCCACCGCGAGCAGGTAGTTACACCCCTCGGTGCCGTGCTCGATCGCGTGCTCGACGAAGTACGCCGCGTGCAACCGCTTGCCCTGCAACCGGCCCTGCATGTCGGTGAATGCCAGGATCACCGTGTCGATGTCTCCCGCCGCGATCAGCTCCCGCAGGCTGTCCAGGCTCAGATGTCGGTCCGTGCGCAGTTGGTCGCTCATTCCTGTCCTTCCGCGGTGTTTCCGAGCAGACCACGCAGCAGCGCGGCCGTGTCGTCGCAGTGCTGCTCCATGACCCGCCGTGCCCGAGCAGGGTCCCCCGCCAGTATCGCCGTGGCGATCGCATGATGCTGAGCGTTGGAGTGTTCGATGTTGACCTGCAACACCGGGATCGCATTGAGCAGGTCGTGCAGGTCCGCCTGGAGCGTCGCCACTGCGGAGATCGTCTTCTCTGAACCAGTGATGGTGGCGATCGCAAGATGGAACCGGGAGTCCGCTTGACGGTGCACGCCGCGCCCCTCGGCCTCGGACACCTCCTGCAACGTGTCGGTGAGCAGCTTCTCCGCTACGTCGTCGAGCTCCCGGGAGGCAGCGGTGTGGCAGGCGCCGGGCTCGACGATCCGGCGGAAGACGAGCGAGTCCAGCAGCGCCTCCCGCCTCCGGTCGAAGTCCGGTGGGGCGGTCTGTGCTGCGGCAGCGGGATCGAACGAGACAACGGTGCCACCGCCGCGACCACGCGTGGTGCGGACCATCCCCGCGGAACGAAGGGCTGCGATCGCCTCACGCAACGTTGCACGTGACACCGCCATCCGCTCGGCCAGCTCCCGCTCCGGTGGCAACGCGCTCCCGTCGCCGTACACGCCGAGTCGGATCGCCGTCGCGAGCTGCTCCACGCAGGACTCGAACGCGTGGTGGCCACGCACCGGGCGGAGCAGGACGCTGGACAGCCCCATCGAGGGTGCGGCCTGGTGCGGCGGCGGTACCGATGAGGAGGGGGGAGGGGCAGGCACTAGTCGTTCAGTACCTCGTCATCGGGCCCCGGTGCCGTCGGCTCGGCCTTGAGGATCTGTTCTTCCAGGATCTGCTCCGGGGGCAGGGAGGTGTGGCCCTCACCGACGCGGGCCACCATGAAGTGCTTGTGGCCGGCGAGGAACCACGACAGGGTCGCGAACACCAGCACCACGGCGACCGCGACCGGGGCGTAGTTGAACGTGTCGACGGTGACCGGGCTGACCGGAGGCAGCACGAACATGACACAAATGATGCACATCCACACCACGGCTACCCAACCGATGAACGGGCTCCACCGCCCCAGGTGCCACGGGCCCGGCCGGAAGCTTGAGTTGCGGCGCCGCAGGAACACCGGGACCACGTAGGCGATGTAGAGGCCGATGACCGCGATCGACGTCACCGCCAGGTACGCGGTGGTGTTGAACAGTGACGGGACGGCCAAGATGATCGAGAGCGTCACGCAGAACCAGATCGAGTTCGTCGGCGTACCCGTGCGTGGGTTGACCTTCGACCAGATGCGCGACCCGGGGAGGGCGTGGTCGCGGGAGAACGCGAAGGACATCCGCGAGTTCGCCGTGACGGAGCACATTCCACACAAGAACTGTGCGACGCAGGCGATGAACAACAGAAACTCGGCCGTGTCGCGGTTGCCGAGGGCGTCCAGGAAGATCTGGGCCGGCGGGAGACCGGTGGAGGTGGCCGCGAGCTTGTCCAGGCCGGCCGTGCTCGTGTCCTGGATGGACGCGGTAATCGTGTACAGCAGGATGAAGCCGGCGATGACCGAGACGACCACGCTCATGACGATGCCCCGCGGCGCGCTGCGGGACGCGTTCCGGGTCTCCTCCGAGACGTGGGCGGAGGCGTCGTACCCGGTGTAGGTGTACTGCGCCATCAGCAGACCCATGAAGAACACGTACGGCGCGAAGCTCCAGCCGGTGGAGTTGTGCCAGCCGCCCAGGGTCCATGCGACGGACTGGTGGTTGTCGGGGATGGCCCACAAGATGACCGCGATCACGAGGACACCGACCACGTGCCACCACGCTGAGATGTTGGACAGGAGGGCGACCAGGTTGACCCCGAAGGTGTTCAGCACGGCGTGGGCGAGGATGATGCACACGAACACGAGGAAGACTTTGCCGGCCGTGACCTGGACTCCCCACGTCATGCTGGCGAACGCCATCCAGGTGGTCGCGCAACCGAAGTCGATGGCGGCGGTCACCGCGACCTCGCCCATGAAGTTGAACCACCCGACGTACCAGGCCCAGACCCGCTTGTTGCGTTTCGCCAGCCGTCCGGCCCAGAAGTACAGCCCACTGGCCGTGGGGTACTTCGAGCAGACCTCGGCCATGGCCAGACCGATGCAGGTGACGAAGATTCCGACGATGGCCCAGCCCAACACGATGGTGGACGGTCCGCCGGAGTTCAGCGCGATCCCGTAGGAGGTGATCGCGCCCGCGAGGATCGAGATGATCGAGAACGACACCGCGAAGTTGGAGAACGCCGACATTCCGCGGCGCAACTCTTGTTTGTACCCCAGTGCGGCGAGTTCCTGGGCATCGTCATCCAGTTGCTCTCGGGCCAGTTCGCTCATCGGCTCCCGCCTTCCCTCGGTCACCCGATCATCGATGAGTGTGACGCAGACAACATCCATCTGTCAATGGTCTGGCCTTAGACCTATTAACCAGCCGACAAAACTGTGGCGAGAGCGCCGGCTGGCCGTTCAGCGATTCTGCAGGCGGTCCAGGACTGCGGAACTGATGTCGGTGGTGTGCGCGGTGCCGCCGATGTCGGGGGTATGGAAGTCCGGGTCGGAGAGGACGTCGGTCAGCGCCGCGCGGATGTCGTCCGCGGCGGGAGCGAACCCGAGGTGGTCGAGCATCAGCGCGCCGGAGAGGATGCAGGCGGTCGGATTCGCGATCCCTTGTCCGGCGATGTCCGGTGCCGACCCGTGCACGGGTTCGTAGATGCCCGGGGTGCGACCGTCGGCAGCGAGGTTCGCGCTGGGCGCCATGCCCATGCCCCCGGCGAGCACGGCGCCGAGGTCGGAGAGGATGTCGCCGAACAGGTTGCTGGCAAGCACGACGTCGAGGGACCGAGGTTGCTGGACCATACGGGCGGTCATGGCGTCGACCAGGACCGTGTCCAAGGAGACGTCGGGGTAGTCCGCGCAGACCTCGGCGACGACCTCGTCCCATAACGGGTAGCCGTGCCGGATCGCGTTGGACTTGGTGACCAGTGTCAGGCGACCACGGCGGCCCGCGGCGAGGCCGCACGCGTGCCGGGCGGCGCGCTCGATCGCCGCGCGGGAGTGGACGGCGACCTCCAAGCCGAGGTCCTGGCCGGTACCGGCGTGCGCGAGGCCACCAACACCGACGTACTCGCCCTCGGTGTTCTCCCGCACGATGATGAAGTCGACGCCTTCGGTGTCACGCACGCTGGATGGAACGCCGGGGAACGCCAGGATCGGGCGCAGGTTGACGGCCAGGTCGAGTTGCTGACGCAGGGTGATGATCAGACTCCACACCAGCTCGCGGTCGGGTACGGACGGTTGCCCGACGGCACCGAACAAGACCCCGTCGTAGCCGCGGAGGATATCCGCACCGTCGACCGGCATGGCTGCGCCCTCCCGGAGGAACCGGTCGGCGCCCCAGTCCAGAGTGTCGACATCGAGCGACTGGTGGTACGGCGTGAGTGACCGCTGGAGCACGGGCACGGTAGCGGCGACGACCTCCGGTCCCACCCCGTCACCGGGGATGGCGGCGATCCGCTGTGGCATGCGTCCCTCTTCTCTTTGGGTGTGGCGTGTCTGGGTGTGACGTCTCCGGGTGCGAAGCTTCCGGTGTCAATATCCGCTCGTGGTCTGGCCCGTAGCCTGCGCCACAGAATACGTTAGCCTCGGCGGCTGTCGGCGGGCCGTCAACCGGCCGGGAAGGGTGTGGATCGACGTGACGGACTCCTATGAACTGGCCCGCATGACCGCCGACGAGCTTATCGAGGCATACGCCGCGGGCTCGCTCTCCCCGGTCGAGGTGCACGCCGCGGTCCAGGAGGTGATCGACGAACGCGAGCCGCTGCTCAACGCCTTCTGGGTCCGCGACCCAGGAGCGAGCCTGGAGCACGCGAAGGCCAGCGAGACCCGGTGGCGGACGGGTCAGAGCCTTGGCCCGGTCGACGGCGTACCTGTGACGTTGAAGGAGAACATCGCCCGGGCCGGTGTCCCGATGCCCTCCGGAACCGCCGGCGTCGAACCCGTGGTCCCAGACCGTGACGCACCGATCACCGAACGCGTACTGGAGTCCGGAGGTGTCATCCTGGGCTCGACGGTCATGCCGGACTGGGGGATGCTCTCCTCCGGTGTGTCCAGTCTGCACGGCATCACCCGCAGTCCGTGGAACCCGGCATGGACGACCGGCGGATCCAGCGCAGGTGCCGGTGCAGCCGCAGCCGCCGGGTACGGTCCGCTGCACGTCGGCAGCGACATTGGCGGCTCGATCCGGCTCCCCGGCACCTGGCTGGGGCTGGCAACGCTGAAGCCGAGTTACGGGCGGGTGCCGTTGCACGCTCCCTACCTTGGCAGGTGCGCCGGCCCGCTCGCGCGGTCGGTCAGCGATCTGGCACGGTTGATGTCCGTGCTCGCGCAGCCAGACACGCGGGACTGGACCAGCCTGCCGCCTGCGACCCTGGACTGGGGCGGACTCGCGGTGGATCCCTCCGGGTTGCGTGTGGGCCTGCTGCTCGACGCCGGCTGTGGCATGCCGGTGGAGCAGGACGTGGCCGACGCCGTACGCCGGGCCGCGCGCACGTTCCAGGACGCGGGAGCGGTCGTGGAGCAGATGCCGCCCTTCATGACCGAGGACCTGCTCACGGACCTCGACCGCTTCCTGCGGGTCCGCTCGTGGAACGACTACCACGCCCTGCCCGTCGGGCGGCGGACACGGGTGCTGCCGTTCATCGCTCAGTGGTGTCACGGTGGCGCCGACACGTCCGGGACCGAGGTGCTGCGCTGCTACCAGTCGATCATGCGGCTCAGCGCGGCCGCCGTCAGCGCCACCCAGCCCTACGACGTGGTGCTCTCTCCGGTCGCGCCGGTGCCCGCGTTCCCTGCCGAGTGGCCGATGCCGTTCGGGTTCGCCGATGAGGGCATGGCCCATATCGGGTTCACGGCTCCGTTCAACTTCTCCGGCCAACCGGCCGCCACCGTCAACTGCGGCTTCACCGCGGACGGGCGTCCCCTCGGCGTACAGGTCGCGGGCCGCCGGTTCGACGACCTGAGCGTGTTGCGTGCGGCGCGGTGGTACGAGCAGCACCGGCCCACCGACGCCGTACCCGACTGGCCGATCGGCCCCGTTGAGTAGGCACCCCCTCTCACCCGAAGCGTCACTTCCTCTC
>CAYLOC010000005.1:26868-40521 GCA_964385195.1 uncultured Nocardioidaceae bacterium
CCTCTCACCCGAAGCGTCACTTCCTCTCGTGCGAGAGGGCACAACCTCTCAGCGAGTGAGAGAACGTGCCCGTTCGAGGGAGAATTCGGGCCCACTCGGCTGAGAGGGAGTGCCTACTCAACGGAAGGAGAAGGAGGGGGTGGGGCATGCGGGGAAAGGGCGGCCGGGGCTACAAGGGTGGGGTGAAGCGGCCGTCGACGGCGGTCCAGCCGCCGTCCACCATCAGGTGGCTGCCGGTGACGAACGAGCTGGCGTCGGAGGCGAGGAAGACCACCGGGCCGACGAACTCCTCCGGCTTGGCCCACCGCCGGAGCATCGACTTGTCGGCGTAGGCGGCGTTCCACTCCTGATCGGCACGGATCTGCGCGGTGAGGTCGGTTTCCACCACGCCGGGGGCGATGGCGTTCACCCGTACGCCGGACGGCCCGAGCTCGGCGGCCAACGTGCGCAGCATCTGCACGACGCCGGCCTTGGTCCCGGCGTAGACCGACTGACCGGGCTCGATCACCCGGGCACGGATGCTGGAGAACGCGATGATGCTGCCCGAGCCCCTGGCTGCCATGGCCTGACCAACCTTCTGTGCGAGCACGAATGTGCCCTTCAAGTTCAGGTCCACCACTCGCTCGAACTCCTCCAGCGAATAGTCGACCATCGCCTTGCGCACGTTGATCGCGGGCGTGTGCACGAGTACGTCGGGTACGCCGGTCTGCTCCAGAACCGACGTGACGGAGTCCGGGTCGCGTACGTCGATGGCGGCGGCGCGTGCTGTCCCGGCGTGCTCGGTGATGGCCGCGGCCGTTTTCTCCGCCGCCTCCAGGTCGATGTCGGCACACACGACCGAGGCGCCGAAGTCCGCAAGTCCGAGCGCCGACACCGCACCGATCCCATGGGCGGCACCGACCACCAGCGCCGTGCGCCCGTCGAGGCGGAACGAGTCACTGAATCCGGTCATGGGGCTCCTCTCACTGGCCGGCGTCAGGCGCCGGGGTCGCCACGGCGACGGACTTGGTGCGGGTGTAGCCGCGCAATGCCTCGAAGCCCTTCTCCCGCCCGAAGCCGGACTCCTTCACGCCACCGAACGGCAGCTCGACACCGCCGCCGGCACCGTAGTTATTGATGAAGACCTGACCGGACTCCAGCTCCGCGGCCACCCAGTGCGCCCGGCCGGCGTCCCCGGTCCAGACCGCTGCGATCAGGCCGTAGTTCGTGCTGTTGGCCAACCGGACCGCTTCGACGGTGTCAGTGAACTCCAGGACCGCAAGCACCGGTCCGAAGACCTCCTCGCGGGCGAGTCTGGACGCCGGGTCGACGTGGTCGACCAGGGTGGGTGGGTAGAAGAACCCGTCACCGTCCGGCACGGTTCCGCCGTACCGTAGGTCACCCGCGTCGGCGTGACCAGAGACCAAGCGCGCAACGCGCTCGCGCTGGGTCGAGGAGATCAGGGGGCCGAGGTCGGGGTCGTTTGGACCCGGGCCGATCCGAACCCGGGAGAACGCGTCGTGCAGCCGCCGCACCACCTCCTCGTGCACCGAGTGATGCACCAACAACCGGGAGCCCGCCGAGCAGGTCTGGCCCGCGTTCTGCAGGATCGACCGGCAGATCGTCGGGACCGCGACGTCGAGATCGGCGTCAGGGAAGACGATGTTCGGCGACTTTCCACCGAGTTCCAGCGTCACCGGGACCAGGTTCGCCCCAGCGGCCTGCGCCACCGACCGCCCCACCGCCACCGATCCGGTGAACGACAGGTGGTCGATACCAGGATGTGCGGCCAGCGCGGCACCGGCCTCCTCACCGAGCCCCGGCACGACGTTCAACGCTCCGGGCGGAACCCCCGCCTCCAGCGCGATCTCGCCGATCCGCAACGCGTTCAGCGGGGCTTCCTCGGCCGGCTTCAACACCGCGCAGTTACCGGTCGCAAGTGACGCAGCGACCGTGCGCGCCGTGACCTGGAGCGGGTAGTTCCACGGGATGATGTGGCCCGTCACGCCGTGCGGCTCGCGCAGCGTGTACACCAGCATCCCCGCCTCGACCGGGATCGTCTCGCCGTACAGCGCCTGGACGGTCTGACCGTAGAACGCGAAGTACCGCGCGGCGAACGAGACGTCCGCCTGTGCCTGGGACAGCGGCTTGCCGGTGTCCCGGCTCTCGGTGAGCGCCAGCGCCTCGGCGTCGGCTTCGATCAGGTCCGCGATACACAGCAGGATCCGGGCCCGTTCCCGTACCGGAGTACGCCGCCACCCCGGCTGGGCTGCCCGGGCGGCCCGGACCGCGGCGTCGATCTCGTCGGTTCCGCCGCGTGCGGTGGTCGCGAACACCGCACCGGTCGAGGGGTCCACGTCGTCGAGGTACCGGCCGGGGTCGAGCGTCGTACCGTCGACCAGTGCCAAGCGCGGTTCGGTCACCATCACCCACACCTCCTCGCCGTACGGCGAGCTCGTCCGTACCCCGTTGCGAATCCCTTGACAGCCCCGACTGAATCCTGGATCCTGAATCCTGGATTTCGCGGATTTCCGCAGACTACCACCGGGAGCGGAGGGCATGGCAAGAGGACGCATGCGGGTGCGGCTCGCCGACGAGGTCGCTGCCGAACTCCGGCAGGGCATCCTCACCGGTGCCTACCCGCCGGGGGCGCGGTTCCGGCAGGAGCAGCTCGCCGATGAGTTCGACGTCAGCCGTACGCCGATCCGCGAGGCCATGCGCATCCTGGAACGCGAGGCGCTGGTGGTCACCGACGACCGGTCCGGTGCTGCACGTGTCGTCGAACGTGACCCGGAGAGCCTCATCGCGGCCTACGAGCTCCGCGAGGTGCTCGACGGGCTGGCGGCGCGGCTGGCCACCACCGTGTGCAGCGACGGGCTGGCGGAGCAGCTCACGGAGGCGTTGGGGGAACAGGATCAGATCCTGCACCAAGACTGGTCTCCCGATGCGTGGACCCGTGCGAACACCCGCTTTCATGGCCTGCTCGTCGACGCGGCGAACAACCCCTACCTGCAGTCCCTGGAGCCGTTCTTGTCGATGACCAGCCAGGTATTCCGGCCGATGAGCGTGCTCGGTCGCGACCGGGCGCTCACCGCGTACGACGAACACCAGCGGATCGCCGATACCGTGCTCGCCGGCGATGTCGAGGGCGCCGAGCGCCTCGCCCGGGCCCACATCCACACCACCTCCACTGCCCTACGGCGCGAACTGCACCTCGTCCGCCGCCCACTCGATCCACCCGCAACGACCACCGGTTCTCCCGCCACGGGAGACCAGCCCGAAGGAGATGAGCAATGAAGCGAGTGAGGAAGTCCCACCGGGCGTGGCAGCTGGCTGCGGCCACTGCCGGCCTCGCCACCGTCCTGGCCGGCTGCGGCGGCGCCCCGTCCGTCCCGGGCAGCAGCGGCAGCAGCGGTGACAGCGCCACCGGCTCCACCGGAGGTGCAAGCAGTCCCGGAACGAGTGCTGACAGCCCCGCACCGTCGGCGGACAACGGAGGGTCGGGGTCGTCCGGATCCGCATCCGGCAGTCTTCCCCTGGGTGTGCTGGTGCCGTTCACCGGCCAGTACTCCTGGGTGGGTCAGAACGTCAGCCCGATGGCACAGATGATCGTCGACGACATCAACTCCTCCGGCGGCATCGGCGGCCAGAAGATCACCCTGGTCAAGGGCGACACCGAGGGGACCGTCGACGCCGGCGTACTTGCCGCCCGCAAACTCGCCAACACCGACCAGGTGCTCGCCTTCATCGGCCCGACCAGCCTTTCCTTCACCGGCGTCCGCAAGGTCATCACCGACACCAAGACCCCGATGGTCTCCCCGACCGCCGGCACCACCGAGCTGAACACCGCGGGGACCCGGTTGTTCTACCGCACGGTGCCGTCAGACTCTCTTGGCGGTAAGGCGATCGCCCGCGCGATCACCGACCCAGGGAAGTACCTGAAAGGGCAGGCGTACAAGAACGTCGTACTGATGGTCGGAGACGCCCCGGCACTCGTCAGTTTCCAGGGGCCGATCGAGCAGGCGATGAAATCCTACGGTGAGCCGCTGGCTGCCTCCACGAAGTACACGACGGGGAAGGAGTCCTACCGCTCCGAGGTCGCTGACGTGATGCGGCAGGACCCGGACATGATCGTCCTCATCGGCGAGCCGGCCGACTCGGCCAAGATCATGCGCCAGGCCGAGCAGCTCGGGTACGACGGCGGCTGGTTCGTCACCCAGGACCAGACCAACTCCGACTACGTCAAGCTTGCCTCGCCCGAGGTGGCCGAGGGTATCTACGGATTGCAGGAGGCCGAGCCGGAGTCGGCGAAGAACCTGCGGCAACAGGTGGAGAAGGAGCTGGGAAACAAGCTGCAGATCTTCCAGGCCAACACCTACGACTCCGTCAACGTGACCGCGCTGGCGATGTACGTCGCGAAGAAGGAGGACGGGAAGGTGACCTCCCAGACCTTGGAGTCCCACCTCGTCGACGTGGCCAACCCGCAGAAGGGCGACAAGGTCGTGACCAGCTTCGCCGCGGGCAAGAAGGCCATCGACGCCGGCCAGGGCATCGACTACCAGGGACTGGCCGGACCCGTCGACTTCGACAAGTACGGCAACATCACCTCACCGTTCGACATCATGCAGGTGTCCGACGGCACGTTCCAGGAAGTCTCCACCGTCAGCGGCGAGGAACTGAAGTAAGCACGTGCAGGTCCTGCTGCAGACGCTGATCTACGGGTTGGCGACCGGGGCGGTGATCGCCCCGGCCGCCGTCGGCCTCACGCTGTCGTTCGGCGTCACCGGGTTCATCAACTTCGCGTACGGCGAGATCCTGACCATCGCTGCGTACACCACCTTCGAGCTCGTCGGGGCGGGGTTGCCGCTGCCGGCAGCCGCCGCGATCGCGGTCGCGGTCGGGGGTGGAGTGACGTGGGTGGTGGCGCGATTGTTCTTCGAGCCGCTTCGCGGGCGCGGCGCGCTGCCGCTGCTGATCACCAGCGTGGGCGTGGCGTTCGTGATCCAGAACATCGTGGGCATGACCGCGGGCGGCGACCCGCAGGCGTTTCCGGTTCCGCTGCTGTCACCGTGGCGGCTGGGTGACCTGGTCCTGATCCCGAAGCTGCAAGCACTGATCTTCGGGCTTGCGTGCGTGGCGATGCTGGCGGTCCACCTGCTCTTGCGGCATACGCTGCTCGGCCGGACGATGCGTGCGGTGGCCTCCAACGACAGCCTGGCCCGCCTGTCGGGCATCGACACCCGCAGAGTGGTCGGGTCCACCTGGTTCGTGACGGGACTCGTCGCCGGTCTGGGTGGGGTGCTCCTGGGGGCGTCGCAGAGCAGCATCACACCGACGATGGGCTTCCAGTTCCTGCTGGTGATCTTCGCCGCCACCATGCTCGGCGGTATCGGGAGGCCGTACGGCGCGATGATCGGGGCACTGGTGATCGGCCTCGGTGTCGAGCTCGGCGCCACCTACGTCTCGGCGGACTACAGCTACGCGATCGCATTCGGCGCGCTCGTGCTGGGGCTGCTGCTGCGACCGCAGGGCCTGTTCGGGCGACGGTCGCTGGTGACGGGAGACGTTGCATGATCGGGTGGATCCTGTTCGGCGTCTTCGTACTCACCAACGCGTTGATCTACGGCATCCTCGCGCTGGGACTGAATACCCAGTACGGTCTGGCCGGTCAGGCAAACTTCGGGTTTGTCGCGTTGTTCGCCGCCGGCGCGTTCGCGGCCGCGCTGGCTGTCCTCCCACCGAAGGGCAGCGCGTCCTACGACGGCCGGTACGACGTCGGGCTCGGCCTGCCCTGGGTCGCGGCGCTGGTCATCGCTGCCGGCGTGGGCGCGGCCGTGGCATTGATCATGGGACTGGTGTGCCTGCGGCTCAGCGGCCATTACCTGGCGATCGTCACGTTCGCGCTTGCCCAGATCTTCGCCAGCTTCCTCGGGAACGAGGACTGGCTCACCGGCGGCCAGTTCGGGATCTCCCCGATCGACCAGCCGTTGCGTGACCAGGTGAGCTCGTCGCAGACCTACCTGTTCGTGTTCCTCGGGATCACGGTAGTGATCGCGTTCGTGTGCCTGGTCTTCGCCGACCGGGCGTCCTCCTCCCCGTTCGGACGGGTCCTGCGCGGGGTGCGGGAGGACGAGGTGGCGGCGCGCAGCCTCGGGAAGCGGTCCGGGGTGTTCAAGCTCAAGGCGTTCGTACTCGGCGGTGTCCTGGCCGGGGTCGCCGGCGCCATCTGGGTCGGCAGTATCGGCGCGGTGCACGTGGGACAGTTCGTGCCGATCGTGACGTTCAACGTCTGGCTGGCGATGCTGCTCGGCGGCGTCGGCAACAACAAGGGGGTTCTGGTCGGTGCGCTGTTGTTCCAGATCATCCACGAGGGCACCCGCTTCCTGCAAAGCATCCCGGGACTGTCGGACCTCAGCAGCGCCAACCCCGGGTTCCTTCCCCACCTGCGCTACGTCATCATCGGGCTGGCGCTCATCCTCGTCGTGCGGTTCGCGCCACGGGGCGTGATCCCGGAGCGGTTGCGGCGACGGAAGTCCGTCCCGCTGGAGATCGACACGGGACCGGACGAGCCTGCCGCCTCGGCCATGGAGACGAGCCGATGAGCCTGCTGGAAGTCGCTGGCCTGCGCAAGAGATTCGGCGCGGTGACTGCCGTCGACGGCGCCACCTTCAACATCGAGAAGGGTCAGATCGCCGGGCTGATCGGCCCCAACGGCGCCGGCAAGACGACGACGTTTGATCTGGTGTCCGGCAACAGCACACCGGACGGCGGCACCGTCACCTTCGACGGCCGCAGCATCACCGGGTGGCGGGCCTACCGGGTGGCACAGGCCGGCCTGGTGCGGACGTTCCAGACACCGCGGACGTTCGACCACATGTCCGTGTGGGAGAACCTCTTGTTCGCGGGAGCCGACCACCCAGGAGAGGGATTCTGGGCCGGGGTGCTGACGCTGCCGTCCAGCCGGCGGCGGGAGCAGAAGATCGAGGACCAGGCAGGGCAGGTGCTGGAGTTCCTCGAGATCACCCACGTAGCAGACCTCCCCGCAGGCTCACTGTCCGGTGGCCAACGCAAGCTCTTGGAGCTGGCCCGGGTCCTGATGCGGAACCCGCAGATGATCCTGCTCGACGAGCCGTTCGCCGGGGTCGCCCCGGAACTGACCGGCAAGATCGTGGAAAAGCTCCGCGAGCTGCACCGCGCCGGCCGGACCATTCTGCTCATCGAGCACGACCTGGAGACCGTGATGAGCCTCGTCGACCTGCTGATCGTGATGCACCTGGGCACGGTGCTGACTGCAGGTGACCCGGTCGCCGTACGGCAGGACGAGCGCGTGCTGGAGGCCTACCTGGGGGCGGGCCGTGGCTGACCAGCAGCAGCCGCTACTGGACGTCTCCGGATTGCAAGCCGGGTACGGCGACCTCCGGATCCTGGACGGTGTCGACCTCGCTGTACGTCGTGGTGAGCGCGTGCTGGTGTTCGGACCCAACGGGTCGGGTAAGTCCACCACGTTGAAGGCAGTCACCGGCATCGTGCGCCCGACCGCGGGTACGGTCCGGTTCGACGGCCGGGACATCGCCGGCACCCCGGCGCACCGCATCGTGCAGCACGGGATGTGCTACGTGCCGCAGACCGACAACGTGTTTCCCGACCTCACCGTGGAGGAGAACCTCGAAGTCGGTGCCGCGACGGCCCGTCGTCAGTTCACCGCCAGACGCGACGACGTCTATGCCCTGTTCCCCCGGCTAGCCGAGCGTCGGCAACAGCAGGCCGGCAGCCTCTCCGGTGGTGAACGACAGCTGGCCGCGCTCGGACGGGCACTGATGCTCCAGCCCTCGTTGCTGTTGCTCGATGAGCCGTCCGCGGGGCTGTCCCCCGCCATGGTGGACGAGACGTTTGAGCACATCCTGCGGATCAACGAGCAACGCGGCACCGCGATTCTGCTGGTCGAGCAGAACGTGTTGCAGGGCATGGAGGCCGTCGAACGTGGCTACCTGCTGGAGGCCGGGCGGGTGCGTTTCAGCGGTGATGTGGAGCAGCTGCGTGCCTCCGAGGCGATCCGCTCGGCGTACCTCGGTGGTGCCGAGGACCGGTGCTAGCCTCAGAGAATGGTGAACTCCCACATCGTCGTCGGCTCCGGCGACGCCCACGTCCTTGTTCTGCATGGCTGGTTCGGCGATGCCAAGTCCTGGCAGCCAGTGCTGGACCTCCTCGACGAGAACACCTTCACGTATGCGTTCATGGACTACCGCGGGTACGGCGGGTCCATGGATGCCTCCGGAGACTACAGCCTGGCCGAGATCGCCGCCGACGCGCTGGCGCTGGCCGACGAGCGCGGCTGGGAACGGTTCTCGCTCGTCGGGCACTCCATGGGCGGCGCCGCGATCCAGCGGGTGCTGGCCGAGGCGCCGGACCGGGTGGAGAAGATGGTGGGGGTATCTCCGGTGCCCGCCAGCGGCGTGCCGTTCGACGACGACGGCTGGGCGCTGTTCTCCGGCGCCGCCGATGAGGCAGGAAACCGTCGGGCGATCATCGACCTCACGACCGGGAACCGCCTCACCGGCCGCTGGCTGGACCAGATGGTCGAGTACTCACTCCAGCGGTCCGCGCGGGACGCCTTCGCGGCGTACCTGCCCGCCTGGGCCCATGCGGACTTCGCCGACCGGGTCAACGGCAAGACGCTGCCGGTCAAGCTCATCGTCGGCGCGCACGACCCGGCGCTCGGCGAGGACACCATGAAGGCGGCGGTGCTGCCGAGCTACCCGAACAGCGAGCTCGAGGTGTTCGCCGACGCCGGCCACTACGCGATGAACGAGACACCGGTACAGCTGGTGACGTCGATGGAGGCTTTCCTGCGGTCATGACGAGCGCCTCCACGTCGGGCGCGACCGACACCAGCATCGTCTTCGACCCCGACACCTACGTCGACCGGGTGCCGCACGACGCGTTAGCCCGGCTTCGCCGCGACCGTCCCGTGGTGTGGGTCGAGGAGCCGCCCGTCGGGTCATGGCCGGGCGGGCCAGGGTTCTGGGCGGTGCTGCGGCACGCCGATGTGAAGACGGTGATGCGGCAGCCGAGGGTGTTCTCCTCCTGGCTCGGTGCCACCCAGATCCGTGACCCGGAGCGGCCCGAAGACCTGGACTACGTCCGGCAGTCGATGCTGAACATGGACCCGCCGGAACACACCCGGCTACGGCAGATGGTCTCCGGCTCGTTCACGGTACGCGCGGTGCAGCGGCTTGAGGAGCGGATCACCAAGCGGGCAAGGGATCTGGTCGCCGCGGTCGCCGAGCGTGGCGAATGCGACTTCGCCACCGACATCGCTGCGGACCTGCCGGTATCGACGCTGGCCGACGTCCTCGGCGTACCGGAGTCGGACCGGTGGCTGCTCTACGACTGGAGCAACCGGGTGATCGGCTACCAGGACACCGAGTACGCCGTCAGCGACCGCTTCGACCGGGAGGCGGCCACGTCGATGGCCCGGGCGGCGCTGGCCGAGCGGCCCACCGTGGGGCCGGACGGCCGGATGCCGGACCCGCGGACCCGGGAGGGCATCGCGGACCTCTACGCGTACGCCCACGAGCTCGCCGCAGTCAAGCGCAGACAGCCCGGTGAGGACATCATGTCGATCCTGCTTGCCCAGGTTGATGACGAGGGCGGACGGATCAGCGTCGCGGAGTTCGAGAACATGTTCTGGCTACTCGCCGTCGCGGGCAACGAGACCCTGCGCAACGGGCTTCCGGGCGGCATGGTCGCGCTGCTGGAGCATCCGGATGAGTACGCGCGGCTGCGTGCCGACCGCGCACTGCTGCCGACCGCGACCCGGGAGATGCTGCGCTGGTGGACGCCGGTGATGAACTTCCGGCGTACGGCGACCAGGGACGTGGCGCTCGGCGGTGTCGACATCTCCGCAGGCGACAAGGTCGTGGTCTACTTCGCCTCCGCCAACCGCGATGACTCCGTCTTTGACGACCCGGACCGGTTCGACGTCTCCCGGACTCCCGGAGATGACCTGGTGTTCGGCTACGGACCGCATTTCTGTCTCGGCTCCCATCTCGCCGCCTGCCAGATGAACGCCTTGTTCGACGCCGTACTGGACCAGCTCGGCCAGGTGCAGCTGGCCGGACCCGTGGAGCGACTGCGCTCGAACTTCCAGAACGGGGTCAAACACCTCCCCGTCCGGTGGACACCAGGAGGCTCGAGCCACTAGGGCGGCCCGACGCTGCTGGACATCCGGGGTGCGTCAGACCCACTGCCGTCGGACCGCCTCCATGCCGAGCTGGAACCGGGTCTGCGCGCCGAGGTGGGACATGAGGCTGTGGACGTGCCTGCGCACCGTGCGGACGCTCCACCCGAGGGCACGGGCGATCGCCTCATCGGTGCTTCCCCCGGCAAGGAGACCCAGGAGGTTGACGTCGTCCTCGGACGGGGCGTCGGGATCGGCGCCGGCCCGGGACCGGTTCAGCGGCACCGAACGCTGCCAGGTCGACTCGAACAACGCAATGATCGCGTCGAGCAGCGATGAGGGGTGGATGAGATACGAGGCGCTGGTGGCGGTGGTCGACGTCGTCACCGGGATCAGAGCCGCCCGCTCATCACAGAGCACCATCTTGATCGGAACCTCGCCTACCCGTGCCTGCTCGCCGTTGTGGATTCCGCTCCAGACGTTGGCGATCCGTCCCGGTACGGCGAGGGCTTCGTGGTCGTAGACGACGCGGTACTTGATGCCCTGCTGGTAGCGCTGTTCGTCGGTCTCCGGGTGCCCCGCTACGGGACTGACCAGGTACGGGGGCCGGTCGAACCCCCTGATCTGGTACTCGGCCTGCTGAAGCAGGCGGGTGAATACTCCGGCGATGTTCGCCTCGCCCTCGATCACGTCGATGAGCTCGGCCGGGTGCCGCCAGGACGTATGTGCCTTGCGGTAGGTGACAGTCAGATCGCGTGCATGACCACGAAGGCGGGCAAGCCCTTGTTCCTGTTCGGCGATGAGGACGCCCGCGGCCTGGTCGGGGGATACCGCGGCGAACTGCGGAGGGTGTCCCGGGAGGCGCGTCACCATGCCCTTGGAAACAAGGTCGGTCAAGGCGCGCGTGACCTGCGTCCGGCTGACGCGGAGCTGGGACGCGATCGTGCCGGGGTCGGTCCGCCCCTGGCGCACCAGCGCTTCATAGATCTGTGCCTGCCGGTCAGTGATCCCTACGGTGTCCCACACGATGCGCTCTCCGTCCGTTTCCGGTCACCCGTCCGCAACATGACGCGGGTGCTGTCTTGCTGAGACTGGTAACAGAATGACACGATCATCCCTTGTACGTCGATGTCCGCGATCGGACACCGCTGGGAACCCGATCGCGGTCACGGACGAGAACCTCCAACGCACCTGAGGAGTCTGATGAGACGACGCGTCGGTCTGGGTCACCCACTGACACCGGTCGTTGCCGCAGCGGCGATGCTGGGCGGCATGGTGGCAGGAGCCCCTCCTGCATCGGCCGGACCGGATACTCACACCATCGCCGGTTACGTCACGGATGGTTCCGGACACGGCTGGCCGATGCGCGCCAAGGTCACCGTGGACGGGATGCCGGACGTCTCGACGTACTCCAACCCCTATACCGGTCGCTACCAGCTGTCGCTGCCGGAAGGCTCGGCGTACACGGTGCGGGCCGAGTCTGCGGACCTGCCGGGGTACCGGACCGAAGAGGTCACCGTGGACCTGACCGGTGACGGCATGGTCGCCAAACCGCTGGCCACGAGAGTCCGGGCCGACCTCGACCTCGATGTCAACAGCGCCACCTGTACCGCGCCGGGGTATGCCTACGCCTACGACGGCACGACCACGGACTTCGAGGGCTGGAGCGGCACCGACGCCCAGGATGGCTGGAGCATCGTCGACAACGAGGGCAACGGCCAGACGTGGGCCTTCGAAGACCCCGACGGACACGGCAACAACACCGGTGGCACCGGCAACTTCGCCATCGTCGACTCCCACCACTATTGGTACGGAGGCGTCCAGGACACGAGCCTGGTCTCTCCTGTTCTGGACATGAGCACCCTGGACAGCCCGAGCGTCGAGTTCGACACCTACTACGGCGGCTACGGCGGCCAGGTCAGCAACGTCGACCTCAGCGTCGACGGCGGCCAGACCTGGACCACCGTGTGGCACATGTCGGGGTGGAGAAACTTCCAAGGTCACGTCCGGATCCCGATTCCCGATGCGGCGCACCAGGCCAGCGTCCAGGTGAGATTCCACTACACCGGCGCGGACACGTTGTACTGGGAGATCGATAACGTGTTCCTCGGCAGCCGCTCCTGCGACCCCACTGAAGGTGGTCTGGTAGCCGGCATCGTCAGCGACGACAACACCGGTGACCCGGTGGACGGGGCGACGGTGGCCAGTGACGTCGACGACGCGGTGTCTGCGGTCTCTGGCCCGACGCCGGAGGACTCGAACCTCTCCGAGGGCTATTACTGGCTGTTCTCCCCCCACACCGGGCGGACGGGGTTCACCGTGTCCCAGGACAAGTACGCCACGGCCGCCAGATCCGTAAGGGTTCACGGTGACTCGGTGGCACACGCGGACTTCCAGCTCCCCGCCGGTCACCTGGTCATCGACACCGGTTCGATCGAGAAGACGCTGCGGATGGGGCGGACAACGACGACACCGGTGACGTTCAGCAACGACGGCACCGTGCCCGTCCACGTCACGCTCGCTGAGCAGGGCCGTGGGTTCACCACGATGCGCGGTGAGCATCAGGACAAGGCGCCAGGTGCGCCGAAGATGGTCGTCAAGGCCGAGACCAGCGTCGCCGCCGTACCGTCGATGACCAAACAGGGGCCGGTGTTCGGCAGCCACGCTCGCGCGGGCAAGGTGCTGACGGTGCACGGCGAGAAAGTGTCGTTGCGGCAGGACTCAGCGGCAGGTGACGAGTGGTCGCCGATCGCCGACTTCCCGATGCCGGTGATGGACAACGCGATGGCCTACCACGACGGCAAGGTCTATCTCCTCGGTGGCCAGGAGAACGCTCCTCCGCACTTCGTTCAGTACTCCGCGGTCTACGTCTATGACCCCTCTGCGCAGTCGTGGAGCAAGATGACGAACATGCCCAACGTGTTGATCGGGGCAACGGCGGCCTTCATCGGGGACACGTTGTACGTGGTTGGCGGTTCGAACCGGGTCAGCGGTACGAGCAAACAGCTCTACTCCTACGACGCGGACAACGACTCCTGGACACGGCTGGCCGACCTGCCGAAGGGGGTGTGGGCGGCTGGATCGGCCGTCCTACGGGGCAAGCTGTACGTGATCGGCGGGTGTACCACCGGCGACTGCGCTCCGGCGTCCAGCGCGGTCTACAGCTACGACCCGGACAGTGACTCCTGGAGCGCCGAGCCGGACTACCCGAGCAAGGTCGCCTTTGTCGCATGCGGAGGAGTCGGGGGTGAGGTCGTCTGTGCCGGAGGCAATGTGCCCAGCAGTGGTCGGTCGCTCACCGACACCTACGCGCTAGCCCCCGGTTCGGGCTACTGGGAACAACGCGCCGACCTCCCGGTGGACGCGTGGGGGGCAGCCTCCGCGGTCGCCAACGGCAAACTCGAGGTGATGGGCGGCAGCATCAACAAGGGTACTGCGTTGACGAACCAGGGCTTCGCCTACGACCCGGCTGCCGATGAGTGGGACACGCTCCC
>CAYLOC010000006.1:0-9253 GCA_964385195.1 uncultured Nocardioidaceae bacterium
GTCGAACAACGCCGTGTCGAACAACGCCGTGTCGGACCCGGGTGCCACCGTCGGTTTCGGACTCCGCGAACAAGGCCTCGTCGTACCCGCCGACGGTGACGTTACGATGCAGGGGCCGACAGCGGAACCCGGTCGTCAACACCTGCCTGTGGATCGGATGCCAAACCTGTGGAAAACGCCGGGGACGGATGTGCACATGCTGGGTACAGGTCTGTGGACAGCGGTCGTGAAGTGGTTCACACGCCGACGCTGACCTGGGGAAACGCGGACCAACAGGGTGTGGAGGGAAGAAAGTTTGCCCACGGACGGTCCACAAGCGACGGTCGTGTGCCGTCACCACCGAACCCGACAAATCGGATGACAGCACGTCGACTGGCGGCACGTCGACTGGCGGCACGTCGACTGCGCAGCGTTCCATGATCGCGCTCGTGCAGGCGGTACGCCGCGGGCGTGCGCAGGACGCGGAGATCGCCCGCCTCGCCGTTCCCGCGTTCGCCGCACTGGTCTCCGAGCCGCTCTTCCTGCTCGCCGACGCCGCGATCGTCGGACACCTGGGCACCGACCAGCTGGCCGCGCTCGGCATCGCCGGGACCGTCGTCCAGACGCTCGTGGGCCTGTTCGTGTTCCTCGCCTACGGCACGACCGCGACCGTTGCACGCCGACTGGGCGCGGGAGAGCGACGGGTCGCGCTTGCCGCCGGCATCGACGGCCTGTGGCTCGCCGTGGGCATCGGCACCCTGGTCGCGGCTGCCGCGTTCGCCTCGACGCCACTGATCGTGGCGGCGTTCTCCCCGAGCCCGGCCGTGCACGACTTCGCGATGACGTACCTCCGGATCGCGCTTCTCGGCCTGCCGCTGTTGCTGGTGATGCTCGCCGCCACCGGGGTTCTCCGAGGGCTGCAGGACACCCGGACGCCGCTGCTGGTCGCCGTGGCGGCCAACCTGACCAACATCGGCTTGAACATCGTGTTCGTGTACGGGTTCGGCTGGGGGATCGCCGGCTCTGCCCTGGGGACGGTCACCGCGCAGGGTGCTGGCGCGGTGTTGATCGGCGCCGTCGTGGTCCGCGGAGCGCGGCGTACCGGCGCTGCGGTGCGGCCACGCAGGTCGGGCATGGTGACGGCGTGGCGGGTCGGTGTCCCGTTGATGGTACGGACCGTGACCCTCCGGGCGGCATTGCTGCTCGCGACGTACGTCGCCGCCGCGATCTCCACCACGGCGATCGCGGCGCACCAGGTGGCGTTTACCATCTGGACATTCCTGACGTTCGCCCTCGACGCCCTCGCCATCGCGGGGCAGGCGATCGTCGGGCGGCTGCTCGGGGCCGAGGACCTGCGCGGGACACGTGCCGCCACTCGCCGCATGGTGGGGTGGGGGCTGGTGTGCGGCGTGGTGTTCGGCGTCGTACTCGTCGCCGTCCGACCGTTCCTGGTGCCGCTGTTCACCCCGGACCAGCAGGTGCAAGCCCTGGTGTCGACGGTGCTGCTCGTGATCGCTGTCCACCAGCCGGTCAGCGGCGTGGTATTCGTGCTCGATGGCGTGCTGATCGGCGCCGGGGACGGTCGCTATCTTGCCTGGGCCGGAGTGTGGACCCTCGCCACGTTCGTCCCGTTGGCGGCTGCGGTCTTGCTGACCGGCGCCGGACTGCCGTGGTTGTGGTGGGCATTCAGCGGCTTCATGGTGGCCCGCCTGGTGACGCTGGTGTGGCGCCACCACAGCGGGGCCTGGTTGGTGCCCGGCGGGGACATCCGACGGTGACGCCGGGTGCCCGGTTACGCCGAGACCACCTGCAGGTTCAGCGTCGCGGACACGTCGTCGTGCAACCGGACCGTCACCTGGTGCGCGCCGAGGGTCTTGATCGGGTTGCCGACCTGGACCCGGCGCTTGTCGATGTCGGGACCGCCGGCGGTCTGCACCGCTGCCACGATGTCGCCGACGGTGACCGCGCCGAACAACCGACCGGTCTGCCCCGCCTGGGTGGCGATCTTGACCTCAAGCGACTCAAGCTGGCTCTTGACGTCCTCGGCCTGGTCCACGTCGCGGATCTCGCGCACCTTGCGTGCGGCCTTGATCGAGTCGATCTGCTTCTGCGCACCGCGGGTCCACCGGATGGCGTAGCCGCGCGGCATCAGGTAGTTACGGCCGTACCCGTCCTTGACGTCGACCACGTCGCCGGGCGCGCCGAGGTTGGTGACCTCCTGGGTCAGGATGAGTTTCATCGTCGCCTTCCTCAGCGTGCAGTGGACGTGTAGGGCAGCAGCGCCATCTCGCGTGCGTTCTTGATCGCGATCGCGACGTCACGCTGGTGCTGGGTACAGTTGCCGGTCACCCGCCGGGCCCGGATCTTGCCGCGGTCGGAGATGAACTTCCGCAGCAGCGCTGTGTCCTTGTAGTCGACGTAGGTGACCTTGTCCTTGCAGAAGACGCAGACCTTCTTCTTCGGCTTGCGCACGATTTGTTGTTTAGCCATTGTGGTGCTCCCTTTCGTGAGCCCGGCGATGCCGGAATGGGCGTGGTTGGATGGAGTTGTCGAATACGGAGTCGGCGGTTAGAACGGGGGCTCGTCGTCGCCGGAGCTGCCTCCCGCGGGCGCTGCCCAGGGGTCGCTGTCCGCGGACGAGGACTGCTGCTGACCTCCTCCGCTGGGCGCCGCCCACGGGTCGTTGCCGGCGGACTGACCACCGCCGCCTCCACCCGACCCTCGGGTGGTCTTGGTGATCTTGGCGGTGGCATACCGCAGCGACGCCCCCACCTCATCGGCGGCGATCTCGAACACCGTGCGCTTCTCACCCTCGCGGGTCTCGAAACTGCGCTGTCGCAGCCGGCCCTGGACGACAACACGAGACCCACGCTGCAACGACTCCGCGACGTTCTCTGCGGCCTGTCGCCAGATCGAGCAGCGCAGGAACAGCGCGTCGCCGTCCCGCCACTCACCGGCGTTCTTGTCATAGAAGCGCGGTGTGGACGCGACCGTGAAGTTGGCCACGGCGGCACCGGAGGGGGTGAACCGCAGGTCCGGGTCGTCTGTGAGGTTTCCGATGATGGTAATTGTGGTGTCGCCTGCCATGGGCGCCTCCCGTACGTCGTGTCGGTCAGCGGATCGCGACCAACGAGTCTTCGCTCACCGAACAGCGGATCAGTGAGCCGCTGGCCGGACCACCTTGGTGCGGACCACCGACTCGTTCAGCCCGAGTTGCCGGTCCAGTTCCTTGACCGTAGCCGTCTCCGCCGACAGGTTCACGACGGCGTAGATCCCCTCGGTCATGTTGTTGATCTCGTAGGCCAGTCGACGGCGGCCCCACACGTCGACGGACTCGACGCTGCCTCCGTCAGACCGGACAAGGTCGAGGTACGGCGTCAGCGCCGGCTCGACCGTGCGCTCCTCGAGGTTCGGGTCGAGGATCACCATGAGCTCATAGTTACGCATGCGCGATGTCCTCCTCCTGTGGGCTTTGCGGTCACGGCCTCTCCGTGACAGGAGGGCACACCCAGACCTCCCGCGCGGTTGCGTGGCAACGTCTGATGTGCGGCGACCCGGCCTCCTGCCGGGTCAGCGGTCCCTAGGCTATCAGCGCTGGGCGCCGGCCGGAAATCACTGTCCACAGGTCCCGGGAGGAGACAGCCAGCGGTCGTACCAGGCCCGGACCCGCCGCAGCAGGTCCACTTGATGGGCCCGTTCGGAGATGCCATGCGGCTCGCGCGGATAGGTCACCATCTCCAGCGGTACGGATTGGTGACGCAGGGCGCGGTGGAAGGCGGTGGCCTGCGCCACGGGGACCCGGAGGTCTTGTTGACCATGCAGGATCAGCAGCGGCGTACGCCGGTTGGCTGCGTAGGAGATCGGGGACCGGGCCACGGCCTGGTGCGGGCCCGGGCCATCCCATGGCGTGTCACCGCCCAGCGCCCGCTCGAACGTGGGCAGGTCGCTCTGCGCCGCCATCGCTCCCCAGTCGGTGGGTCCGGCTCCCACGACCGCGGCCTTGAATCGGTCGGTCTGGGTGACTGCCCAGGCGGTGAGGAAGCCACCCTGGCTCCAGCCGCCGATGCCCAACCGGTCCGGGTCGGCGATCCCCCGCTCCACCGCCGCGTCCACCGCGGACAGCACATCGCCCCACTCGGCTCCGCCCATGTCTCCCCGAGCGGCGGCAGCGAACGCATCCCCGTGCCCGGCACCGCCACGGTAGTTGGGCATCACGACGGTGTAGCCGGCCGCCGCGAGCCACTGTCCCCAGTCCAGCGGATGACAGTGCGCCTCCCGCCCGGAGCGGCCGTACGGGCCGCCGTGGATCAGGACGACCGTGGGGCCCGGCTGGTCGGACGCCGCCGGTGGTGTGATGAGCACCCCGTCCAGGTCGAGCCCGTCGGCGGCGGTGAACTCGAAGTCCGTGACCGGTGCCAGCGGTACGCCGCCCCACTCCTGGTGGTGCTGCGACACCTGTCGCATCGCACCGACCCTTCCCGCCCAGACCTCGGGCAGACCGCGGCCGGGCGTCGCCACCGCGGCCACGGCGTCGCCGGCGACGTCGAACGCGCCCACATCCCCGTCACACTCCCACCACACGTGCCGTTCGCCGCTGGAGCAGTCGGCCCACTCCAGCCGGCTGCCGAGGCCCTCGGCCACCTGGATCACCACGCTGTCAGCCACACCCGGTCGGAGCCCGTACGTGCACGCCGGTTCTTCGCGACGGGTTCCGACACACCGCGGCCGGGCTCCCTCGGCCAGGGCAAGGCACCAGGCCGAGAACGACGACTGCGGTATCGGGTCGTGGGAGGTGGAGTAGACCACCGCGGACGAGTCCCGGGTCCACACCGGTGCATCCGGTAACGGCCCCTTCGTCAGCCGGCGTGCCTGGTCACCGGCGGAGTCGATGACCCACAATGACCGCCGCTGCATGTCGTCGGTCTCCGGTGTGTCCTGCGCGTTGAAGGCCAGCCAGGCACTGTCGGGAGACCACGCCACGTCGACCACGTGCATGTCCTCCTCGACCAGGGTCGTCACCTCACCCGAGCCCAGATCAACGACCCGGAGCCGTTGGTACTGCAGGCGGTCGCCGTACACGTCGGGGTCGTCTCGCTCCTCCTCCCGCCGGGTGTCCTCCGCATCGGGTTCATCGGGGGAGCAGAACGCGATGCGCCCGCCGTCAGGAGACCAGCAGAACGCCGCGACCGAGCGCTTGCCCACCACGACCGGCTCCGCCTCACCGCCATCGACATGCAGCAGGTACAGCCCGTGCGTGCCCCGCTCGGCGCGATCGGAGCGGAAGGCGAGACGGGTGCCGTCGGGGGACCACCGCGGGTCGGTGTCGTTGCCGCCGTAGGTCCAGCGTCGGGCCGTCACCGAGTCGTCGACCGCCGCGACCCACAACGCGCTCTCGCCGTGCTCCTCAGCCTGGCCGTACGGAGCTGCGGCCCAGCAGACGTGCCGACCGTCCGGGGCCAGGCGTACGTCGAGGGGGCGCCAGGTCGAGGTCATCAGATCCGCGGTGAGCTCACTCATGGTGGGGCCACCCTAGACCGATCGGTAACTCGCCCCCACACTCATCAGTACCTGCCACCGGCTGTCAGTACATGCGCACCGGCTGCGTGCTACCAGGCGGCCGTCACTCGGTGCCGATCGCGCGGAGGACATTCAGCTTGGCGGCACGGCGGGCCGGGAACACCGCGGCAAGGACGCCGACGGCACCGGCGAGCACCACGAACACCAGCAGCCGGACCCACGGCACGGCGAGCACGGTCAAGCCCTGGTCCTGCAGCGCTTCGACCATGGCCACGCCGAAGGCGATCCCCATCACGACCCCGAGGGCGGCGCCGAGCAACGCGATCACGACCGACTCCAGCCGGACCATCCGGCGCAGCTGGCCGCGGCCGAGCCCGATCGCACGGAGCAGCCCCACCTCGCGAGTACGTTCGATCACTGACAGGGCCAGCGTGTTGACGATGCCGAGGATCGCGATGATGATCGCCAAGCCCAGGAGAGCGTAGATCATGTACAGCATCTGGTCGATCTGCGCACTCTGTGCGTCGGCGAACTGGCTGGGGGTGTTCACCGTCACCGTCGGCAGGTCCTTGGTGACCGCGTTGATCTGGCCCTCGACGGCCTGCTGGGTGGCGCCCGGCTTCCCGGACACGAAGACCATGGTGTCCAGCGGCTTGATCCCGCCCTTGGCCAGATCCCCCAGGGTGAGCAGGAAGTTCGCTGGTACCGAGTCGCCGTAGATCCCGGCGACGGTGAGGTGCTGCGTCCCTGCCTGGAACTTCACCGTGACGTCGTCCCCGACGGACAGTCCCCTCGAGGACGCGGTGTGCTGGTTCACGAGCATTGTGCCGGATGTCAGGCCGGACAGCCTCCCGCTGAGCATCGGGACGTCCATGGCGTCGGAGAGCTGTCGCGGGTCGACGGCTCCGACGTACCCCTGGGAGCCGTCGATGGTGGCCTGGGCCTGTCGGAACTCGGCCACCGAGTCCACCGTGCTCTGCCGGGCGATCTCGTGCGCGATGGCGGGGGAGAAGGGCATCCCCACTGCGTTGGACACGATGTAGTCCGCAGTCAGTGTGGACTTCACCGCAGCGTCGGTGCTGGCTTTGGCGGACTGGCCGAAGATCGACATCATCGCCACCAGGGTCAGCCCGATCATCAACGCGCTCGCCGTCGCTGCGGTACGCCGGGGGTTGCGCAGGGAGTTCTCGGTGGCGAGCCGGCCGACGGCACCGAACATCCGGCGGTAGACCACGCCCACGGCACGGACCAGTGGACGGCCGAGAACGGCACTGGTGGCAGACACCCCGACGAGGATGGCGACCGCGCCGAGACCGATCAGCAGCAAGGCCGTGTTCCCGGAGGCGGTGAGTACTCCGACCACCGCCGCGGCGATACCCGCCGTGACGATGCCGGCTCCGACCAGGGTGCGCCGATGCAGGCTCGCCTCCGGCAACGCGACGTCGTCGCGCATCGCTGCGACCGGGGCGACCCTGCTGGCACGGCGCGCCGGGAGGTAGGCGGCGACCAGGGTGACGACCAGACCGGCGGCGTAGGACACTGCGATGGTCCGGGCGGTCACCGGCATGGCGGCGCCGGACAGGTCGAGACCGAACGCGCCGAACACGGCCTTCAGCCCGATCGCCAACAGATAGCCCAGACCGATCCCGATCGTGGAGCCGACCAGGCCGACGGCGAGAGCCTCGGTGATCACCGAGCGGTTGACCTGGCGGCGGGAGGCTCCCATGGCCCGGAGCAACGCCAGCTCCCGGCTCCGCTGGGCGACCAGGATGGAGAACGTGTTGATGATCAAGAAGATCCCGACGAACAACGCGATGGCGGCGAAGACCAGCAGGAACTTGTTGATGAACCCGAGGATCTTGTTGAGCTCCTTCTGGTTCTCCGCTGCCGCCTTGTCGCCGGTTTTCGCGACGACGCCGGGCGGCAGCACCTGCTGTGCCTGGTCCCGGAGCTCGGCCTGGGAGACACCGTCCTTCGCCGTCATCGAGATGCCGGTGTAGACGTCCTCGCCGTGGAAGAACAGCTGCTGGATCGCCGACTCGCCGAAGATGGTGACGGTCGCTCCACCCATGCTGCCGCCAGCACCGAAGTCCAAGATTCCGGTCAGCGTCGCGGTCATCGTCGGCGGGTTTCCTGGTGTCACCAGGCGCACGGTGTCGCCGATGTGGTACCCCGCCTTCTGCGCAGACGTGCTGACCATCGCGACCTGGTCGGTGCCGTGCGGGAGGCGGCCCTTGGCCAGCGTGAGGATGGGCTCCCCGGTGATCGCCTGCGCCCCGGTGTAGTTGAACGCCATCCCGGGAGCGCCGTTACCGCCGACGAGTTTGCCGTCCTTGCCGATGATGTAGACGCCGTCGACCCGGTCGTTGCCGTGGACCGCCGCCGCACCGGGGAGCGCCTCGAGCCGCTGCACGACCGCGGCCGGGATGGTCCGCGTGTCCGGTGCGGAGGTCCAGCTTCCGGCGCCGTGTGGGGCGATCTCGACGTCTGACGTGGTGCCTTTGATGATCCCGTCGAACGCGCCCTTCATCGTGTCGGTCAGGATGAACGACCCGGCGACGAACGCGACGCCGAGGACGATGGCGGTCGCGCTGAGCAACAGCCGGACCTTGCGCGCAACGAGGTTGCGCCATGTCACTTTCCACATCGGCTCAGGCACCAGCTGTCGTGCCGGCAACCGTCGTCGCGGTGAGGCGCTTCATCTTCTCCAGTACCCGGTCCGAGGTGGGGTTGCGCAGCTCGTCGACAACCCTGCCGTCGGCGAGGAACACCACCCGGTCGGTGTAGGAGGCCGCCCCCGGGTCGTGGGTGACCATCACGATGGTCTGCTGGTGGTCATCCACGCTGCGCCGCAAGAATCCGAGCACCTCTGCTCCGGAGGTGGAGTCGAGGTTGCCGGTCGGCTCGTCGGCGAAGACGATGTCCGGGCGGGACACCAGGGCGCGGGCGCATGCGACCCGTTGTTGCTGTCCGCCGGAGAGCTCGTTCGGCCGGTGCCCCAGCCGGGAGCCCAGGTCGACGGTCGAGATCACGGTGTCGAACCAGTCCGGATCCGGTGTGCGCCCGGCGATCTCCAGCGGGAGCACGATGTTCTCACGGGCGGTCAGCGTCGGCACGAGGTTGAACGCCTGGAACACGAACCCGATCTTGTCGCGGCGGAGCCTGGTCAACTGCTTGTCGCCAAGGGTGGAGAGCTCCACGTCCCCCACGAAGACCTGCCCGGACGTCGGGGTGTCCAGGGCGGCGAGGCAGTGCATCAGCGTCGACTTCCCGGACCCCGAGGGCCCCATGACGGCGGTGAACTCCCCGGCAGCGAGGTCGAGAGAGACCCCGTCGAGTGCGGCGACGGCGGCGTCCCCCTCGCCGTACACCTTGCGCAGGTCCCTCGCCCGCGCCGCGGTCTGCCGCTCTCCCACGGCTTCTGGCGCAACTGCAACTTCGGACATGACTTCCGCCACCTCTCCCCGAGTCCCCGATTCCCCGACCTGTCGACGGCCGGACGAAGCCATCATCATCTAGCAACGGGTCGGTTGGCGATCGGGTTTTCCCCCGAGTCCGTCCCTGGCCCGCCCCTGAGTCGACGGGTTTCCGCACTTTTGTTGCGGTTTCCCGCGCTGTCGAGGATAGCGACGTGTGAGGACGGTATCTCGGTCCTGCACAGGCTCGCGCCGGCAACCGTCACGCTCTTCCCGTGACAGGTGTCACCGATCCGGTCGTGAGAGGTGGCGCCCACTCAACCGAGAGCGAGTGCCCACTC
>CAYLOC010000006.1:9353-16145 GCA_964385195.1 uncultured Nocardioidaceae bacterium
CACCGATCCGGTCGTGAGAGGTGGCGCCCACTCAACCGAGAGCGAGTGCCCACTCGACCGAGAATGAGTGCCTACTCGGCGGAGAGCGAGTGCCTACTCGGCGTGGGGTGGGGGATCCGGTAGCGTCTCGGGGCGTGACCCGGACCGCTGTCGACCTCCGCCCCCTCAGTCCGTCCGAACACCAGGAGTTCCTGACCGGACGGGACGGGGTCAGCTTCTTACAGACCCCCGCATGGGGCGCGGTGAAACAGGAGTGGCAGCACGAGTCGGTGGGCTGGTTCAACGGGACCGAGCTCGTCGGGGCAGGACTGGTCTTGTACCGGCGACTTCCCCGGCTCAAGCGGTCCCTGGCCTATCTGCCCGAGGGACCGGTCTTCGACTGGAGCCGCGACGACGCCGGCGCTGCCCTGGTTGCGTTGACGAGGTACCTGCGCAGCCGCGGTGCGTTCGCCGTCCGGATCGGCCCGCCGGTGCGCACCCGGGCGTGGGCGGCCGCCACGGTGAAGGACGCGCTGAAGCACCCGTCGTACCGCCGGCTCGGGGACGTCCCCCCTGACGAGGAGTTTGACAACGGGCACCGGCTGCAACGCCTGCTGAGCACAACCGGCTGGCGCAGCCTGTCCGGTGGTGACGGCTTCGGGGCCGGGCAGCCGCAGTACGTGTTCTGGCTGCCGCTGTCCGGGCGCAGCGAGGAGGACGTGCTCGCGGGCATGAACCAGCAGTGGCGCCGCAACATCAAGAAGGCGGACAAGGCCGGGGTAGCCGTGACGGTCGGCTCCCAGGGAGACCTGGCGGCCTTCCACGACCTGTACGTCGAGACGGCACACCGCGACGGGTTCGCCCCCCGCCCCCTCTCGTACTTCGAGCAGATGTTCTCGGCGATGACCGCCGAGGACCCTGACCGGCTCCGGCTCTACCTCGCCCACCACGAGCAGGACCTGGTCGCCGCCACCACGCTGGTGCAGGTGGGGCGGCACGTGTGGTACTCCTACGGCGCGTCCTCCACGGCAAAGCGGGACGTGCGCGGGTCCAACGCGGTGCAGTGGCGGATGATCCGCGACGCGATGGCCGCGGGCGCCGAGGTCTACGACCTGCGCGGCATCACCGACACCCTCGACCCCGACGACGCCCACGTCGGGCTGATCCGGTTCAAGGCCGGCACCGGCGGCGACGCGGTGGAGTACGTCGGGGAGTGGGACCTGCCGTTGAACCGGCCGTTGTACGCGGCGTTCGACCTGTACATGCGTCGGCGTCGCGCACGGTGACGGCCCGGACCGACGCGAGCGGTCGGCCCCGTCCACCGCACCCGGCGTGCGCCCCGATACGGTAACGAGCCATGGACGGTCAGCCGCACGGGTCGGGGCGCTCCCGGCGATGACCCTCACGCTGTACGTCGACGGGCCGCGGTGGCGCGCGCACCTACGCCAGACGGCGTCGGACATCCCGGGGCTGGTTCCGGTCGCGAAGGGCAACGGGTACGGGTTCGGCATCCACCGGCTCGCGCGGCGCGCCGCGTGGCTCGGCGTCGACATGGTGGCCGTCGGCACCTACGCCGAGGTCGGGACCGTGACCCGCCGGTTCGACGGTGACGTGCTGGTGCTTGAGCCATGGCGTCCGAACCGACCCGAGACGCCGTACGGCGATCGCATCGTGCACACCATCAGTCGCCCGGAGGACCTGGCGGGCTTGTCCCGGAGCCGGGGCGCGGATTCTCCCCGTGTGGTCGTGGAGGGCCTGACCTCGATGCGCCGGCACGGCATGGCCCCCGACGACCTGCGTGCAGCCCTCGCCGCTGCCGGTGGTGTGCGGGTCGTCGGCCTGGCGCTGCACCTGCCGCTCGACGGGAACCACGGACCCGAGGCCGCGCGCTGGGCCGAGGAGGTCGACGCCCACCAGATCTTCGTCTCGCATCTGAACGCGGCGAACCGGCAACGTGTCCAGGCGGCCCGACCGGCGGCGACCGTGCGGCCCCGCGTGGGCACCTCGCTGTGGCTGGGCGCGCCGGAGGCCCTGAACCCACGCGCGACCGTGCTCGACGTCCATCCGGTACGACGGGGGGACCGCGTCGGCTACCGGCAGCGCCGCATCGTGCGGGACGGGCATCTGCTCGTGCTGTCCGGCGGCACCGCGCACGGGATCGGGTTGGAGGCGCCGACGGCGGCGGCCACGTGGCGGCAGCGCGCCGTCTCCACGGCCCGGGGCGGTCTGGACGCCGCCGGCTGGTCGTTGTCGCCGTACGTCGTGGACGGCCGCAAGCGGTGGTTCGTCGAGCCGCCGCACATGCAGGTCAGCATGGTCCACCTGCCGGGGTCAGCGACCTGTCCGGCGGTGGGCGAGGAAGTGCCGTTGGAGGTGCGCTATACCGCGACCGCGTTCGACCGCGTCGTGGTGAGCTGACCGGCCTCCTCCACCGGCTCGGCATCGGACCCCTCGTCGAGAAGGCCGCCCAGCGGATCGTCGGAGAGCCCGTCGGCGCGCACCGGGTCGTTCCACGGCGCGAAGATGTCGCGCACCACCATCGCCACGAGGTACAGCTCACCGAGTACCCGGATGATGATCGAGACCGCATAGAACGGGTCCGGGTTCCCCTCGGCCACGAAGAAGTGCGCCAGGTGCATCCACACCGCGAAGAAGTAGTAGACCTCAGCGGCCTGCCACACCAGCAGGTCGCGCCATCGCGGCCGGGCGAGAACGGCCAGCGGCAGCAGCCACAGCACGTACTGCGGGGAGTACACCTTGTTCACGATCAGGAACGCCGCGACCACGAGGAAGACCAGCTGCACCACCCGCGGGCGCCGCGGCGCCAGAAGACCGATCAGGCCGATGACGACGCAGGCGGAGCCGAACGCGATGAACGTGGTGGTGTTGATGAACGACGCGGTGGCGGTGTAGCCGTACGTCGCCGCGACCAGCCACAGCGAGCCCAGGTCCGGCCCGCGGTCGGCGTTGAACGTCCAGAAGTGCAGGAACTGCTCCGGGGACCACAGGTAGACCGGCAGGTCGATCACCAGCCAGGTGGCCAGCGCCGCAGCGCACATCCGCACCCACGGCTCCATCTGCTTCCGCCGTAGGCACAGCACCAGCAGCGGGCCGAGGAAGAACAGCGGGTAGAGCTTCGTTGCCGTGCCCAACCCGATGAACACCCCGGTCAGGATGGGTCTTCGGGTGGACCACGCCCAGATGATCCCGGCAACGCAGCCGATGGCGAGCACGTCCCAGTTGATGGTGGCAGTCAGCACCAGCATGGGAGCGGCAGCCATCAGCATCGCGTCCCACGGACGTCGCGGCTGGGCCTTCACCAGCAGGAGAAGCGCGATCAGCAGTACGACGAAGAAGCCGACGGCGTTGACCGACCAGAACACGGCGCTGTCGTACTGGACACCGGGGTTCCCGCTGACGTCGGAGGACGGGGTGCCGGACAGGTCCGGACTCTTGCCGATCAGGTGGGTGATCTCGCCGGTGACACCCATCCACACACCCGTCAGGACCGGGTACTCGATCGCCCTGTCCTCCGGCGAGCCGGACTGTTGCTGCCCCGCCGCGAGGTCGCTTTGCGGTTCATAGGGCCAGATCCCCTGCGCCAGCCCCCGCCCGGCGTACAGGTAGGGGATGTCGGTGTAACACATGTGGGAGAACGACTTCGGCGGCGAGGCATGCGACCAGTCGGTGACAACGCACGGCGACTTCTGCACCACCCCGATGGCGAAGAAGACCGCGGCCACAGCGAGGATCACCCGCAGCGGTGTCCACCAGCTACGACCGTCACGGGCATGGGTCCCGAACGGACCGCCTGCGGGTGAGCTCGCCCAGCGGACCAAGGAGTCGTCCCGGGTGGGTGCGGCGACGCCGTGTGGCGTCCGGATCCGGGATCTCACGCGGACCATCGTGCCGCATGTACGGGCCACATCGGCGACGGCCCTACCGAGAGGGTGGCGTGGCGGCACCGCCCTGGTGCCCGTTCCGGAGCGTGGCGGTGGACGGGGGAGCGGTGGGGGTCGAGGCCCGGGTGGTCGATGGGCCGGTGCTGGTGGGCGTCGGTTCCTGAGTCTGCGTCGCGTGGGTGGTCGTGGGGGTCGTGGTGGTGGGCGCCGTGGTGGTGGGCGCCGTGGTCGTGGTGGCCCG
This sequence comes from uncultured Nocardioidaceae bacterium, assembly GCA_964385195.1. Taxonomy (GTDB): domain Bacteria; phylum Actinomycetota; class Actinomycetes; order Propionibacteriales; family Nocardioidaceae; genus CAYLOC01. The sequence goes on from CAYLOC010000006.1 coordinate 13,476, forward strand.
CGTGGTCGTCGGGGTAGTGCGCGGCGCGGTCGCCGACGCGGTGTCCGTCGGGCGCGGGGCCGTGGCGCTGGACGTGGGTGTCTCCGGCGCCCGGGTGGTACGGCGGGGCGACGGAGGCCGCGTCGGTGCGGTGTGGTGCGGCGTGAGCGTGGCCGGCTCGGGGAAGGCACGGACCGGGGTGCCGCGCAATGCGCCGGTCATGTACGTCGTCCATGTCTGGCAGGGGTAGGTTCCGCCGTAGAACGGGTCGAGGTAGCCGCCGTCGAGCGGGTCGTTGCCGTCTCCCCGGACGAACATGACCGCCGTCGACAGTTGCGGGGTGTAGCCGACGAACCAGGCGGAGGAGACATGCTCCTCCCCGTCCTTCCAGACCGCCGTCGCCGTACCCGTCTTGCCGGCCGCGGGCCGTCCGAGGGCCCGGGCGCGAGTGCCGGTTCCGGCCTCCACGACCTTGCGCAGCGCGGCGGTGACGTTGCTGGTCACCGCCGGGGAGAAGGCACGGGTGGTGGCGGAGTCGTGCTGGTAGCGCAGGCCGCTGCGGTCGGTCACCTTCTCAATCACGTACCAGTCGGCACGTTCGCCCCCGGCCGCGAAGGTGGCGTAGCCGTTCGCCTGGTCGATGACCGAGACGGTGGCGGTTCCGAGCGCGACCACCGGGTTCGGGTGCAGGCCGCGGGTCCGCCCGTGCCGGGGAATGCCCGCGTCGGTCATCGCGTCGACCACCTTCTGCGGTCCGTCGTCCATGCTGGTGGTCAGGTCCACGTAGGCGGTGTTGATCGACTCCTGGGTGGCATACAGCAGCGAGACGTTGCTGCCGTAGGAGAACCCGTTGGGGTGTCCGGAGGACTCGCCTTCGTTGTGTACCAGGGTCCCGTCGGGGAGCCGGAACGGTGAGTTCCCGTCGAACGTGTCCTGCAGCGTGTAGCCGTCCCGCAGCGCTGCCGCCAGGGCGTACGGCTTGAACGACGAGCCCGGCTGGCCGCCATGCACGGCCCAGTTGTACTGGCTTGTGAGGTAGTCCTTTCCCCCGATCATCGCCCGGAGCGCCCCGCTCCCCGGCTCGACCGAGGCCAGCGCCACGTGGAGGGCCTTCTTCTTTGGGGGAACCTGCCTGACCGCCTTCCGCGCCGCCTGCATGTCCTGGTAGTCGAACGTGGTGACGATGTTCAGGCCCCCGCCGTCGATCTCGTCGTCGCTGAAGTGGTGCTCGTGCAGTCGGCTGCGGACGAGCGTGAGCAGGTAGCCCTTCTGACCGCCGTACTTGTCGCTGGTCTTGATGTGGGGGAAGTGCGGCAGGCGGCGGCCGAGACGGTGCGCCTGTTGCGGTGTCAGGTCGCCCATGTCGGCCATGCCGTCGAGCACGTACTGGTACCGGCCGAGCAGCCGTTGCCGGTTGTCGGCCCCACCGGCGGGGTCGAGGTTCCCCGGTGAGTTCAGCACGGCGGCGAGGACGGCGCCCTCCCGGACGGTCAGGTCGGCGGCCGGCTTGTCGAAGTAGGCATGTGCGGCGGCGTCGATGCCGTAGGCCCCGCGCCCGAAGTAGATCGTGTTCAGGTAGCCCTGCAGGATCGCCTTCTTCCCCAGGGTGCGGTCGATCTTCAGCGACAAGAACGCCTCTTTGATCTTGCGTTCCCAGGTGCGCTGCTGGGTGAGGTAGAGGACCTTGACGTACTGCTGGGTGATGGTGGAGCCGCCGTGTGTGGTGTCACTGGTCAGGTCGTGCCAGGCCGCGCGGACGGTCCCCGTCACCGAGATCCCCGGGTCGGAGTAGAAGGAGCGGTTCTCCGCGGCGATCACCGCATGCTGGACATGCAGCGGCACCTCGGACAGCGGAACGCTGTGCCGGTTCTGCAGCGCGAAGGTCCCCAACACGTGCTGGCCGTCGGAGTAGTAGACGGTGGTGGTCTCGGCCTGGAAGTCGGCGTTGGGGTCGGGGATCGACGTCATCTGGTAGCCCACGAACAACACCGCCGCCAAGGCGACCACCCCGAGCGCGCCCAGGATCAGCGTCCACTTCGCGGTCTTCTTCCCGGCGTGGCGCGCCTTGGCCCACCCGTGCAGGTCGCGCATCTTGACCTTGCCGCGCCGGCCACTGCCGGCGGGCTTCTTCGCGGGGCTCAGTACTCGTCCTCGACGGTGCGTTGGCGGCGAGGGGGGCGCCGCGGCGCGCCGTCACCGACGACGAAGGACTCCACGAGATGGTTCCAGCTGCAGCGCGCGCACACCTCGAGCACGTACACGGTGATCTCGCCGTACTGGTGGGCCATCTCCTCGATCTCTTCGCGCTGCTTGATCCGCCCGGAGAACTGGCCGAGCTCGTCTCCGAAGACGTAGCGCAGGTGGGAGATGCTGGTGTGGCGGCAGACCGGGCAGGGAGTGTCTACCGGCTCACCGAGCTGCTTGGCTGCCCGGAGCGTGTAGGGGTCGGCGTCACAGACATCGTCCATGCTGAGCATGCCGCCACCGCGCAGCGTGGCCAGTGTCGCTCGGCGCTGCAGCGAGTAGTCGATGGTGGAGCGCTGTGACCACATTCCCATAGCGTTGTCGAGGGTACGCCGAGATCCTACGCCGCCGCGGTATGCCGGGAACAGATCCCAAGGACGGCGCGGGACGCCGACCCACCCTCGACGTACCACCCTCGCCGTACCTGCTGATATATCGAACCGATAT
>CAYLOC010000006.1:16245-38022 GCA_964385195.1 uncultured Nocardioidaceae bacterium
CGTACCACCCTCGCCGTACCTGCTGATATATCGAACCGATATACTCAACCGATACATGCACTGGTCCGTCTCCGCCCCGGAGGCGGCACCTGATCCGAGGGAGAGGCCCCGTGGCCAGGAAGCGTGGCGAGGCGCTTGAGTTGGCAGTCCTGGGACTGCTGCACGAGTCCTCGATGCACGGCTACGAGCTGCGCAAGAGGCTCAACACCCTCCTGGGGTGGGGACGGGTCCTGTCCTACGGTTCGCTCTATCCGTGCCTGAAGCAGCTGGTCAGGCGCGGCCTGATCGTGGAGGACCCCGACTCCGCCTCCGCCGTCCCTCCGCACGGGGGGCGTCGCGGCCGCATCGTGTACACCCTTACCTCCGACGGCAAGGACCGGTTCGAGGGGTTGGTGTCCGCGGCCGGCCCGAGCGCGTGGGAGGACGACTCCTTCGGTGTCCACTTCGCGTTCTTCGGTGCGGCAAGCTGTGAGACTCGGCTGCGGATCCTGGAAGGCCGCCGCAGCCGGCTGGAGGAGCGGCTGGAGCTGCTGAAGACGTCGGTGGCCCGCTCCCGGGAGCGCCTGGACACCTACACCTTGGAGCTGCAGCGCTACGGCCTGGAGTCCGTCCAGCGCGAAGTCCGCTGGCTGACCGAGCTCATCGACAACGAGCGAGTCGGCCTCGCCCCCATCCGTCCCGACCGTCCCCGGTCACAACATCAAGCGAAGTGAGGATAGCTACATGGGTTCTGACAGCAACCGATCCCTTCGGGTCGCCATCGTCGGCGTCGGGAACTGCGCCACGTCCCTCATCCAGGGCGTGCACTACTACGCCGACGCGGATCCCTCCGGGAGCGTCCCCGGGCTCATGCACATCCAGTTCGGCGACTACCACGTCAACGACATCGAGTTCGTCGCGGCCTTCGACGTCGACGCGAAGAAAGTCGGGTTCGACCTCGCCGACGCCACCACAGCCAGCGAGAACAACACCATCCGCATCTGCGACGTACCGCCGACCGGTGTGACCGTCCAGCGTGGACCCACCCTCGACGGCCTCGGTAAGTACTACCAGGAGACGATCGATGAGTCTGACACCCCACCGGTCGACGTCGTCGCTGCGCTGCGGGAGGCGGCGGTGGACGTGCTCGTCTCCTACCTGCCGGTGGGGTCGGAGAAGGCCGACAAGTTCTACGCCCAGTGCGCGCTCGACGCCGGCGTGGCGTTCGTCAACGCACTTCCGGTGTTCATCGCCTCCGACCCCGAGTGGGCCGAGAAGTTCACCGCGGCAGGGGTCCCGATCGTCGGTGACGACATCAAGTCCCAGGTCGGGGCCACCATCACCCACCGCGTCCTGGCCCGGTTGTTCCAGGACCGCGGCGTCGAGTTGGACCGCACCTATCAGCTCAACGTCGGCGGCAACATGGACTTCAAGAACATGCTGGAGCGGGAACGGCTGGAGTCGAAGAAGGTATCGAAGACGCAGGCGGTGACCTCCAACATCGACCACGACCTCGGTACCAAGAACGTTCACATCGGCCCCAGCGACTACGTCCAGTGGCTCGATGACCGCAAGTGGGCCTACGTCCGCTTGGAGGGACGTGCGTTCGGGGATGTCCCGCTGAACCTGGAGTACAAGCTGGAGGTCTGGGACTCCCCGAACTCCGCCGGCATCATCATCGACGCGCTCCGTGCGGCCAAGATCGCCAAGGACCGCGGGATCGGTGGGCCGGTGCTGTCGGCGTCGTCGTACCTGATGAAGTCCCCGCCGGTGCAGCGCCCCGACGACGAAGGACGGGCGGCGGTCGAGGCGTTCATCCGCGGGGAGGTCGCCCGCTGAGTCGGCGCCCCCGTCGGGTGCCGCGGCGCGGGCGAGCGGGGAGAATGAGGGAGTGATGGCGTTCGCTGCCGACGTGGCGCACCTGTTGAAGGGGCACCGGTTCCGGCAGTTGTTCGCGGTCCGCGTCGTCAGCCAGGCCGCCGACGGCGTCTTCCAGGTAGCGCTGGCCTCCTATGTCCTGTTCTCCCCCGAACGCCAGCCCAGCGCCGCGCTCATCGCCGGTGCCTTCGCCGCGGTGCTGCTCCCGTTCAGCCTGCTCGGCCCGTTCGTCGGCGTGTTCCTGGACCGGTGGTGCCGGCGACAGATCCTGGTCTGGGCGAACCTGGTCCGGGTCCTGCCGGTGCTCGGCGTCGCCGCCCTCATCGGGGCCGGACGCAGCACGTGGGACCTGCTGCTGCTGGTGCTCGTCGCCCTCGGCCTGAACCGGTTCCTGCTGGCCGGGCTCGGCGCCTCCCTTCCGCACGTGGTCACCCCCCGCGAACTGGTGCTGGCCAACTCGGTGACGCCGACCAGCGGCACCATCGCGTTCATGCTGGGCCTCGGTGCAGCCACCGCCGTACGCACCGTCGTACCCCTGGCCGAGCCCGACGTCCTCATCGTCGCCGTCTCCGCCGTGGGGTACGCCGCCGCTGCCCTGTGCGCCCTGCGGATGCCCCGGTGGCTGCTCGGCCCCGACTTCGACCCGAGCCGCCCGCAGGTCAAGCAGGCCCTCGCGCACGTGGTGCGCGGGCTCCGCGGGGCCCTGGCGCACCTGCGGGAACGGCCCGCGCCCGCACGCGCGCTGGCGGTGATCGGCGCCCACCGCTTCCTCTACGGGCTATCCACGGTGGCGACGATCTTGTTGTACCGGAACTACTTCTACGACTCCTCCGACGTCGAGGCCGGGTTCGCCGGGCTGGCCGTGGCCGTGCTGCTCTCCGGGGTTGGCTACTTCCTCGCCGCTGTCCTCACCCCGATCGTCACCGCCCGGATCACGCCGCAGCACTGGGTGGTGGCGCTGTTGCTGGCGGCGGCGGTCTTCGAGGCGTTCCCGGGGGGGCTGTACACCATTCCCGGTGTCTGCATCGCCGCGTTCGTCCTTGGCATCTCCGCGCAAGGCGTGAAGATCTGTGTCGACACCTTCGTCCAGACCGGCGTGGACGACGCCTTCCGGGGGCGGGTCTTCGCGCTGTACGACATGATCTTCAACCTGGTCTTCGTCGCCGCGGCCGCCGTCGGCGCTCTCGTCCTGCCCGAGACCGGCAAGTCCTACGTCGTCCTGGCCCTGATCTGCCTCGCCTACGCCGCGGTCGGCCTGCTCTTCTCCCGTCGAACCGTCACATCCTCTTACCCGAGTGGGCAGGTTCTCTCACCCAAATGAGAAAAGGTGCCCACTCGCGCGAGAGAACATGACTTCTCGGCGGGGGTCAGGAGTCGCGGGCGGCCCACCAGGCACGCAGCGCCGCGGCCGCGTCGTCCTGCTCCATCGGGCCGTTCTCCATCCGTAACTCCAGCAGGAACCGGTAGGCCTCGCCCACCACCGGCCCCGGCTCCACTCCCAGGATGTCCATGATCTGGCGTCCGTCGAGGTCCGGCCGGATGGCGGCGATCTCCTCCTCCTGTGCCAGCCGCTCGATGCGCTCTTCGAGGTGGTCATAGGTACGGCGGAGCCGCTCGGCCTTGCGCCGGTTCCTGGTCGTGCAGTCCGCGCGCGTGAGCACGTGCAGCCGGTCCAGGAGGTCCCCCGCGTCCCGGACATACCGGCGTACCGCAGAGTCGGTCCACTCGCCGGTCCCGTACCCGTGGAACCGCAGGTGTAACTCCACCAGCCGGGACACCGACGCGATCTCGTCCCGGGAGAACCGCAGCGCCTGCATCCGTTTGCGGGTCATCTTCGCGCCGACCACATCGTGGTGGTGGAAAGTGACCGAGCCGTCCGCGGCGAACCGGCGGGTCCGCGGCTTCCCGACATCGTGCATCAGCGCCGCCATGCGGGTGATGAGGTCCGGCCCGCCGCCGCCGAGCCGTCCCTCCAGCGCGATGGCCTGCTCCACCACGGTCAGCGTGTGCTCGTAGACGTCCTTGTGCCGATGGTGTTCATCCCGCTCCAGGCGGAGAGCGGGAAGCTCGGGCAGCACCCGCTCGGCCAGCCCGGTCTCCACCATCAGCAACAGCCCCAGCCGCGGGTGGTCGCCCACCAGCAGCTTCACCAGCTCGTCGCGGATCCGCTCCGCGGAGACGATCTCGATCCGGCCGACCATGTCCCGCATCGCGGCGACCACCTCCGGCGTCACGGAGAAGCCGAGTTGGGCAGCGAACCGGCACGCGCGCATCATCCGCAGCGGGTCGTCGGAGAACGACTGCTCGGGCGGGCCAGGCGTCCGCAGCCGCTGCTCAGCAAGGTCGTCGAGCCCCCCGAACGGGTCGGCGAAGGGTTGGGCGTGGTCGACCATCGGGAGCCGGAGCGCCATCGCGTTCACGGTGAAGTCACGCCGGCCGAGGTCACCCTCCAGGGTGTCGCCGAACGCAACCTCCGGCTTGCGGGAGTCGGCGGCGTAGGCGTCGGCACGGTAGGTGGTGATCTCCAGGCGCCAGTCGCCGACACGAGCACCGATCGTGCCGAAGTCGCGCCCCATGTCCCACGTGGCGTCCACCCACCCGCGGAGGCAGTCCTCGATCTGGTCCGGGTGCGCGGAGGTGGTGAAGTCCAGGTCCACCCCGAGCCGGTCCAGCATGGCGTCACGGACCGAGCCGCCTACGAGAGCGATCGAGTGGCCCGCCCCGGTGAACCGCCGCCCCACCTCGTCGACGACCGGCGTCGCGCGCAGCAGTTCACGTACGGCGCTGCGCTGAGCGCGGCTGAGCGGGGGCCCTGACGTCGACACGATGCACCACTGTATGAGGAAGCCGCCGGTCCCCGCACGGCCGGTAGCATTCTGGCTGTGTCTGCCACGCCTCGGCTGGTCCGGTGATCACGATCCCCACGCGTCACCAAGCACGAATCGTCCTCATCGCCACGGTGGTCCTCGGGTTCCTGCTCACGGCGGCACCGGCGACCGGGGCGTCGCGACCATCGGGCGATGTCGACACCAGCGGGCTGGTGGCGACCATCACCTCGGTCAGTCCCACCTCGGTGACCCGGGGCAAGCCGCTGCAACTGCGGGGCACCATCACCAACACCGGGGACCTGGACTGGAAGGACGTCCAGGTCTACCTGACGATCTCGCACTACCCCGCCACGGACAAGGAGGGGTTGAACAGCTTCGCCGCCATCCCCGATGACCAGGGGTTCGCGCCGCGCATCTTTCAGTACGGGCTGTTCGACTCCCTCGGCGACATCCCGCCGGGCACCGAGACGCCGTACCACCTCTCGGTGCCGTACCAGGACTTGAAGATCAGCGGCGCCCCGGGCGTCTACCACGTCGGGGTGAGCGTGCTGGGCACCAACTCCAAGGGCCGTGACCTGGTCTCCGACGCCCGGGCGGACACGCTCGTCCCGCTGCTGCCGCGCCCGTCCGAGCAGTCCCAGCTGCACCGTGCCGCAGCAGTACTGATCATCCCCTTCACGGCTCCGGTACGGCGGGTCAGCGGGGGCCCGTTCCTCGACGACTCGCTGGCCACGCTGATCTCCCCGGGCGGACGGCTGCGACACTCCCTCGACTTCGCGCTGCAGGCTCCACCGCACACGCTCCAGCTGCTGGTGGACCCGGCCCTGATCGCCGCACTGACCGACATGAGCACCGGTTACACGGTCGTGGACTCACCGCGTCAGATCACCAAGTCCGTGGACCAGACCCTGGAGGTTCCCACGTCCGCGGTCACGACGGGGACGGAAGCCGGCGCGTCTCCGACGGCCCCCAGCGAGACCGCGCCGACGAAGCCACCCGGTCGGCCCGGCTCGGGGGAGAAGGCCGCCCGGACGTGGCTGGCCGACTTCGAGACCCTGGCCGGCCGACAGTCCGTCGCACTCGTGCCCTGGGCCGTGCCTGCGGCCGACACGCTGGTGGCGAACCACCTCACCGACGTGGTCACCGATGCGGTCATCAGCAGCCAGCGTTGGGCGGAGAACCACCACCGGCAGTGGCCGGTGGTCGCCTGGCAACGTGGGGCTGCCCTCACGCCGGAGGCGATGCGCGCGTTCCGCGACGCCGGCGTCCGGATGCAACTGGTCCCGGAGAAGAGCGTGCCGGACGCGCCCACCGACCGGCAGGGCTACCCCGCTCCGGTGCTCCGGGTCGACCCCGGCCGCGGTGACCCGCTCCAGACCGTGGTGGTCTCCCACGCCCTGGCCGGTGAGCCGCTCACCGAACACACCACCGCGCTGCAGCTGCGCCAGTCACTGCTCGCCGACACCGTGGTCCGGTCGCTGAACCCACAAAGCAGCCGCACCACCACCGTCGCCGCGGTCCCGTACAACTGGGACCCCGGGCCCCCGACGCCGGGCACCCATCTCTCCGATGCGTTCGCGGTCGAAGCCGTGTTGGCCTCCTCCCTCGGTTCGCTGTCGGCGACCCGCGGGGAGCCCTACGGTGGACCCGTCAAGGCCCCCGCCGACCTTCGCCGGCAGCTCTCGACTGCGCACCTGACCCTGATGCGCAAGCTGCACACCACCGGCACCACGTTCATCGACCTGCTGACCGCCTGGGCCGAGGAGCAGGCGCGGGCGCAGCGTCGGCTGTCGCTGGCCGCATCGACGTACTGGTCCACCCACGAGCAGACCGTGTTGCAACTGATGCGTGCGGAACGGGCCAACCTCCTGACCAAGTTGGCCGAGGTGAACGTCAGCGGGCCGCCGTTCGTGGCCATGTCCAGCGACTCCGGGCGGTTCCCACTCACCATCACCAACGGACTGCAGCGGCAGATCACCGTGCAGGTGAAGGTACTGCCCGACAACCCCGCATTGAACATCAAACCGATCGAGCCGGTAGACATCGAAGGGGGCGGTCGCCACGTCGTCCAGGTGATCAGTACGGCGGAGGGCTCCGGGCTGACCAGCGTCCACGCGCGGCTGGCGACGGTCACCGGGCGCGAGTTCGGGCAGGTCTGGAAGTTCGACGTACGCGCCACCCACATCGGCATGGTGATCTGGGTGGTGATGGGGGTAGGGCTGGTCGTGCTGTTCGGTGCGGCGCTGTACCGCATCACGGTGCGCCTGCGCAACGCACACCGCGCCCGCGGCGGCAGGCATACCGCATGAACGGCCCGCCGCACCGTTCTTCGTCCGGAGGGCTGCTGACCGCCAGCGCCGTGATGGCAGCGGGGACCGTCGTCTCCCGGGTCACCGGACTGGTCCGGGCGATCCTGCTGGTCGCGGCCATCGGGCTGACGGGTCCCCACGCGGACGCCTTCAACGTCTCGAACACGATCCCGAACTCGCTGTACATCCTGCTGGCCGGGGGCATCTTCAACGCGGTCCTGGTCCCGCAACTGGTGCGGGCGATGAAGAGCGACCCCGACAACGGCGACGCCTACGCCCACCGCATCATCACCCTCGCGGCGCTGGTGCTCGGGGTCGTCACGTTGCTGCTGGTCGTGTTCGCGCCGCTCGTGCTGCGCATCTACACCGAGAGCCAGTACTTCACCGACCCTCGGCTGCATGCCGAGTACCAGTCGATGGTCGTCTTCGCGCGGCTGTGCCTGCCGCAGATCTTCTTCTACGGCATGTTCGTGCTGCTGGGCCAGATCCTCAACGCACGCGGCCGGTTCGGCCCGATGATGTGGGCACCGATCGCGAACAACGTGGTCGCGATCGCGGTCATCGGGCTCTACCTCGCGATGTACGCCGATCGCCCGGCCAGCGGCGGCTACACCTGGAGCCAGGAGCTGCTGCTGGGTCTGGGCTCCACCGTCGGCATCGTGGTCCAGGCGCTGCTGCTGGTGCCGTACCTGCGGGCCGCGGGTTTCCGGATCCGCTTGCGCTTCGATCTGCGCGGCACCGGGCTGGGACACACGCTGCGGCTGGGCAGCTGGACGGTCGGGTTCGTCATCGTCAACCAGGTCTCCTATGCAGTGATGACCCACCGGGCCACCGCCGCGACGGCAAAGAGCCCTGACGGGGCGGGCCTGTCGGTCTACACCAACGCGTTCTTGTTGACCCAGGTACCGCACTCGGTCATTACCGTGTCCCTGGCCACGGCCGTCGTACCGACCCTGTCCCGGCTCGCCGCCGACGGTCAGATCCCGCAGATGGCGCAGCAGCTGGTCCGGACCCTGCGGATCGCGCTGGCGGCGGTGGTTCCGTTCGCGGTGTGGCTTCTGGTCCTCGGACCGGTTGTCTCCAGCGTGATCTTCGGCTTCGGTGCCGGGCACGGTCAGACGCAGAGCCTGGGTCTTACCCTGATCGCGTTCGCTCCCGGGATGTTGATGCTCAGCGTCCACTACATCGTGCTCCGCGGCTTCTACGCCATGGAGAAGACGCGGGTGGTGTTCCTCATCCAGTGCGGGGTCGCCGCGGTCAACATCGCCTTGACGCTGACCCTTCCGCTGCTGGTGACGCCCGCGCATGTGGCGCCGGTGCTCGCCGTCGCCTACGCCTCGGCGTACACGTTCGGGGCGGTCGTGTCCTCCACGATGCTCGGCCGCGAAGTCGGCGGGTTGCCGAAGTCGGAGTTGTGGGGCTACGTCGCGCGAGTGGCGGTAGCGGCGCTGCCGGCGGCCGGGGCAGCGTGGGTGGTCGTGCGCGCGCTCCAGGCCGCGGGGCTCCGCACGGAGCAGCAGCTCGACGCACTCGGGATGGCCGTCGCCGGCGGCATCGTGGCTCTCGCGGTCTACCTCGTTCTCGCCCGGATCTGCCGGCTCAGCGAACTCAACCAGGTGGTCTCGTTGGTCCTTGCCCGAGTTCGGCGTGGATGAGCCGTGGAGACTCCCACGCGGCTAGCATGGTGACGACGCGGTTTTCCGACCGCTTTGCCGCAATGGACAGGCTGGAGGAGCGTGGGCACGCACCTGGTCGAACCTGGCACGGTGCTCGCTGACCGATACGTTGTCGAGGACCTTCTCGGGGAGGAAGGCGAGGCCCACTCCTGGCGTGCCCGGGACAAGGTCCTCGCCCGTTCTGTCGTGCTCCAGGTCACCCCGTCCTCCAATCCCGCGGCCGCTGACCTCATCGATGCCGCCAAGCGTGCCTCCCACGTCAGCGACCCACGCGTGGTCCAGGTCCTGGACGCGGTCAAGGACGAGGAACTCAGCTACGTGGTCAGGGAATGGGCGACCGGGCAGCCGCTGCAGGAAGCGCTTGCCGAGTCGCCGCTGCCGGCGCGCCGTGCCGCGTGGGTGGTCCGGGAGGTGGCCCGGGCTCTGCACACCGCGCACCGGGTCGGGCTTCCCCACCTGCAACTCACGCCACGCACGGTGATCCTGACCCGATCCAGCGGCGTGAAGGTGATCGGGTTGGGCACCCTGGCGGCACTGCACGAAAGCAGCGCGACCGCCGCCGACCCGGCCCGTACCGACACCCGGGACCTGGGTCGGCTGTTGTACGCCTGCCTGACCGCACGCTGGCCGGACAGCACGTGTGACGGACTGCCAGCCGCCCCCACCGAGCACGGCCGGCTCTTGCGTCCACGGCAGGTTCGGGCCGGCGTACCCCGCCGACTGGACACGCTCTGCGACCGCATCCTCAGTGACCCGCCCCGCACCGGTGAACCGATTACCACCGTGGAAGAAGTGAGCGACGAGCTCAACCAGATCCTTGCCGAGGATGCTGCCACCACCACCTCCACCAATACCGGGGGGTTTGCGCCGCCGGCCACCTACAGCACCCCGGCCCCTGCCGAGCCACCACCGGCCCTGCTACGAAGCGGGGACGGCGACGGAAGTGGGAACAACCCCCCGGCATACGCCGCACCACCCCGCCCCCCGGCGGAACCCTCCACCCACCTCGGCCGCACGATGTTGTGGGCAGTGGTGATCGTGCTCGTCGTCGCCGGTGTTCTCCTCGCCTACCTGATCGGCAAGCGCGGGCTCGACGGTGCCCCTACCCCCAGCGCACACAGTAGCCAGGTGAGCCCGTCCTCCTCCTCCGCCGGGCCGTCCAGCACTCCGCACCAACAGACCGGACCGATCAAGATCGCCGCGGTCCACGACTTCGACCCCCCTGCCGACGGCGGCAACGGGCACGAGCACTCCGCGGAGGCGAAACTCGCGGTGGACGGGAACCCGGCGACCGCGTGGTCGACCCTGCACTACTACGACAACCCGCAACTGGGCGGGCTGAAGAGCGGCGTCGGACTGGTGGTCGACCTCGGCAAGGCGAAGGCGGTGCACAAGGTCACGATCCGGTTGGACGGGTCCCCCACGAGCCTCCAGGTGCGCGCAGCGCCGGCCGACGCGACCGCCATGCCGGACAACTCCGCCCACCAGTACCGGATGGTGCAAACCTTCACCGATGCCGGCACCACGGTGACCGTCACCCCGAAGAAGCCGATACAGACCCGCTACCTCCTGGTCTGGCTCACCAAACTGCCCCAAGACGGCCCGGGCAAGTACCTCGGGCGGGTCGCGGAGATCCAGGTCTTCGGTTGAGCGAAACGCCCGACGCCCAGCTTCTGCGGGACCACCTGGCGGGGGACGCGGAGGCGTTCGGCGAACTGGTACGCCGGCACCGGGACCGGCTCTGGGCCGTCGCGCTGCGCACGACCGGCAACACCGAGGACGCCGCGGATGCGCTGCAGAACGCGATGGTGTCGGCGTTCCGTCGTGCTGGCAGCTTCCGCGGTGACTCCCAGGTGTCGACGTGGCTGCACCGCATCGTCGTCAACGCCTGCTTGGACCTGATCCGGCGGCGCCGCAGCCACGCCGCCGTACCGCTGCCCGACGACGCCGACCGGGAACCCACACTCGCCGCCCGCCCGGCGCCGGATCCGGCGGAGGTCAGCGAACGACGCGCTGACGTGTGGGCGGCACTGGGCCAGCTCAGTACCGAGCAGCGCACGGCGCTGGTGCTGGTCGACATGGAAGGCTTCAGCATGGACGAGGCCGCCGCGATCCTCGACTGTGCACCCGGCACGGTCAAGAGCCGCTGCGCCCGCGGCCGCGCCAAGCTCGTGCCCCTGCTGGAGCAGTACCGAAGGAACCACCCGTCGGTCTCAGACGTCCAACCGTTGTCCAGTGTTGATGACCCACCACAGCATGGAGGTGACCCGTGACCCCCGTCACGCACCTCTCGCTGGACGTGCTTGCCGACCTCCAGGAGGGTCTCCTCGATGCGGAGACCGCTCGTGCACACCACGCCCACCTTGCCGCCTGCCCTACCTGCCGGGAGCGGGTCGAGCAGTTACGCGGGGTGAGCACGACGCTCCGCGACGCCGGCGGCCCGGTGTCCATCCCCGCCGAGGTGGCCACCCGGATCGACTCCGCGCTCCGTGCCGCCGCCGCGGAGCCCACGAAGGATCCGTCCGCAACCGTTACCCCATTGCGGCCGCGTCGTCGCAGGCTCTGGCAGGCACTCAGCGCTGCCGCGGCCGTCATCGTCGTCGCCGGGGCGGCCGTGGGCATCTGGCACGAGGGTCAACAGACCGGCGCGAGCAGCAGCGCGGCAGGGAGCAGCGCCGACACCGCGGCGTCGTCGTCCGCGCCGCAGCAGGACCGACCGAACGCCGAGCGGGGCTCCTCCGGTGCCGCGGAGTCCGAGGCCGGAGGAGGCAGTGCCCTCAGCCGGCCGCAGCAGGTCGGTCCAGCGCCGACAGTGCGCAAGGAGCAGGTGCCGCGCTTCGCCCGGCAGCTGGTCTCCGGCAAGCGGGCCCCGGTCACCGTGACCCCGGTGTGTGCCCGCCCTGCCGGTCACCCACTAGCCTCCCGCATCCGGTGGCACGGTGGCCCGGCCGTGCTGGTGGTCCGACCGGCCGATCACACCGCAGCGGTCCTCGACTGCCGCACCGCGACACGTACGCTGTACTCCACGCCGTACTGAGGGACGCCGTACCGAGGGATGCCGTCCTTGAGGATGCCGTGCTGACCTGGCCGACCCCTGGATGGAATGTTCGGCTCCGGGATTCGGTTGCCCCTAATGGTTGCCCCTACTATCGGTGACACAGTTGGCAGCAGACCGCGCCCAGCAGACCACACCGGCGACGCGCGGGAGGCTGAGTGAGGCCCAGACAAGGAGCAAGGGTGGACGTCCGAAACGTCATCATCATCGGGTCCGGTCCCGCCGGATACACCGCAGCGATCTATGCGGCCCGGGCAAGCCTACGGCCGTTGGTGTTCGAGGGCTCGGTGACCGCGGGCGGCGCGTTGATGAATACCACCGACGTGGAGAACTTCCCCGGCTTCCCCGACGGCGTCATGGGTCCGGCATTCATGGACGACCTCCGTAAACAGGCGGAGAAGTTCGGCGCCGAGCTCGTACCGGACGACGTGACCGCCGTTGACCTGGCCGCTGACCCGAAGGTCATCACCGACAGCGCCGGCAACGAGCACGCCGCTACGACCGTGATCCTGGCGATGGGCTCCGGCTACCGCAAACTCGGTCTGGAGCGGGAAGACGCACTGTCCGGACACGGCGTCAGCTGGTGCGCCACCTGTGACGGATTCTTCTTCCGGGACCAGCAGATCGCAGTGGTCGGAGGCGGCGACTCCGCCATGGAGGAGGCCACGTTCTTGTCCCGGTTCGCCAGCAAGGTCACCATCATCCACCGCCGCGATGAGCTCCGGGCCAGCCAGATCATGGCCGACCGCGCCATGGCGGACCCGAAGATCGAGTTCGCGTGGAACAGCGAAGTCACCGAGATCCTCGGAGAGGACAAGCTGGAGGGCGTGATGCTCCGCGACACCACCAGCGGGGAAACCCGCCGCCTCGACGTCACCGGGTTGTTCATCGCGATCGGGCACGACCCGCGCTCGGAGTTGCTGCACGGCCAGGTGGATCTCGATGACTCCGGCTACGTGTTGGTCGAGGGACGCACCACCAAGACCAACGTGCCCGGTGTGTTCGCCTCCGGCGACCTTGTCGACCATACGTACCGGCAGGCGGTCACCGCAGCCGGAACCGGTTGCTCGGCCGCCCTGGACGCGGAACGCTACCTCGCCGCGGTGGCGGACAACGCCACCGTCGGCGCGACCCCCTAGTCTGCACAGCACAACGAATACGATCGAACGTCAACCGAATCGAGGTATCTCCCATGAGTGGACTCCCCACCGTCACCGACTCCGACTTCCAGACCAAGGTCTTGGAGTCCGACAAGCCCGTCCTGGTCGACTTCTGGGCCGAGTGGTGCGGGCCCTGCCGCCAGGTGGGCCCGATCCTGGACGAGATCGCCGCCGAACACGGCGAGAAGATGAACTTCATGAAGATGAACGTGGACGAGAACCCGGTCACCCCGGCGAACTACCGCGTCACCGGCATCCCGGCGCTCAACGTCTACAAGGGCGGCGAGTTGGTGAAGTCCATCGTCGGCGCTCAGCCGAAGGCGGCTCTTGAGGCGCAGCTGAAGGACTTCATCGGCTGACCCGGCCCAGCCCGGCGCCGGCGGCTCCGGGTCGTTCGTCTCCGCGCCCACGATGCGGGTCCAGCGCCCGGAGCCACCGTTCGACGGTGTCCTCCAGGTCCTCCCGCCAGGTCAGGACGCCGCCGAGATCCAGCCGCAGTTTCGGGTACCGCGGATGCGGTTCCACGGTGCGGAACCCGGCCGCGGCCAGTGTCGCGGCCGGAAGAACGCACCCGCCTTCCGTCCCTTGGGCGTCGGCGACGGCCTCGAGCGTCTCGTGGCGCTGGCGTAGGGCGTCCTTGCAGATGCTTTGCAGCAGCATCTTGCCGATGCCACCACCGGCGTACGCCGGGAGAACACGGGCCGCCATCAAGACCGCTGCCTCCCTCTCCGCCGGGTCGCCGGGGTGAGTCGGCGTGTCTGGGTGGCCCGGGTCGCCAGCACCGTCGGCGTCAAACCGGCCGGTCGGCACATAGATCCCGAAGGCGGCCACCTCCCCGTCGACGTAGACGATCCGGCCGCCGCCACCGGGATCGGTCACTGCCGCGAGGGCACCGGCCGGTTCCTTGTTGGGCCGGGGCTCCCACAGGGCGCAACACCGGAGCGGGGTGGGGATCTCGGCGAGGTTCCGCCTGCTGATCTTCACGCTGCGGCGGCTCATCAGCCTTCCTCCCTCACCGGGTCGATCCCCTCGCACCTGCCCTCGGCAATTGTAGGCATCGTGCGGGCTGTTCCCGAGGGCTGAACCACTCCGTTGCCGCCATCTGCTGGGAAATACCCGAGACTCGCGGACGGAGGGTGGACAATGGCGGTCATGGGTGAGTCCCCTTCCCCGGGTCGGGCCCCGCGACCGGCGGTCCGCCGTACCAGGCTGGACCGATACGTTGACCGGTACGCCGGCCGCACGCATGGCATGCAGGCCTCGGAGATCCGCGCGCTGTTCGCGGTCGCCAGCAGGCCTGAGGTCGTCTCCCTGGCCGGTGGCATGCCGAACATCTCCGGACTGCCGCTCGATGCGCTCGCCGAGACGTTGGGCGACCTGGTGGTCGACCGGGGGCCGACCGCCATGCAGTACAGCTCGGGTCAGGGGGATCCGGAGCTGCGGGAACAGATCTGCGCGCTGATGGCGATGGAGGGCATCGACGCGCGTGCCGACGACGTCGTCGTCACCGTGGGCAGTCAACAGGGACTGGACCTGGTCACCCGGCTGTTCTGCGACCCGGGAGACACGGTGGTCTGCGAGGCGCCGAGTTACGTCGGGGCGCTCGGGGTGTTCTCCTCCTACCAGTCCCAGGTCGTGCACGTCCCGATGGACGCGGACGGTCTGGACCCCGACGCGCTGGGTACGGAGCTGCAGCGGCTGCGCGACGCCGGTCAACGACCCAAGTTCGTCTACACCATCCCGAACTACCACAACCCGGCCGGTGTGACGATGTCGCGGCAGCGGCGACAACGCATCCTCCAGGTGTGTGCCGAGGCTGACGTCCTGGTGCTTGAGGACAACCCGTACGGACTCCTCGGTTTCGACTCCGACCCGCTCCCGGCGCTGCGCAGCATGGATACCGAGCGCGTGGTGTACCTCGGGTCGTTCTCCAAGACGTTCGCGCCGGGGTTCCGGGTCGGATGGGTGGTGGCCCCGCACGCGGTCCGGGAGAAGCTGGTGCTGGCTCAGGAGTCAGCGACGCTGTGCCCGCCCACGTTCAGCCAGCAGGCGGTAGGCTCCTACCTCGCCCGGCACGACTGGCAGGGCCAGATCAAGCAGTTCACGACGATGTACCGCGAACGTCGCGATGCCATGGTGATGGCGTTGGAGGACTTCATGCCGTCGGGGGTCACGTGGACGGTTCCCGCCGGCGGCTTCTACGTCTGGCTGTCGGTCCCCCCGGGCATGAACACGAAGGCCATGCTGCCGCGGGCAGTGGCCGGGCGCGTCGCCTACGTCCCCGGGACCGCGTTCTACGCCGACGGGCACGGCACCGACGCGATGCGGCTGAGCTACTGCTACCCCGAACCGGGGCGGATCCGGGAGGGCGTACGCCGACTGGCAGAGGTCCTCGGGTCTGAGCTGGCACTGCGCGAGGGGCAGCATCGGCAGAATGGCCGGCCCGGGACGCCCTCGCGCGGTTACGACGGCCCGAACACCGACCTTGCCTGAGACCCACCGCGACACCGGTCCGGTCCTGGTGGTCGCGGGCGGGCTCTCACCGGAGCGGGAGGTGTCGATGCGCTCCGGGCGCCGCGTGGTCGAGGAACTTGGCGCCCGCGGTGTGGACGCGACATGGTGCGAGCCCGGCCCAGATCTCGCGGCGTCGCTGCGCGAACGCCCCGTCAGCTGCGTGATCCCGATGATGCACGGGGCCGGCGGCGAAGACGGCGAGCTCCAGTCGCTGCTGGAAGTGTGCGGTGTGCCCTACACCGGGTCCGACCCGGTGGCAGCGCGGATGTCCTTCGACAAGCCCGTCGCCAAGCGCGTGCTGGCGGCCGGCGGCATCGACACGCCCGCGGCCATGCTCGTCTCGGCCGAGTTGATCCAGCTGGCCGGTCAGGGCCCGGTGGCCCAACGCATCCTGGACCGACTGGGTACGCCGGTGATGGTCAAGCCGGTGCGCGGCGGATCCGCCCTGGGGTGCAGTGTGGCCACCACCGCCGACGATCTGGCCGAGGCGTTGACGTCGAGCCTCGCCTACGGCCCGGTCGCGTTGGCGGAGGAGTTCGTCGCGGGAGTGGAGGTCAGCGTCGCGGTCCTGGCGGGAGCGGACGGTGACCGGGCGCTCCCGGCGGTCCAGATCAGGCCCGACGGCGGGTACTACGACTATGCCGCGCGCTACACCGCCGGTGCGACCGAGTTCATCGTTCCCGCCGATGTCTCCGCTGCCGTGGCGACCCGGTGTGCCGACGTCGCGACCGCGGCACACCGCAGGTTGGGTCTGCGCGACCTGTCCCGCTGTGACCTCATCGTCGACACCGCTGACCGGGTGTGGTTCCTGGAGGCGAACATCACGCCCGGGATGACCGACACGTCGGTGGTCCCGCTGGCGCTGGAGGCCGACGGACGCAGCGTGGGCGAGGCCTTCACCGGTCTGGTCCGTGCTGCGATCGCCCGGGCCGCGATCGCCCGGGCCGCCGACCGTTAGCCCCACCCAACGGCCTCTTTGTCGACAAAACACCTTGGAGAGTTATCGACTGGTGAGTTATCGATTTGTCGATAAAGCGCTACGCGTCGATGTTCGCCGCGGCCGGAACGGACTCGGGGTCCATCACGTCGAGGATGCGTTGCAGGTCCTCCAACGATGCGAACTCCACCGTGATCTTTCCCTTGCGCTTGCCCAGTTCGACCTTGCACCGGGTCTCGAACCGCTCCGACAGCCGGGACGCGATCTCGCTCAATCCCGGCGCGATGGGCCGTGCGGGGTGCCGCCGGGTCGCCGTACCGGACGGCTCCTCCTCGCCCACCGCGACGACCTCCTCCAGGGCGCGTACCGACATCCCTTCGGCCACGACCCGGTCAGCCAGCCGGTCCTGGTCTTCGGTGTCCGGCACCGCCAGCAGCGCACGCGCATGGCCGGCCGACAGCACTCCGGCGGCGACGCGGCGCTGCACGCCGGGGCTGAGGCGCAGCAACCGCAACGTGTTGGTGATCTGGGGACGCGAGCGTCCCAAGCGTTCGGCCAGGTCGTCGTGCGTGCAGCCGAAGTCTTCCAGGAGCTGCTGGTACGCCGCGGCCTCCTCCAGCGGGTTCAGCTGCGCACGGTGCAGGTTCTCCAGCAGCGCGCTGCGGAGCATCTCCTCGTCACCGGTCTCCTTCACGATGGCCGGGATCTGCTCCAGCCCCGCCCGTTGCGCGGCGCGCCAGCGGCGCTCGCCCATGATCAGCTCATAGCCCTCGGCGTCGGTTGGACGGACCACGATCGGCTGCAAGACGCCCACCTCGCGCAGGGAGTGGGCGAGCTCGGTCATCGCGTCCTCGTCGAAGTCCGTCCGTGGCTGTCGGGGGTTGGGCCGCACCCGGGACACCGCGACCTCGCGGAAGTGCGCGCCCGGGACCTCGTTCTGCGACTCCGGGCGGTCCCCGTCCGAACCCTGCTCAGCGACGGGCTCCGCCGGACTCGACGCCGGGATCAGCGACCCCAGGCCACGTCCGAGCCCTCGTCGATGTGTGGTCATGATGACTCCTTCTCCGCGACGTTCTGCCGGGTCAACTCCACGGCTGCCTCCAGGTAGCACAACGACCCGGCCGATCCCGGGTCGTAGGTCATCACCGTCTGTCCGTAACTCGGTGCCTCTGAGATCCGGACCGAACGAGGAATGGCCGTCTGCAACACCACCGACCCGAAATGGTGGCGCACCTCCTCGGCCACTCCCGAGGCGAGCCGGGTCCGGCCGTCGTACATGGTGAGGACGATCGCGCCCAGGGTCAGCGTGGGGTTCAGGTGCTTGCGGATCTCGTCGATCGTGCGCAACAACTGGGTGACGCCCTCCAGTGCGTAGTACTCGCACTGGATCGGGATGAGCATCTCCTGACCGGCGGCCAGAGCATTCACGGTGAGCAGGCCTAACGAAGGCGGGCAGTCGATGAACACGTAGTCGTAGCGTTGCCCGGCGGCCTCGCGCTCGCTCAGGTAGGCCTGAAGGGCGCGATGGAGCCGGGTTTCCCGTGCGACGAGGGAGACCAGCTCGATCTCGGCACCGGCGAGGTCGATCGTCGCCGGGACCACGTCCAGGCCGGGGACCTCGGGACAGGGCCGGACCACGTCTTGGATCGGCGTCTCCTGGACCAAGACGCCGTACGCGCTCGGGGTGCCCTCCGGGTGGTCGATCGACAGCGCGGTCGAGGCGTTGCCCTGGGGGTCGACGTCCACGACGAGCACCCGGAGACCGCGCTGTGCCAGCGCCGCCGCGACGTTGACCGCGGTCGTGGTTTTCCCGACCCCGCCCTTCTGGTTGGCGACGACCAGCACCCGGGTCTCCTCCGGCGGGATCACCGGAGGAATATCCACCGGAGCCAGATCTCGGCCCTCTGCCGCAGAATCCGGTGTCACCCGGACTCCCTCGGGTCTCGCGGGAGGTACGTCGGAGTCTGTTTCACGTGAAACCTCGGCGGGTGGCCATCCCAAGCCCGGCGCGGGCGGATCGGCCGCACCCGGCCACCCGAGTGAGCCGATCACCGGGTCAGTCGGCATCGCGTCCCTGCTCCCTCTGGCGCTGCATCGTCATCGATCTGGTTGCTGCCGTCGAGCCACCCGACGGCCGTCCCACGCGCACCACCACCGCCGGCGGTGTCACGACATCGTGACCATACCGCTCGACGGTGACAGACTGCGCGTCCCACGCGCGCAGCACCGGCATCGCTGCGTCCCGCTCCCGCTCGGCGCTGTCGCCTTTCCAGGCCAGCACGGTTCCCCCGGCAGCGCACAGCGGCAGCGTCGACTCCAGCAGGCGGTCCAGTGGGGCGACGGCGCGGGCCACCACAACGTCCCAGGACGCCGCTGGGGCGTCATCGGGTGCGCGCCCGCGTTCGACCACCAGGTCCGGCAGCGACAAGGCGCGTCGTACGTCCTGCAGAAATCGCACCCGCCGCAGCTGCGGTTCCAGCAACGTCATCACGACGTCGGGCCGCGCCAGCGCGAGGACGATTCCAGGTAACCCGGCGCCGCTGCCGACATCGCACACCGTCGCGTACGGGGGGAGCGCGGGCGCGACGACGGCGCAGTTCAGGATGTGCCGGGACCAGATGCGGCCGGCCTCACGTGGACCCAGCACGCCGCGCGTGACCCCGTCACTCAGCAATATGTCGACATAGCGATGAATCTTCTCCGCAGCATCACGGTCCGGGAACAGGCTCTCGACTACCGTCGCGTCCACGGTTTCACGTGAAACGCCTGTCATCGCGGTGCCGGCTCAGGCCGGGGCGATCACGACACAGCGCGTGGGTTCCTCGCCCTCGGAGGAACTCTGCAGACCGGCGGCGGCAACCGCATCGTGCACGACCTTGCGCTCGAACGGGTTCATCGGCGACAGCTTGACCGGCTCCCCGCTTTCCCGCACGTCCTCAACGGCTTCCTGGGCCATCACCAACACGTTCTTCTTCACGTCCGCTCGGTAGCCCCCGATGTCGAGCATCAGCCCGGACCGTTGTCCGGTCTCGCGGTACACCGCCAGCCGGGTCAGTTCCTGCAGACGCTCCAGCACTGCGCCGTCCGGCCCGACCAGGCGGTCCAGGTGCGCACCGACGATGGAGACGGCAGCCCGGTCTCCTTCGACGTCCATGTCGATGTCCCCGTCGAGGTCGGCGATGTCCAGCAGCCCCTCGAGGTAGTCCGCGGCGATCTCCCCTTCCTCCTCCAGGTGCCGCAGGCGCGACCGCGTCTCCGCAGCCTCGTCGCTCTCCGTGGGTTCGGCCTCGTCCACCGACTCCGGACCGTGGTCGGTCGATGGTTCGGTGGGGTTCTCCTCAACGGCGTCACTCATGCTGGCTCCGAATCGTCGGGTTGGTTACCGTTTGCGCTTCTTCTTCTTGTTGCGTTGGCTCCGGCTCTGCCGTTTCGGCTGGGTGCGCTGCGGCGGCTTCGGCGGAGTCGGCTCGCTCGTCTCCGCGGTTGCGCCGGCGCCCTCAGGCAGAGCTCCCCCGTGTTTGCGCGCTGCCTTTGCCTCGTCACGCTTCTTCTTCGCTTCATACGCCGGGGTGCCCGGCGTGGGGTTGTTATGGATGACGTACAGGTTCTGTCCCATGGACCAGGTGTTCGACGTCACCCAGTAGAACAGCACTCCGAGCGGGAACGCGACCCCGCCGATGATGAACACCAGCGGCAACACGTACAGCATCATCTTCTGCGCCTGGGCGTACTGGCCGCTCATCGCCGACGCCGGCATGTTCTTGGTCATCAACTGCCGCTGCATGAAGAACGTGGTGATGACCATCAGCGCGATCAGGCACCCGGTGATGATCTTGACCGTGATGTCGTCGGTCGAGGTGAAGGAATCCGAGATATGGATGGGTCCGATCGAGGAGTGCGTCATCGACGTCACGTGCGCTTGGGTGAAGAACCCCACGGGCGTGTCATTCCGGGCGGCGTTCTCCAGCGTCCGGAACAGCGCGAAGAAGATCGGCATCTGCAAGATCAACGGCAGACACGACGCGAACGGGTTGGTGCCGGACTCCTTGTAGAGCTTCATCGTCTCCTGGGTGAGACGTTCCCGGTCGTGTCCGTACTTCTTCTGCAGCTCTTTCACCTGGGGCTGGATCAGCTGCATCGCCCGGCTGGCCTTGATCTGTTTCACATACAACGGGATCAGGCAAGCGCGGATCACCACGGTCAAGAAGATGATCGACAGTCCCCAAGAGATCCCCGGCGGGACACCAAGAACCCCGTGGAAGAGCTCGTGGAACGCCAACATGATGCCGGACGTCACGTAGTACAGCGGCACCATGATGGCGTGGCCGGCACTGGTGAAGAAGTCGATCACTTACAGCTCCTTGCCCAGGTGAACTCGCCGAGCCACCCAGGAGTTTCGCCAGGAATAGTGCTCCGGGACCGGGTCGTACCCGCCGGCCGCCCAGGGGTGGCAGCGCCCCACCCGGCAGACCGCCAGCCAACTGCCCTTCGCGGCCCCATGCTCTCGGACGGCATCCAAGGCGTACGCCGAGCAGGACGGATAGTACCGGCACACCTGTCCGTACAACGGGCTGATCAGGAACCGGTAGGCCCGCAACAGGCCGATCAACAGATATTTCACGATGCCCGGTCCGGTTTCACGAGGGCCGCCAGACACCCGTCCAGATCCCGTCCCAGCCGGGTGAAACTGGCCCCTGCGGCGGCCGGTTTGGCACGGATGACCACGATCATCCCGGCCGGGAACACGTCATGGCGGGAACGCACCAACTCCCGGAGCCGGCGCTTGACCCGGTTCCGGGTGACCGCGTTACCCACTGCCTTGGACACCACCACACCTGCCTTGAACGTCTCGCTGCACCCGTGCACCTCGCCGCATCCGCTGTGCAGGTAGACGACCATGGACCCGCGTGCGGCACGGATGCCCGAGCGGGTCGCCGTGCGGAAGTCCGCGGACCTGCGTAGCCGATGCTCCGCGGCCAACACGCCCGCGACTACGCCGCGAGGCGGCTGCGGCCCCGGCGTCGACGACGGGAGACGATGGCGCGCCCGGCGCGGGTGCGCATCCGAGCCCGGAAGCCGTGGGTACGGTGCCGGTGTCGGTTGCTGGGCTGAAACGTTCGCTTGCTCACGGTGGACTACTCCCAAATGATCGGGGCTGCGATCGGGCCTGATCGGCGGCTTGCCTCGACAACACCACTTATCCACACACCGTTAAGTCGACAAATCGCTTTGTCGGACGATCGGCGCACACGCGTGCAGCCACCAGCCTGTGGACATGTGGCGGGAGTCGACACTAAACCGACACGGCTACGGGTCAACATCGCTACGGTACGCGGTGGCCGTAGCGACGGTCAAACCGTCGGGCGCCCTCCCCGGGCGTCCGCTCACCGCTGGCAAGACTACCCGCTGGCGCCGACCCAGCCCAGTCGTCCACCTCCTGC
>CAYLOC010000007.1:0-9958 GCA_964385195.1 uncultured Nocardioidaceae bacterium
GCCGCACGGGCAGTACGGCAGCGGTTAGGATGACCGTGGAGACTATCGGCACCGAGCGGAGGATGGATGTTCGAAGCGACCAACATCCGTGAGTGGCGCGGTCACGACGTCGTTGACCCCGAGGGTCACAAGATCGGCCAGTTGGAGGCCGTCTACGTCGACACCGTGACCGACCAGGCTGCCTTCGGCACGGTGCAGGTCGGGCTCCCCGGCCGTCGTCGGCTGGTCTTCGCGCCGCTGCAAGGTGCCAGGGTGGGACCGGAGTACCTGCAGGTCGCGTTCGAGAAGAACCTGGTCAAGTCCGCACCCTCGATCACTCCCGACGGCGAGCTCCTCGCGGCCGAGGAGGAGGGGATCTTCGCTCACTACGACCTGCCGTACGAGCCGGGCTCCGGCGGCGAACGCCGCCTGGGACGCCGGTGATCCCGCCCCATCGACGAGACTGAGAGCCCGCCATGACCCTCTTCCTCCTGCTGCTGATCGCCGCCATCGTGCTGGGTTTCCTCGGCGTGCTGCTCAAGGGACTCCTGTACCTGCTGTTCATCGGCATCGCCGTCTTCATCGTGGCTCTGCTGGTCGGCGGGTTCCGCGTGGGGCGGGGCCGCCGGAAGGTGACCCGCTGACACGCACCTCTAGCCGGTGATCGTGTACGACGCCGAGTGACGGCCCCCGGGCTCCAGCACGACCAGATCGGTGCCGGAGTTGAAGGCGTCCGGAGGGCAGGTCATCGGTTCCACGGCGAGTGCTTCCCGGGCGCGGGCACCGAGCGTGTCACCGGTGAAGAGCTGGAGCCAGCGGTACGCCGGCCCCGCACGGAGCACGACATGCCGACCCGTTCCCGGCTCGGTGAGCCGGACGGTGCAGGAGCCGTCCTCGTCCCGCTGCAGGTCCGTGACAGGTGTGTCCAAGGCCACCTCGCCCATCGCCCGGGCGGCGCGGAAGTCGTAGTCGGTGCCCGCGACCGGCGCCGTCCGCGTCGGCAGTCCCCGGTGATCGACCTCCTGGTAGCTGCCGGCCGGCACGGTCAGCTCGCACTCGTCGACACAGCGGCCCACAGTGAGGTAGGGATGCATCCCGTGCCCGTACGGGGCGGGTGAGCCGCCGTCGTTCGTCGCCGTAACGGTGACGGTGAGACCGTCGTCACCGAGCCGGTAGTCGCACTCCAGCCGCAGCCGGAACGGGTAGCCGGGCTGGGGATGCAGGACGTGCCCCCAGCGGACGGCGGAGTCGGTCCGTCCCAGCACCGTCCAGGGGGCCCATCGGGTCAGTCCGTGGATGGCATTGCCGGCTGCGACCTCGTTCACCGGCAGCTGGTGCGTGGACCCGGCGAACTCGTAGCGGCCGTCACGGACGCGGTTCGGCCAGGGCAACAACAGTTGACCTCGTCCCGCATCGCACATCCGATCAGGGGGATAGCCCGCGATGAGCGGAACCCCGTCCTTGTGCAGGGTTCGTAATCCCGCCCCGACCTCGACGGTCTCCGCGGTGTACACGCCGTGCCGGATGAGGATCCGTTGCCCGGAGGGGCCTGTGCTGCTCATGGTCCGACCCTGGCACAGATCAGCGTCCTCCACCTCAGCACCCCGCGTCAGCCGGTGGACAGGTGTACGTCGGCGCGTTCCGCGGTGCGGTGGGCGGCAAAGTAGTCCGCCTCCCGCCGCATCCATGCCCGCCAATGCGGGAGCATCGCGGTGCCGTCCCGGGCTACGCCTCGGCGTACTCGCTCCCGCCGACCCGCCTCCACCCAGACCAGCAGTGTGGTGTACGGCGCGTACCGGACCGCTCCCGAGCCACAGCCTTCCAACACCAGCACCTCGGGCCGGTCCAGGTCCACCCACTCCGCGAACCGCTCAGCGTGCCAGTCGTAGCGCTGCCACCGCGCACGCCCGTGCCGCGCGAGGGGAACGAGCACCTGCGCCAGCACCCGCCCCTCGAGATCCGGGTCCAGGCCGTCCCAGCCGTGGTAGAGGTCGTCCATGTGCATCACCGCCACCGTGGTGTCCCTCGTCGCAAGGTGACGCTCCAGGGCTGCGGCCAGGGTTGTCTTGCCCGAGCCGGCCGGCCCGTCGATGGCGATGACGCGGCCCGCGGGGGACGGGGGTGGTGGCAGGGTGGCCCGGCGCTGGAGCAGGCGGGTGGCCAGATCGGTCACCGAGTCGTGGTCGTAGCACTCCGGGCTGGTGGCGGTGCCACGGTCAGTCAATGCGGTATCGCTCAGTCAATGCCGTGTCGCTTCAAGATGTCGGCGACGTCACCCAGATCGTCCTCGTCGTCGTCCTGCGGCGGCTGCGCCGACCGACGTTTCTGAGTCACCTCCCGCGTCTGCGTGCGCCCGGTGACCGCCGGCTCCGCCGTACCCGTGCTGCGGGCAAGCCGGCGGATGCGCCCCGGAACGATCAGCAACAAGACACTGACCGCGATCATGATCAGGCCCACCCAGACCGTCGGGTGCAGGACGAAACCACTGATGAAACGCGAAACCGCCAACCCGACCCGCCACAGCAGGCCCCACAGGCCGACGAAGTACAGCCCGAGCGGGAGCAGGGACACCCCGAACATGCGCAGCCCGACCCGGGCTCCGCGGGAACGCCAGAGAAAGAACGTAGCGATCAGCAGCAGCCCGGTGAGGATCAGCGCATTGGGTAGCCAGACCACCGTGTCGTAGGCGAGGGCTTGTACCACGTGCCTAGCGTGACATACCGCGCGCCCGGATCCTAACGATCCGCACGAGTAGCGCGGTGAAGAAATTTCCGCGGGCAGGGGTTCGCCTGCTATCGTGTGAATGCTGACCAGCCCGCTGTGTAGGCAGCGGGTTTCCAAGCGGAGGCCACTCCCACCCGCAGCGACTCTTGGTCGTCGGGTCCGGTCTGAGGCCGTTGCAGCGGCCTTGGCTGGCCTCCGTGCGGACAGCGCGGAGGCCGTTTTTCGTTTCGGGGGAGAATGGTCTCGGGGACATCGTCACATCACAGGAGGACATATCAGCACAGAACCACGTGTGAACGACCGGATCCGGGTCGCGGAGGTCCGGCTCGTGGGGCCGGGTGGTGAGCAGGTCGGCATCGTCCGCGTCGAGGACGCGTTGCGACTGGCACAGGAAGCGGACCTGGACCTGGTCGAGGTGGCGCCGCAGGCGCGACCACCCGTCTGCAAGCTCATGGACTACGGCAAGTACAAGTACGAGAGCGCGCAGAAGGCTCGCGAGACCCGCCGCAACCAGTCGAACACGGTCATCAAGGAGATGAAGCTCCGCCCGAAGATCGACTCGCACGACTATGAGACCAAGAAGGGCCACGTCGTACGGTTCCTCAAGGCAGGCGACAAGGTCAAGATCACGATTATGTTCCGCGGTCGGGAACAGCACCGCCCCGAACTCGGGTTCCGGCTGCTCCAGCGACTCGCGGAGGACGTCGAGGAGTTGGGGTACGTCGAGTCCCGGCCGAAGCAGGACGGCCGCAACATGACCATGGTGATCGGGCCGCACCGGAAGAAGTCATCGTCGAAGGCCGAGCGCCAGCGCAAGAGCGACCGTGGCCATCGTTCTGCCGCACACGGCACCCAGCCGTCGGAGAGCCAGACGGCCTGACCCACAGATTTCCCCCACCCATGTGACGGCGAGTGCCGCACCGAACGACGAAGGAGACCGCACCATGCCGAAGATGAAGAGCCACTCCGGCACCAAGGACCGTTTCAAGACCACCGGTTCCGGGAAGTTGCGCCGACTGTCCGCTCGCCGTAAGGCCGGTGCGGCCTTCGCGTCGACGCCGCTGCGAGGCCGCAAGGACCGCCGCAAGCACGCCGGAACCAGGGCCGTGTCGACCGCTGACGCGAAACGCGTCCGCCGACTGCTCGGCAAGTAACCCGCTCTTCCCTACTCGGACAAGGAGACACCGAAGTGGCACGCGTCAAGAGATCCGTGAACGCTGTCAAGAAGCGCCGCCAGACCCTGGAGCGCGCCTCCGGATATCGCGGTCAGCGTTCCCGCCTGTACCGGAAGGCGAAGGAGCAAGTCACGCACTCGATGGTCTACAGCTATCGGGACCGTCGCGCCCGGAAGGGAGAGTTCCGTCGGCTGTGGATCCAGCGGATCAATGCCGCCGCCCGTGCCAACGGGATGACCTACAACCGGTTCATCCAGGGTCTGCGTGAGGCCGGCGTCGAGGTCGACCGCAAGCAGCTCGCCGAGCTTGCCGTCAACGACTCAGCAGCCTTCACCCAGTTGGTCGAGGTCGCACGCTCGGCGGTGCCGGCGGTCCAGGCATCCTAGACCGGACACCTCGCCGGTGTTCGGGGATCAATGACCAGTCTCGCGCTGCTGACCGAGCGCTCGGGGCGGGTGAAGGCTGCCCGGAAGCTGCGTCGTCGTGCGATGCGGATGTCAGCGCGCAGGTTCCTGCTTGAGGGGCCGCAAGCGCTGACCGAGGCCCTTGGCATTCCCGGGTGCGTCTTAGAGGTGCTCGCGACGCCGGCCGCCCAGCAGCGGCATCCCGACATCGTCGCGGCGGCGACGGCAGCAGGAGTGCACTGGTACCCGGCTACCGAGACAGCCGTTCGCAGTCTCGCCGACACCGTGACGCCGCAGGGGCTGATGGCGGTGTGTGGTTTCGTGGACCAACCGCTGCGGCGGGCCCTGGAAGGCGCTCCGCGGCTGGTAGCCGTGTGCCTCGACGTACGGGACCCGGGCAACGCCGGCACGGTCCTACGGTGCGCCGACGCTGCCGGAGCCGATGCCGTGATACTGGCCGGCACCTCCGTCGACCCCTACAACGCCAAGACCGTGCGAGCGAGTGTGGGCTCACTGTTCCACCTGCCGGTCGTGTTCGGGACGTCGGCGCAGGACACGGTACGGGAGCTGCGTGCGGCCGGGCTCATGCTGGTGGCGGCCGACGCTTCGGGAGCCGAGCTCCGCAGTCTCGGCAGCACGGCTGATCACGACGAACTGTCGGCGCCGACTGCTTGGATATTCGGTAACGAGGCCCACGGGCTGACCGGATCGGTGCTTGAGGTGGTCGACCACACGGTGGCGGTCCCCATCTATGGGGATGCGGAGAGTCTCAACCTCGCGTCGGCGGCCGCGGTGTGCATGTACGCATCGGCGTTCGCGCAACGCTCCGGCACCATCGTGGGGCCGGTAGGCGACGGGTCGACACCGCCGAGCCGACGACCTAGGGTGCCGACTGAAGGGCGACGGGATACGGGTGATGGCTGAGCGTAACGAGAGCCACCTGCTGGAGGCACTGCCCGATGGCGTGGTGGTGGCGGACGGTGAGGGGCTCGTCACGCACGTCAACGACGCCGCCCGCCGCGTGCTCGGCAACGGGTGCGAGCCAGGGCGCCCTCTCGCCAGCGTCATGTCCCTCCAGGACCTCAACGGCCACGACTGGTATGCCGTCGTCGCTCCCTACGACGGGCTGCCGATCCGCCGTACGTTGCTGGAGTCGGCCTGGCAGACCTCGACCGGCACCGAGGTGCTGGTCACTGGCACCCTCCACCGGGAGCGCCCGGCCGGCCCTGTCGACCGGGTGACGCTGTGCCTCCGCAGCGGACGCTCCAGAGAGCGGGTGGAGCGCGGCCGCTCCGACATGGTGGCCACGGTCGCTCACGAGCTGCGCTCCCCGCTGACCGGGGTCAAGGGGTTCACGGCCACCCTGCTGGCGAAGTGGGACAAGCTCACCGACTCCCAGCGGCTGTTGATGCTCAGCACCGTCGACGCGGACGCCGACCGGCTCCGTCGCCTCATCGAGGAGCTGCTGGACGCGGCCCGGATCGACTCCGGGCGCCTCACCGTCCGCAAAGAACCGGTCGACGTCGCCGCCGCCGTCGATCAGCAGGTCGCGGCACTGTCGACGAGCCGGGACCGTGAATTGTCGGTGGAGGTCAGGGGACACCCGGTGGTGTGGGTGGACAAGGACAAGCTGGCCCAGATCGTCGGGAATCTCGTCGAGAACGCCCTGCGGCACGGCGACGGCAACGTGTCGGTCACGGTAGGAGAGTCCATCGACAACGGTGTCGAAGTGGTCGTGGAGGACAACGGCAGCGGAATCCCGCATCGCATCCGTTCCCGCATCTTCAACAAGTTCTGGCGGCACGGCGACCAGGGCGGTTCAGGCCTCGGCTTGTACGTCGTCGCGGGGCTGGTGGCTGCCCACGAGGGAGAGATCACGGTCGAAGACGCTGACGGCGGGGGAGCCCGGATGCGGGTGCGGCTCCCCGAGGGGAAGCCGGCCGTCCTCGACGACGAGACGGCCTCCGGCCCGTAGACCGACGGCCCACACGGCAAAACCCGATCGCCGGTCATCTCCGGGGTCTCATAGACTCTCCTCGCAGCCACGTAGAAAGCGAGTCGCGTCCCGATGTCCGGTCCGAACACGAACTTCGACCCGGTGGAGGTCACCCCGCTCCACCCCGACGAGGTGGAGCGGATGCGAGCCGAGGCACTCGCCGCAATCAATGCCGCGACCACCCTGGACGACCTCAAACAGGCACGACTGGCCCACGCCGGGGACCGGTCGCCGCTGAGCCTGGCTAACCGTGAGATCGGCGCCCTGCCTCCGCAGGCCAGGAAGGACGCCGGGATGCGGGTCGGGAAGGCGCGCCGGTCGGTGCGTGAGGCGATCGATTCTCGTACCGCAGAACTGGAGCAACAGCAGGAACAGCGGATCCTCGCCGAGGAGACCGTGGATGTCACCATGCCCTACGACCGGGACCCGCGCGGTGCCCGGCACCCGCTCACCACGATGTCGGAGCGGATCGGCGACCTGTTCGTCGCGATGGGGTGGGAGGTGGCCGACGGCCCCGAGGCCGAGGCGGAATGGCTGAACTTCGACGCGCTCAACATCGGCGCGGACAACCCGGTCCGCACCATGATGGACACGTTCTTCCTTGAACCGGCCGCCTCCCGCGTGGTGTTGCGTACCCACACCTCCCCGGTCCAGGCGCGCACGATGCTGGCTGTGGAACCGCCGCTGTACATCGTGTGCCCGGGTCGGGTGTACCGCAGCGACGAGCTCGACGCGACCCATGCCGCCGTGTTCCATCAGGTGGAGGGGCTCGCGATCGACCGGGGTCTGAGCATGGCACACCTGAAGGGCACGCTCGATCACTTCGCCCGGGCGATGTTCGGCGAGGGGATCGGCACCAGGTTCCGCCCGTCGCACTTCCCGTTCACCGAACCGAGTGCGGAGATGGACCTGGTGTGCTTCGTGTGCCGCGGCGCCGAGCCCGCCGTCGCCTCCTGCCGCACCTGTAAAGGGGAGGGCTGGATCGAGTGGGGAGGCTGCGGGGTGGTCAACCCACGCGTACTGACCGCGTGCGGCGTCGACCCCGAGGTGTACTCGGGGTTCGCGTTCGGGATGGGGATCGAGCGGACGCTGATGTTCCGGCACGGCGTCGACGACATGCGCGACATGGTGGAGGGTGACGTGCGATTCACCCTCCCGTTCGGTATCGAGATCTAGGAAAGGCACCGCCTGATGCGTGTCCCGATGTCCTGGCTGCGTGAGTACGCCGGTCTGCCGGCGGACCTGTCCGCGCAGCACGTCGCCGGTCAGCTCACCCGGCTCGGGCTGAAGCTGGAGGCCCTGGAGACGCCCGGCTCCGACGTGAGCGGCCCGCTCGTGGTCGGACGGGTCGAGGCGTTCGAGCCGGAGACGCACTCCAACGGCAAGACGATCCGGTGGTGCCAGGTCGACGTGGGTGAGGCCGAGCCTCGCGGGATCGTCTGCGGGGCCGACAACTTCGCCGTGGGCGACCTCGTGGTCGTGGCGCTGCCCGACACCGTCCTGCCTGGAGGCTTCGAGATATCCGCGCGGAAGACCTACGGCCACGTCTCCGACGGCATGATCTGCTCAGCACGCGAACTGCGGCTCGGGGAGGACCACACCGGGATCATGGTGTTGGAACCCGGCGAGGCCCAGCCCGGGGACGACGCCGCGGACGTGCTGTACCTGCGTGATGAGGTCGTCGAGCTTGAGATCACCCCGGACCGGGCATACGCGCTGTCGATGCGGGGGGTCGCCCGCGAGGCAGCCGCGGCGAACGGGCTCGCCTTCGAAGATCCCGCGCAGACCCTTCCCGCGGTCGCCGACAGCGGCGGATACCCGGTGCGCGTCGACGACCCCACCGGGGCACCGGTCTTCGCGTTGGTGGAGGTCACCGGATTCGACCCGTCCGCCCCCACCCCTCGATGGCTGGCCCGCCGAGTCCAGCTGGCGGGGATGCGGCCCATCTCGCTCGCCGTCGACGTCACCAACTACGTGATGTGGGAGCTGGGGAACCCCATCCACGGCTATGACCGTGACCGGCTGCAGGGCCGGCTCGGCGTACGCCGGGCCCGAGACGGTGAGACGTTGCAGACTCTGGACGGAGTCCAGCGCACCCTGGACCCGGAGGACCTGGTGATCACCGACGACCGGGGGCCGGTCGGTCTTGCCGGGGTGATGGGCGGTGCCGCGGTGGAGATGGGCGACGCCACCACCAACGTGGTGATCGAGGCCGCCCACTTCGACCCCGTGTCGGTCGCCCGCAGCGCCCGTCGCCACAAGCTCCCCTCGGAGGCCGCGCGCCGGTTCGAGCGGGGGACGGATCCCGCCCTGCCGCACGTCGCCGCGCGCCGGGTCGCGGACCTGCTCGTGCGCTACGGCGGAGGCGAGGTCTCCGACGCGGCGACCGTGGTCGGGAGCCCACCGGAAGCGGCGCCGATCACGATGACGGTGCAGCGTCCCACAGCGGTCGCGGGGTTCCCGATCGCTGCTGATGAGGTACGACGGGCACTGCGCGTCATTGGTTGCACTCCCGGCGATGACGGGACCAGCGACCCGCTGAGCGTCGTCCCGCCGTCCTGGCGGCCGGACCTCACCGATCCGAACGACCTCTGCGAGGAAGTATTGCGCATCGTCGGCTACGACCAGATTCCCAGTGTCTTGCCGATCGCCCCTGCCGGACGTGGCCTGACTGCGCGGCAGCGACTGTTACGCAGGGTAGGGCGGGTGGCCGCCGGAAATGGCTATGTCGAGGTGCTCAGCTACCCGTTCATCGGCGCGGCGGATTTCGACGCCCTGGGTCTGCCGCCGGAGGACGAACGGCGAACCGCCGTGGCCGTGGCCAACCCCCTTTCGGAGCGGGACCCGTTGCTGCGCACCACGATCCTGCCAGGTCTGCTGCATGCGCTGGGACGCAACGTCAGCAGGGGGATCGACAGTCCCGCGCTCTTCGAGACCGGATCCGTCTTCGGCCCTGCGACCGAGGCCGGTTCGGCCCCGGACCTCGGGGTGGACCGCGCGCCGACCGCTGCGGAGATCGAAGCGCTGGAGCGTACGCTGCCACAACAGCCGCTCCGTCTTGGCGTCGCGTTGTGCGGGGACCGGGAGCAGGCCGGATGGTGGGGCCCACCCCGCCCCGTCGAGTGGGCCGACACCGTCCAGTTCTGTCGCGACATCGCGAATTCGCTCGGGCTGCAGGTGCGAGCTCGACCGGCCCAGGTCGCTCCGTGGCACCCGGGCCGATGCGCCGAGATACTGCTTGACGGGCGATCCGTCGGGTACGCCGGTGAGCTCCACCCGAAGGTATGCCGGGCCTACGGACTCCCGCCCCGTGCCGGTGCCGCGGAGCTCGACCTGGAGCCGCTGTTGCGGCAGGCGCGGGAGATCGTCCGGGGCCCGGACTTCTCCCACTACCCCGTAGCCAAGGAAGACCTCGCACTCGTCGTTGACGACCACGTGCCAGCGGCCGACGTCGCGGCCGCACTCCGCGGCGGTGCCGGGGACCTGCTGGAGTCGTTGCGGCTGTTCGACCTCTACTCCGGCGAACAGGTGCCGGCGGGGAAGAAGTCGCTGGCCTTCGCGCTGCGGTTCCGTGCCCCGGACCGCACCCTGACCGACGAGGAGATCAAGGCGGCGCGCACTGCGGCGGTGACCGCCGTCGAGGAGCAGTTCGGGGCGTCGCTGCGTCGTTGAGCCTGCTG
>CAYLOC010000007.1:10058-14205 GCA_964385195.1 uncultured Nocardioidaceae bacterium
GTCGTTGAGCCTGGCGACGACGGCGGCCGCGCCGTCTCCGCGGCTGCTTCCCTTCGTCTGCGGGCACCTCTGTCAGTGCAGATGGAGGGCTGCACCGAGGGCCGGCGCGAGGGACGCGAGTTGCTCCTCGGGGTTACGGGGGAGCACGAGGCTGAGCACGATGCGGTGCCGGAACGGTACCCGTCGTACCCGTTCCCCGGGTTGCAGAACCTGCAAGGCGGCGTGCGGCACGGCCGCCAGGCAGCGTCGCCGTCGAGCACCGGCAAGGGCCGTCGGTACGGTGCCGGCACGTTGGGGGAGCCCGCCGAGCCGCTCCAGTCGGTGGCGTACCTCCTCCCCGGAGGTGTCGTAGGTGGCGTACCAGACCCGGCGGTCCCGCAGCGGCTGACGACCACGGCCGGGCCCGTCCACACCGGCGGGCGTCAGGAGCGCGAGGTCAGTGCTGCCCAGACGGACGCTATGGACGCCGCGGGGTAACTCCACCTGGTCGACGATGGCGACCACGGCAGCATCGAGGGTGCCCTCGGCGATCCAGGCCAGCAGCCGGTCACCGTGGTCAACCACCTGGTAGATGACCGGTACCGGCGCCGCGTCAGCCGGCTGCTCCGGATGCGGATCGGTCACCTGGTCCAGCACGGGGAACATCGTCTCTGCCAGCGACGGGAACGTACCGATCCTCCACACGCGGTGTGCCTCGGCAGACCGGGTGGCGTCGAACGCTCCGGCCAGGTGGCCAAGAATGTGCTGAGCCTGGGTGACCAGCTCGACGCCGGCGGTGGTGGGCCGGGCTCCCTGGGTGTCGCGATCGAACAGGGTCACGCCGACACTGCGTTCCAACCGTGCCAGTCGTTGACTGGCCGAGGGCTGGGAGATGTGCAGCACCCGGGCAGCGCCCGCCAGCGAGCCGGTGTCCCCGATCGCGGAGACCAGCCGGAGGTCAGCCACATCGGGCATCGACGCCATAGGTCCAGCCTATATGCCGTCCCGTCCAGTTGACCTCTACCACAGCCAGCTCCGGTCCCTGACTGTGGAGTCATGAGTTCTCGACGCGACGCCGCCTTGATGCTGTCCGGTATCGCCATAGGCGACCTGGCCCACCGCGTCTCCCAGGTGGCCCTCCCTCTGGTGGTCATGACCGCGACGGGCTCGGCCGCAGCGACCGGGCTCGTGGCCGGCGCTACCGGCGTCCCCGTCATCACCTCGCCGTGGTGGGCTCGTCGGCTCCGCCACCGGATCCGCACCGGGCGGGCCATCGCCGCGTGCTACCTCGGCGAGGCCACTGCGCTGGCGGCCGTGCCCACGGCGGCAGCGCTCGGTGTGCTCACCTGGTGGTGGCTGGTGGCCGCGGGACTCGCGCTCGGCCTCTTCGAGGCCATGGACGGGCCGGCTCGCGACGCCCTCCTCGCGGACATCGGTGACGACCTCGGTCCGGACCGCGCTTTCGGTCTGCTCAACACCCGCCAGTTCTTCCGTCGGCTCGGGATGATCGCCGGACCAGCAGTGGGCGGGGTCGGCGTCGCCACGGGTCACGGCCTGCTGGTGTTGTGGGCCGAGTCCGTCACCGTGGTCGGTGCCGCGGTCCTTGCCGCGGCCGTCCGGAAGGTGGCCGACGGCGACCGCAACCGGCATCCACGGATCTGGGCCGCAGTCCGAACCCGGGCGGACATCCTCACCGGCTGGACCATCCGCGGCACCGGGTGCCTGCTGTGGTTCAGCTTCACCCTCGGTCTGGCCCTCCTCGGTGTCGACCGCGGCCATCCCGGGCTATACCTGGCGACCGCGATGACGTGCTACGGGGCAGGGTCCGTCGCAGGAACCGTCATGGCGGTACCACTGCTCCGCCGGCTCCCGCCGCTTCCCTCGATCGCGGTTGCGTGGGGAGCCACCGGCGGCTGCTGGAGCCTGATCGCCGTACATCCGCACCTGGGAACGGTCGCCACCTGCTCCGTCGTCTCCGGCGTCGCCGTCGTCATCGGCAACGCCGGCGTCACCGCGCAGATCACGCGCACCGCGGCCGGCTCCGATCGGCGTACCCTGCTCGCTGGTCAGGCCGTGGTCGTGAACTCAACGAGCTCCCTGGGCATGCTGGCCGGCGGCGCGCTGCTCGGAGCCTTCGGCCCCACGCGGGTTCTCCTGGTGGCCGGGCTGGTGCTGTCCGTCGTCACGGTGACCGCGGTGCGGCTCCGCACGTGGATCCGCTCCCGAGGCTCCGCTGCCCGGGTGCGCTCCGGGGTCACCGTCTGAGTCAGTAGCCTTCCCGGGCGGTGTGCACGAACGTGCCGTGCAGATGGTCCAGCTCTCCATCGGCGAACCGGCAGACGAACCGTCGCATCGGGCCGATCTCTCCGAAGTCGACGGAGCCGGGCGGTCCCCACATGGTGTCGGTCATGTCGGTGTGGACGAGTCCAGGGCTGGCGGCGACGACCCGTATCGGACTGGCGTCGCCGAGCCCGGCCACCACGTTGTGCATCCAGTGCAAGGCAGCCGCCTTGGAGACCGAGTAGGCGCTGTAGCGCGGCTCAGCGCGTTGTCCCGCGCCGGAGTTCACGTCGATGATCCGGCCGGCCCCGTTGGCCAGCATGCGGGGGAGCACCGCTGACGTCATGACGACCACGCCCCGCAGGTTCACCTCGACCACGCGCCACCAGTCGGTGGGGTCGGCCTCCCACGGCAGGGTGCTGCGCTCTTCACGGAGTCCGGCGTTGTTCACCAGGACGTCGATGTCGCCGAGCGCGTCGGTGACCGTGGCCACTGCTGTGCCGGCCTGCCGCGGGTCGGTGACGTCGGCGGGGGCGACGCAGGCATGCGGCAGCGACTCGGCGACCTGCTCGAGGCGCTGCGCGTCCCGGGCCACCAGCCCGACGGCGTACCCCTGCTCGGACAGCGCCGCCGCCAACTCTGCTCCGATTCCCTTGCTGGCACCGGTCACCAGCGCCACTTTCGATGTGTGCGAACCCATGGACCGCAGAGTAGCCAGGAAGACCACCGATCCGGACTTTGCATAAACCTGTCGAGCATGGAATACTCATGCAGGTGTCCGTTTCTGTGGCTGTGGCCGGTGTCACGGGGTACGCCGGCGCAGAACTGTTGCGATTGCTGCTCGCCCACCCCCACGTGCGCATCGGGGCCGTGACCGCCGGGACCTCGGCCGGCTCCCTGCTCGGGGAGGCCCAACCGCACCTGCTGCCGCTCGCGGATCGGGAGGTGCAGCCGACCGACGCCGCCACTCTCGCCGGTCACGACGTCGTCTTCCTGGCGCTGCCGCACGGCCAGTCCGCCGAGATCGCGGCGGGCCTGCCGGACAGCGCTGTGGTCATCGACTGCGGCGCCGATTTCCGACTCACCGATGACCGCGCCTGGGCCCGGTTCTACGGTGGCACGCGGGCCGGTTCATGGCCGTACGGGCTACCGGAGCTCCCCGGTCAGCGGGCACGGCTGCGGGGCGCGCGGCGCATCGCCGTACCGGGCTGCTATCCCGCGGTGTCGGTGCTGGCGGCCGCCCCCGCAGTCCAGGCCGGAGCCGTGGACCCGACCGGTGTCGTCGTGGTCGCGGTGTCGGGGACCTCAGGTGCTGGCAAGGCCCCCAAACCGCACCTGATGGCCGCAGAGGTGCTGGGCTCGGCAAGCGCCTACGCCGTCGGCGGCACCCACCGGCACACGCCGGAGATCGCACAGAGCCTGGCGTTGCTCACCGACCGCGACGTCACGGTCTCCTTCACCCCGGTCCTCGCGCCGATGGCCCGGGGGATCCTCGCCACCGTGTCCGCCCCGCTGACGCGCGCTCTCGACGATGCGTCGGTGCACGCGTTGTACGCCGAGGCGTACGCCAAGGAAGACTTCGTGCACGTCCTCCCCTCCGGACAGTGGCCGCAGACCCAGGCAACGCTGGGGGCCAACGTCGTCCACGTCCAGGCGACCGTGGACACCGATGCCGGTCGGGTGGTAGCCGTCGCCGCCCTCGACAACCTCACCAAGGGCACGGCCGGCGCCGCCATCCAGTGCATGAACCTCAGCCTCGGCCTGGACGAGACGCTGGGACTCACCACGGTCGGGCTGGCACCGTGACGAATCCAGGAAGCGGGGACCCCGCATGAACACCCCACGAAGCTGCTCGCTGCGCTCGCACCTCCGCGGGGACCCCGCATGA
>CAYLOC010000007.1:14305-32829 GCA_964385195.1 uncultured Nocardioidaceae bacterium
GAACACCCCACGAAGCTGCTCGCTGCGCTCGCACCTCCGCGGGGACCCCGCATGAGCGTGACCACCCCGGCCGGCTTCCGGGCGGCCGGAGTCAGCGCCGGCCTGAAAGCACCAGGTCAGCGCGACGTCGCCCTGCTCGTCAACGACGGTCCGTCCGCGGTCGCCGCGGCGGTGTGGACCAGCAACCGGTGCAAGGCCAACCCGGTCTTGTGGAGCGAGCAGGTCGTGCGTGGCGGGAACGTGCGTGCGGTGGTGGCGAACTCCGGTGGCGCGAACTGCTACACCGGGACCGATGGGTTCGCCCTCACCCATGCCACTGCCGAGCGCGCCGGGGAGCTCCTGAGGGTGGCCGCCGGTGAGGTCGTGGTGTGCTCCACCGGACTGATCGGGCATCTCCACGACCGGGAGGCAATGTTGACCGGCGTGGCAGACGCCGTGCGGGTACTCGGCCCGGACTCCGGCCCGGACGCCGCCGAAGCGATCATGACCACCGACACCGTCGCCAAGTCCGCCGTCGTCGAGGGCGAGGGCTGGTGCGTCGGCGGAATCGCCAAGGGCGCGGGGATGCTGGCGCCGGGGCTGGCGACCATGCTCGTGTTCTTGACCACCGATGCCGACGTCGACGCACCCACCGCGGATGCCGCACTGCGCTCGGCGACGGCTGCCACCCTCGACCGGCTGGACTCTGACGGGTGCATGTCCACCAACGACTCCGTCGTCCTGCTCGCCTCCGGCGCCAGCCGCGTCACACCGGGCGCCGCCGAGTTCGCCACCGCCGTCCAGGCGATCTGCCACGACCTCGGACAGCAGCTGCTGCGCGACGCCGAGGGATCCGCGCACGACATTGCCATCACCGTGCGCAACGCGGCATCAGAGGCCGACGCGGTCGACGCAGCACGCACGGTCGCGCGCAGCAACCTGTTCAAGTGCGCGATCTTCGGCGAGGACCCCAACTGGGGCCGGATTCTGGCCGCCCTCGGCACGACCTCCGCCGCCTTCGACCCGGCCGACCTCGACGTGGCACTCAACGGCGTCTGGGTCTGCCGCAAGAGCACCCCGCACGAGGATCCGGCGCAGGTCGACCTCACCGGCCGCGACGTCACGGTGACGATCGACCTCAAGAGCGGAGCACAGTCCGCGACGGTGTGGACCAACGACCTGACCGTGGACTACGTCCACGAGAACTCGGCGTACTCCTCATGAGCACCCCCGCAACAACCGCCCCGCTTCTCGACCCGCTCGCGAAGGCCGCCACCCTCACCGAGGCACTGCCCTGGCTGGAGCGGTTCCACGGCACCACCATCGTGGTCAAGTACGGCGGCAACGCGATGACCGACCAGCGGCTGAAGGAGGCGTTCGCCCGCGACATCGTGTTCCTGCACTACGCCGGCATCTCGCCCGTCGTCGTCCACGGCGGCGGTCCGCAGATCAGCGCCATGCTGGACCGGCTCGGCATCGAGTCGGAGTTCCGCGGCGGGCTCCGGGTCACCACCGACGAGGCGATCGACGTGGTCCGGATGGTGCTGGTCGGGCAGGTCGGACGCGAGCTCGTCGGGCTGCTCAACCAGCACGGTCCGCTGGCGGTCGGCTGCTCCGGAGAGGACGCCCGGTTGTTCACCGCGGTCCGTACGCCCGCTATCGTCGACGGACGGGCCGTCGACATCGGCCTGGTGGGCGACGTGGTCGACGTCCGTGTGGAGAGCGTGCAGGACCTCATCGCGGCGGGCCGGATCCCGGTGGTGTCCAG
The DNA here is from genome assembly GCA_964385195.1 of uncultured Nocardioidaceae bacterium. Taxonomy (GTDB): domain Bacteria; phylum Actinomycetota; class Actinomycetes; order Propionibacteriales; family Nocardioidaceae; genus CAYLOC01. The sequence goes on from CAYLOC010000007.1 coordinate 16,053, forward strand.
TGTCGCCCCGGACGCCTCGGGGCAGGTCCACAACGTCAACGCCGACACGGCGGCCTCCGCACTCGCGGTCGCGCTGGGCGCGGAGAAGCTGGTCGTGCTCACCGACGTGGCGGGCCTGTACCGCGACTGGCCGAACAGCGCGGAGGTCATCGAGCAGATCGACGCCCCGGCGTTGAAGGAGCTGCTGCCCGGCCTGGCCAGCGGGATGGTGCCGAAGATGCAGGCCTGCCTCCGGGCCGTGGACGGCGGCGTCCCGCGAGCGACCGTGATCGACGGCCGCGTGCTGCACTCGCTGTTGCTGGAGATCTTCACCGACGAAGGAATAGGAACCATGGTGGTGCCCGGATGAGCACGATGGAGCGTTACGCCGCGTCCGTGATGAACACGTTCGGCACGCCCAAGCGGGTACTCGCCCGCGGCGCCGGCTGTTATGTGTGGGACACCGACGGCCGACGGTACCTGGACCTGCTCGGAGGGATCGCCGTCAATGCGCTCGGACACGCCCACCCCGACCTGGTGCGGACGGTGTCCGAACAGGTCGCAACCGTTGCTCACGTCTCGAACTTCTTCACCACGAACCCGCAGGTGGAACTCTCCGAACGGGTGCTGGAGATCCTCGGGCTCGGCGACGGACGGGTCTTCCTGGCCAACTCCGGAACGGAGGCCAACGAGGCCGCGATGAAGATGACCCGCCGCACCGGACGGACCAAACTGGTCGCCGCGGACGGTGCTTTCCACGGGCGAACGATGGGCGCGCTGGCACTCACCGCCAAGTCCTCCTACCGTGAGCCGTTCGAGCCGCTTCCGGGGACTGTGGTGCGGGTCCCGTACGGCGATGCGGAGGCGTTGCGCGCGGCCGTGGACTCCGACACCGCGGCCGTTGTCCTCGAACCCATCCAGGGCGAGGCCGGAGTGGTCGTTCCGCCGGAGGGGTATCTCTCCGCGGCCCGGGCGGCCGCCGACGCCGCGGGTGCGCTGCTCTGGCTGGATGAGGTGCAGACGGGCATCGGCCGGACGGGGGACTGGTTCGCTTTCCAGCACGAGCCCGGCTGGGCGACGCGGGTCCGGCCCGACATCGTTACCCTGGCGAAGGGCCTGGGCGGGGGCTTCCCGATCGGAGCCTGTGTCGGGCTGGGAGCCGCGGGCGGACTGCTGACCCCCGGTCAGCACGGCACGACGTTCGGCGGTAACCCACTCGCGGCGGCGACGGCACTGACCGTGCTCGACGTGATTGCCCGCGACGGCCTCGCCCGGCGGGCGGCAGACGTCGGTGCGGTCGTACGGGCCGGCCTCGCCCGGCTGCCGGGAGTGCGGGACGTCCGGGGCCGCGGCCAGCTCAATGCGGCCGTGCTCGACGACGACTCGGCCGCGGCGGTCGCGGACGCCGCGCTCGCCGCCGGCGTTATCGTCAACCCCTGTACCCCGTCCGTCCTCCGGCTCGCCCCGCCGCTGGTGCTGACCGAGCAAGAGGCGAAGGAAGGCCTGGCGGTCCTGCACGACGTACTCGACGGCCATCGAGCCACCGCGGAGGCATCATGAACACCTCGGGAAAGATGCGGCACTTCCTTCGAGACGACGATCTCACCCCCGCGGAGCAGAGAGCGGTCCTCGACCTCGCCGACGCGTTCCGCGCCGATCGGCAGCACGCACAACCTCTCGCCGGGCCGCAGGCGGTCGCGGTGATCTTCGACAAACCCTCGACCCGCACCCGGGTGTCGTTCTCCGTCGGTATCGCCGAACTCGGCGGGTACCCGCTGGTGATCGACGCGCAGTCCTCCCAGATGGGGCGGGGCGAGTCGATCGAGGACACCACCCGGGTGCTGGACCGGCAGGCGCGCGCGATCGTCTGGCGCACGTTCGGCCAGGACCGGATCGAGGCGATGGCCGCCGTCTCCGCCGTTCCGGTGATCAACGCCCTGACCGACAGGTTCCACCCCTGCCAGGTCCTCGCCGACCTGCAGTCGATCCGGGCGCACAAGGGGCGCCTGGCCGACCTGACGGTCACCTTCGCCGGCGACGGAGCCAACAACATGGCCCACTCCTACCTGCTCGGGGGGGTGCAGGCAGGCATGCACGTACGCATCGCCGCACCCCAGCACCATGCTCCCGACCCGGAGGTCCTGGCCCGGGCGACGGCTCTGGCAGCGGACACCGGTGGATCCGCACAGCACGTGACCGATCTCGCCGAAGCGCTGGAGGGAGCCGACGTCGTCGTCACCGACACGTGGGTGTCGATGGGCCAGGAGTCCCAGAGCGAGGACCGCGAGCGGGTCTTCGCGCCGTACGCCGTGACCGTCGACGCGCTCGCCAAGGCTGCCCCCGACGCCATCGTGCTGCACTGTCTGCCGGCGTACCGCGGCAAGGAGATCGACGCGGCAGTGATCGACGGCCCGCACAGCGTGGTCTGGGATGAGGCGGAGTGCCGGTTGCACGCCCAGAAGGCGCTGCTCACCTGGTTGCTGGCACAGCAGGAGGCGGCATGACGAGTACCTCGACCGTGCCCACGACCAAGGCCGCACGGTTACAGCTGATCTGCGCTCTGCTCGGACGGCGCGCCGTCCGGTCCCAGGCCGAGCTCGCGGACCTCCTGCGCGAGGAGGGCGTCGACGTCACGCAGGGAACCGTCTCGCGGGACCTCGTCGAGCTCGACGCGGTCCGGGTGCGTGGCGCCGACGGGAGCCTCGTGTACGCCGTCCCGGGGGAGGGAGGCGACCGGACGCCACGTCCCGCGGTGGAGTCGGTCGCGGCCGAACAGCGCCTCGCCCGCCTGTGCGCCGACCTGCTCGTCAGCGCCGAGGCGTCGGGCAACATGGTCGTGGTCCGTACCCCGCCCGGGGCGGCGCAGTTCCTCGCCTCCGCCCTCGACAAGGCCGAGCTCAGCGAGACGCTGGGCAGCATCGCCGGCGACGACACGATCCTGGTCATCAGCCGCCGACCCGACGGCGGTGCCGCGGTGGTACGTCGTCTGCTCTCGCTCGCGAGTGACGGCCCGGCACCAGCCGAGCAGAACAGCAAACACGAGCAGAACAGCAAACACGAGCAGAACAGCAAACACAGGTCCAGCAACGCAGGGGAGAGTGCGACGTGAGCAAGGTTCTGACCGAGCTACCGAAGGGGCAGCGGGTCGGTGTCGCGTTCTCCGGAGGGCTGGACACCTCGGTCGCGGTGGCATGGATGCGCGACCGCGGCGCCTTCCCGTGCACCTATACCGCCGACATCGGCCAGTACGACGAGAACGACGTGGACAGCGTCCCCGGCCGCGCCACGGCGTACGGCGCGGAGATCTCCCGGCTGGTGGACTGTCAGGCCCAGCTGGTCGAGGAGGGCCTGGCGGCGATGGCCTGCGGAGCGTTCCATCTCCGCAGCGGGGGCCGGTTCTACTTCAACACCACCCCGCTCGGGCGGGCCGTCACCGGCACGTTGCTCGTGCGGGCCATGCGCGAGGACGGTGTGGACATCTGGGGGGACGGCTCCACGTTCAAGGGCAACGACATCGAGCGGTTCTACCGCTACGGACTGCTGGCCAACCCGTCGCTGCAGATCTACAAACCCTGGTTGGACGCGGACTTCGTCGCCGAGCTCGGCGGACGGGCCGAGATGAGCCGGTGGCTCACCGAACACGACCTGCCCTACCGAGACAGCGAGGAGAAGGCCTACTCGACCGACGCCAACATCTGGGGAGCGACACACGAGGCGAAGACCCTGGAGCACCTCGACGTGTCGCTGGAGGCGGTCGACCCGATCATGGGGGTGCGGTTCTGGGACCCTGCCGTCGCCATCGACGCGGAGGACGTCACCGTGCACTTCGAACGAGGCCGACCGGTCGCGATCAACGACAGCCGGTACGACGACCCGGTGGCGCTGGTCCGCGCCGCCAACGCGGTGGGGGGACGCCACGGCCTGGGGATGTCGGACCAGATCGAGAACCGGATCATCGAGGCCAAGTCCCGGGGCATCTACGAGGCGCCCGGCATGGCGCTGCTCTGGATCGCCTACGAACGGCTCGTCAACGCGATCCACAACGAGGACACCCTCGCCACCTACGCCGCCGAGGGACGCCGCCTGGGACGGCTGCTGTACGAGGGGCGCTGGCTGGACCCGCAGGCGCTGATGCTTCGGCAGTCGATCCAGCAGTGGGTGGCGTCGCTGGTCAGCGGCTCGGTCACCCTCCGGCTGCGTCGCGGGGAGGACTACACGATCGTGGCCACCGATGGCCCCGGCCTGGCCTACCACCCCAACCGGCTCTCGATGGAGCGGGTCGAGGACGCCGCGTTCGGACCGACGGACCGGATCGGACAGTTGACCATGCGGAACCTCGACATCTCCGACACCCGGGCCAAACTAGAGCGCTACGTTGCGGGGTACGAGCAGGTGCGGGACCACCGCGAGCTCGTCGGCGAGCTCGAGACCGGACTCGCGGCCCGGATCGCCAAGAACCCGGTGGCCAGTGCCGATGAGTCCGAGTCCGCCCTGGACAACGCGGCGATGGAGGTGGGCACGGACTGAGTGACCCGGACCTGCTAGGAAGGCCGCTATGGAGGATCACCCGAACAGCGGTGTCGGTGCCGGCCGCTTGTGGGGCGGCCGGTTCGCGGGAGGACCGGCGCCGGAGCTCGCCGCGCTGAGTCGCTCGACCCAGTTCGACTTCCGGCTCGCCCCCTACGACATTGCCGGGTCACGGGCTCACGCGCGGGCGCTGGCACGTGCCGGGCTGCTCACCGCGGATGAGCTGGCGGACATGCTGGCCGGGCTCGACGCGCTCCTGGCGGACGTGCAGTCCGGGGCCTTCGGGCCGGCCCCGGAGGACGAGGACGTCCACGGTGCGTTGGAACGCGGCCTGATCGAGCGCCTCGGCCCCGAGCTCGGGGGACGACTGCGTGCAGGACGCTCCCGCAACGACCAGGTCGCGACGCTGTTCAAGTCCTACCTCCGGGATCGGGCCACGTCCCTGCGCGAGCATCTGCTGGACCTGGTCGCGGCGCTCGCAGCGCAGGCAGAGCGCCACCTCGGCGTACCGATGCCCGGACGCACGCACATGCAGCACGCGCAGCCAGTGCTGCTGTCGCACCATCTTCTCGCCCACGCGTGGCCGCTGGTCCGGGACGTGCAGCGGTTCCGCGACTGGGACGCGCGGGTGGCCGAGGACTCGCCGTACGGCTCTGGGGCTTTGGCCGGCTCGTCACTGGGGCTGGACCCGGAACAGGTGGCGGCCGACCTGGGCTATGACGGCTCCAGCGCGAACAGCATCGACGGTACGGCGGCGCGGGACTTCGTCGCCGAGTTCTCCTTTATCGCTGCGATGACCGGCGTCGACCTGTCCCGGCTCGCCGAGGACGTGGTGGTCTGGGCCACGGCGGAGTTCGGATTCGTCACGCTCGACGACGGCTACTCGACCGGCTCCAGCATCATGCCGCAGAAGAAGAACCCCGACATCGCCGAGCTCACCCGCGGCAAGGCGGGCCGCTTGATCGGTGACCTGACCGGGCTGCTGGCCACGCTGAAGGCACAGCCCCTGGCCTACAACCGCGACCTGCAGGAGGACAAGGAGCCGGTGTTCGACGCCGTGGACACCCTGGAGCTGGTGCTGCCCGCGGTCACCGGCATGATCGCGAGCCTGACGTTCCACGAGGAGCGGCTCGCGCAGTTGGCGCCGCAAGGCTTCTCGCTGGCCACCGACGTCGCGGAGTGGCTCGTCCGGCAACGGGTGCCGTTCCGGGAGGCACACGAGATCGCCGGTGCATGCGTCCGCCGCTGCGAGGAGCTCGGTCTCGGCCTGGACGGCCTCTCCGCCGAGGAGCTGGCAGGGATCTCCCCGCACCTGACTCCGGACGTGCAGACCGTGTTGACCGTGGCAGGGTCGATCGCCTCCCGGGATGGCCGCGGCGGCACCGCCCCCGAGCGGGTCCGTGAGCAGCTCGCCGAGCTCCGTGCCACCGCCGCCGCCCTCCGCTGACCTCTCCGCGGCGCGACGCCGCCTCCCCCACCATCATGCTGCGTTTGCCTTGTAGACGGGGCAAACGCGCCGTTTACAAGGCAAATCCGCCCCGCCAAAGGTGTGTCTGCCTTGTAGACCAACGGTCCCCGTGGCCGACGGGGCCGCCCCCTCCAGTGCCGGGGAAGATGGGAGACTGGCGGCATGGCAGATGAGGACTCCCGCCGTACCGTGACCGTCAGCAGAACCGGCCCGGGCCGGTTCCGTGCCACCAACTCCCGCGGCGGCACCCTGGACCTGAGCAGTGGCGACGACCCCGACTTCACCCCTGTCGAGCTGCTGCTCACCGCGATCGCCGGCTGCTCCGGCATCGACGTCGACATCCTCACCAGCCGCCGCTCGGCACCGGACTCCTTCACCATGGAGGTCTCTGGTAACAAGGTCCGCGACGAGCTCGGCAACCACCTCGACTCGCTCCACCTGAGGTTCGACGTGCGGTTCCCCGAGGGCGAGGGCGGCGATGCTGCCCGCAGCGTCCTCCCCGATGCCGTCAAACGTTCGCACGACCGGCTGTGCACGGTGAGCCGCACGGTCGAGCTGGAGTCGCCGGTGAATGTCACGGTCAGTGACTGAGGCGGGGTCCCGGCCGGCCGTCGAGGCGTTCTTCCGCCGTCCGGCGCTGCAGGTCGCGCCCGAGCTGCTGGGCAGCGTGGTCTCCCATGGCCCCGTGTCGCTGCGACTCACCGAAGTGGAGGCCTACTGCGGCCTCGACGACCCCGCCTCACACGCCTACCGGGGAGAGACCCCGCGGACCAAGGTCATGTTCGGGCCGCCCGGTTACGTCTACGTCTACTTCGTGTACGGCGTGCACTGGGCCATGAACCTCGTATGCGAGCACGATGGTGTCGCCGCCGCATGTCTGCTCCGCGGCGCCGAGGTGATCGAGGGGGAGGACGTCGCCCGGCAACGGCGGGGTGAGTCGACTCCCTCGGCACGGCTGGCCCGTGGACCGGGCAACCTCGCCGCGGCACTGGGTGTGACCGGCACCGACAGTGGACGGGCACTGTGGGACGGGACGCTGTCCTGGTCCCCGGCACCGGAGCCGTCCGCCTACGAACAGGGCCCGCGGGTGGGGGTTGCGGCCGCCGCCGACCGCAACTGGCGGTTCTGGATCCCCGGTAACCCGACCGTCTCGGCGTACCGTGCCCACAAGCGGCGCCACCGGGGGACGCGGGGCCGGTAGGTTGGCGGCCATGTGCCGAAACATTCGTGTGCTCTACAACTTCGAACCCCCGGCGACCCCGGAGGAGGTGCAGGCCGCGGCGACCCAGTATGTCCGCAAGGTCAGTGGTATGCAGAAGCCGTCGAAGGCGAACACCGACGCGGTGGACCGGGCCGTCGCCGACGTTGCCGCCGCCACCCAGCGCCTGCTCGACGCGCTGGTGACGACGGCCAAGCCGCGGGACCGTGCGGTGGAGGCGGACAAGGCTCGCGCGGGAAGCCGCAAGCGCTTCCCCACCCGCGTCTGACCCAGGCCGCGCCCGGCATCTGGCAAGGTAGAGGGGTGCACGTTGCCGTCCTGGGCCAGCTCGAGGTCCGCGTGGACGGTGCGCTCGTCACGGTCACCGGGACACGGGTACGACGGCTGTTGGCCCGGCTCGCGGTCGATGCCCCGCGCGCCGTGTCCACCGCAGAGCTCGTCGATGCCGTGTGGACCGGGGAGGATCCTCCGGCCAACGTGGCCAACGCGTTGCAGTCTCTGGTATCCCGGCTGCGTCGCGCCCTCGGCACGCACGAGGTCGTCCAGCAGGCCAGGACCGGATACCTGCTCGCGGTTGACCACCTGGCCGTCGATGCCCATCGGTTCCAGGACCTGTCCGGCCAGGGTGCCCGCATACTGGACAGCAACCCCACGCATGCCCGCGAACTGCTGAACGAGGCGCTGTCCCTGTGGCGTGGCGACCCGTTGGTCGACGCAGACGGTGCCGACTACGCTCTCGGGCTCGTCGGCCGTTGGGAGCAGCAGTACGTCGATACCCGGGCCCACCTGCTCGCGGCCCGGTCTGCGACGGGGGAGTCCACCGAACTCGTCGGCGACCTCTGGGAACTGACCGCGTCCTACCCACTCGATGAGCGCTTCCGCTCCTTGCTCATGAAGACGCTGGCACGGACCGGGCGTCCCGCCGAGGCACTGCGCGTCTATGAGGACCTGCGGTCCCGGCTGGCCGATGAGCTGGGCACCGACCCCTCCCAGGAGCTGCAGAGCCTCCACCTGCAGCTGTTGCGCGGTGAGCGGCAGCCCACCGCCCCGGCAGCGTCCCGCACGAACCTGCGGAGCCCGGTCACCAACTTCGTCGGGCGGGACGAGGAGATGAAGCGCCTCGATAGCCTCCTCGAGACATCCCGCCTGGTGACCATCACCGGTCCAGGAGGCGCCGGTAAGACCCGTCTGGCCACGGAGGTGGCGCGATCGCGGCTGGAGCGGGAGCCGGACGGGGTGTGGCTGGTGGAGCTTGCGCCGGTCACCGACCCGGCCAACGTCGTTCAGGCGTTTCTTGGTGCCCTGGACATCCGAGAGTCCTACCTGCTGGACCAGACCCGCGAGACTGCCGGTTCCCGCGATCCGCGCAGTCGGCTCGGCGACGCGTTGGCCGCAGCACGCTGCCTGCTCGTCGTGGACAACTGCGAGCACCTCATCGACGCGGTGGCCGCACTGGTTGACTCGCTCCTCGCGAAGTGCCCACACCTGCAAGTGGTCGCCACCAGCCGCGAACCGTTGGGAATCGACGGCGAAGCCTTGTGTGCCCTCGCGTCGTTGGACCTTCCGCCACCCGGGGTCGACCCCACCTCGGCGCTGGACTACGCCGCGGTGCGTCTGTTCACCGACCGAGCAGCACAGGTGCGTGCGGATTTCACGGTGGATCCGGAGACCACGCCGTATGTCGTCGATATCGTGCACCGGCTGGATGGGCTGCCGCTCGCCATCGAGCTCGCCGTCGCGCGGTTGCGGGTGCTTCCGGTCGCCGAGATCAGTGCCCGCCTGGACGACCGGTTCCGGCTGCTCACCGGAGGCAGCCGTACGGCGATGCCCCGCCACCGCACACTCCGCGCGGTGGTGGAGTGGAGCTGGAGCCTGCTCGGGCCGGAGGAGCAGTTGCTCGCCGAACGGCTCGCGGTCTTCCCGGCCGGCGCCACCGTGGAGGCCGCGACCGCCGTATGCGGTGACGAGCGGTTGTCTGAGGATGCGATCGCCGCGTTGCTTGACTCGCTCGTAGACAAGTCGCTGCTGCAGATATCGGGAGACGGCCAGTTGCGCTACCGCATGCTGGAGACGCTGCGGGAGTACGGCGTAGAGCGGCTCACCGAACGTGATGAGGTGAGAGACGCCAGGGCCCACCACGCCCGGTACTTCGCCCACCTGGTGACGACGCACGCCGCACTGCTGCGTGGTCAGGAACAGCTGGCTGCATTCCGTGTGATCGATGCCGAACGGGACAATGCGCTGGCTGCGTTGCGGTTCCTCAGTGACTCCGGGGAGGCGCAGGCCGCAGTGGACCTGGGCCTGGCACTGGCATGGTTCTGGATGTTGCGCAGTGACCACGAGGAGGTGTCCTACTGGCTCGGCGTCGCCTTGGCAGCGGAGGGAGACCTCGACAAAGGGGACCGGACGCTGGCGGAGGCGGTCCGAGCGGCCACCGGGTTCGTGCGGTGGACGACGGAGCCGACCGACCCCCGCGAGGAGTTCCGGCGGCTCAGTGCAGCGATGGACCACGTGGATACCGCGAAGCAGCCGTGGGCTGTGATCATCAAGGCGCTGATGGCGCTGTTCTCCGAGGACGAGGCCGGCATGGACGCGGCGTTCGAGGACGGCCTGCGGTCTCCGGACCCGTGGACCAGAGCCGCCGTGCTCACGTTCCGGGCGGCGGCGGCGGAGAACCGGGGGAACGTCGATGTGGTCCGGGCGAGCGTGGACGAGGCACTGGCCGGTTTCCAGGCTCTCGGCGACCGGTGGGGTACGGCGTCGACATTGGCCGCTTTGGGCCAGCTGCGTACCCTCGACGGCGACCTCGACGGAGCGCTTGCTGCCTTCGACGAGGCGGAAGCGGCCATGGCCGAGCTCGGCGCCCGCATCGACGAGGGAGTGATGGCCATGCGGAAGGCCAACCTCTACCTGCGCCTCGGTGATGTGGGCGCAGCGAAGCAGGAGCAGTCCCGGCTCGAGGAGGCGGTCGAGCGCAGCGGTGGGACGCAGGAGCTGTTGTTGGCCTCGGCCCTGCGGGCCGGGTTGGCGTTGGTCGAACAGGACCAGGAAGGAATGCGGCATAGCCGCGCGGAGCTGCAGCAACAGATCCAGGACCTGCCGCCGCAGTCGCCGGTGTTCGGCCACGGCATGGCCATCGGACGGACGATGATGGCGTCGATCGACATCGCCCACGGCGACCTGGATGGAGCAGGGGAGTGTCTGCAGGGGGCTTTTGATGCAGCGGTGCAGACCAAGGACCTGCCGGTGGTGGCCAGTGTGGGCGTCGTCCACGCCCAGCTCGCGCTCGCGCGTGGTCAGTACCAGCGGGCAGCAGAGGTACTGGGTGCGTCGGCCGCGCTGCGCGGCGCCGAGGACGCCACCGACGTACAGGTCGCCAGCATCACCAGGGGGCTGCGCGAGGCCATGGGCTCCGAATTCGACACGGTGTACGCCGATGGCCGCGCCCTCGACAGGGAGAGCGCGGCCGCCCGCGTCGACCCCGGTTCGTCCGACTGAGCCCAGGTCTTTCCGACGGGCCCCGGTCGGACGAACCGCGGGGTCAGGCCTTCCGGTTGTAGGCCCGCAGCGCCAGCGGGACGAAGATCACCAGCATGCAGGCCATCGTCACCAGGGTCCACAGCAGAGGCATCGCGACGTCACCGCCGATCATCAGACCCCGCACGGTGTCGACGAGGTGCGTGATCGGGTTGATCTTGACGAACGCCTGCAAGCCGCCGGGCATCGTCTCCGGCGGGACGAACGTCGAGCTGGCGAAGCTGAGCGGCATCACGATCAACATCATGATCCCCTGGACCGCGCCGGACGTGCGGACCTTCATGCCGACCCAGACCGACACCCACGAGAAGCACAGCCCGAACGCGATGGAGATGCCCAGAGCGGCGAGCGCAGCGAGCCATCCGGTCTGCAGCTGGAACCCCATGACCATGCCGAACCCGAGCGTGATGATGAACAGCACCAGGTAACGCACGAAGTCGGCGAGAACGATGCCGATCAACGGGGCCGAGCGCAGGATCGGCAAGGACCGGAACCGGTCGAAGACGCCCTTCTCGATGTCGGCGTTGAGGTTCTGGCCGATGGCGATCCCCGCCATGGCGATCGACATACCCACCATCCCCGGCAGGATGTACTGCAGGTACTGCTGTGAGTGGCCGCCGGAGATGGCGCCGCCGAAGATGTAGACGAACATCGCCAGCATGATGATCGGCTGGATGGTGACGTCGATCAGCGCCTCCGGCGTCCGGTAGGTCTTGATCAGGCTGCGCTCGGCCAGCGCCAGCGACTGTTTCAAGCCAGCGACGAGGGTCGAGGTCTTGGGTGGCTGCGACTGGGGCGTCGCCGTACCCGAGGGGCTCGGACTCAATGTGGTCGCACTCATGCGGCCTCCTCTGTGTTGTCAGTGGCGGTGTCGTCGTCGGTGGAGTGCCCGGTCAGGGTGAGGAACACCTCGTCGAGGCTGGGGAGGTGCAGTGACATCTCGGTCACGGCGATGCGGGCCTCGTGGAGTTGTCCGACGGCGGCGGTCAGCGCTGAGTCGTCGTCGACGGGAACGGTGAGCAGGTTGCGCCCGCTGACCTCCGGGTCCGCACCGGAGATGCCGCGCAGCACGGTGGTGACCTCGGCAACGTCGGCGGGATCCTTCGGCCGTACGGCGAGTCGTTGCCCGCCGATGATCTCCTTCAGCCCATCGGGGGTGTCGTGGGCGATCACCCGGCCGTGGTCGATGACCGAGATCTCGTCGGCGAGCGCGTCCGCCTCGTCGAGGTACTGGGTGGTGAGCAGGACGGTGGACCCGTCACTGACCAGACCACGTACGACGTCCCACATGTCCTCGCGTTTGGCAGGGTCCAGCCCGGTGGTCGGCTCGTCCAGGAAGATCACCTCCGGCCGACCCACCAGGGACGCGGCGAGGTCGAGGCGCCGGCGCATGCCGCCGGAGTAGGTCTTGGCCATCCGGCCGGCTGCGTCGCTGAGGTCGAACCAGGCCAGCAGCTCTTTCGCCCGCGCCCGGGCATCCCGGCGCGTCATCCCGAGCAGCTGCCCGATCAGCAACAGGTTCTGGGTGCCGGTCAGGTCCTCGTCCACCGAGGCGTACTGGCCGGTGAGACCGACGGTCTCTCGGACGCGCCGGGCTTGCGTGGCGACGTCGTAACCGCCGACGTGGGCGGTACCGGAGTCGGCCCGCAGGAGCGTGCTGAGGATACGGACCGCAGTGGTCTTACCGGCCCCGTTCGGCCCGAGGACACCGAGCACGGTGCCTTCCTCGGCGGCGAGGCTGACCCCGGCGAGCGCCTGGGTCTTCCCGAAGCTCTTGGTGAGGCCCGTTGCCTCGATTGCGTAGGTCATCGATGTCTCCTTCTGCGATGTGTCGTCTTGATCCTCGGGTACGCCGCTGACGGGTTCCGCACACGCTGCTGACACTCCCTGACAGGAGCCCGGGGTCCGTGTCAGGACCGGGTGGAGGCTGTTCTGACGGGAGCAGGGTGACGGTCCCGCCTAGAATCGGACGCATGACGACAGAGATCCCTCGCCCTGCTGCGGGTGACGTGGTGGACCTGATACTCGATGACCACCGACTGTTCGAAGAGATGCTGCGGAGCCTGCGCGACGAGACCAGTGACCGGGAGGCGCTGCGGTGGCAGATGTCGGCACTCCTGGTCGCGCACGGAGAGGCGGAGGAGTCCGAGGTCTACAACCAGCTGCAGCGCAAGACCGAGGTCGACGAGGAGGACGTCGAGCACAGCACGATCGAGCACGACGAGGGCTATGAGTCCCTCCTGCCGCTGCTGGAGTCGTCCGACCTCTACACCGAGCAGTTCAGCGAGGCGATCCACGAGTACAGCGAGACGCTGCTGCACCACCTGGACGAGGAGGAGCGCAGCATCCTCAACCCGGCTCGCACCGAGGTAAGCGAGACCCAACGATCCGTGCTGGGCGCGAACTGGGCACGCGAGCGCAACCGGCTGTTGGACACCGACTGCGGGACGTTGGACAACGTACGACGACTGGTGGCCGAGGCGAAGCAGCGCAGCACCTGACCTACTGCCCGGTCGGGCTCATGCGGCGGCTCGGTCCCTGCTGTGTCGCTGCATTCTCGGTGCAGGAAGCTTTGGCAAACGCGCCGCGCCGGGGTGGGCGAGGCAGATACACCGTTGGCGAGCCGGATTTGCCTTGTAAACGGCGCATCCGCCCCGTCTACAAGGCAACCGCGGCGAGGCCGAGCGGGAATGCGGGTCGCTTGCGGGTACGGCGATGCGGGATGCTTGTCGTGGTACGTCGGGTCGACAGGGAGGCTGGTACGTGGAGAAGCACATCCTCGACGAGTTGCAGTGGCGCGGGCTGATCGCGGACTCCACCGACCGCGATTCGCTGCGGGCGGAGCTGTCCGAGGGCCCGGTGGCGCTGTACTGCGGCTTCGACCCGACCGCGCCGAGCCTGCACATGGGCAACCTGTTGCAGATCCTCACCCTCAGGCGGTTCCAGGACGCCGGTCATCGCCCGTTCGGGCTGGTCGGCGGGGCGACGGGGATGATCGGGGACCCCAAGGAGACCGAGGAACGGGTGCTGAACCCGCTGACCACCGTGCAGGAGTGGACGGCCCAGGTCCGCGGCCAGCTCCAGCGGTTCCTGTCCTTCGAGGGGGACAATGCCGCCACCGTCGTCAACAACTACGACTGGACCAGGGACCTGTCGGCGCTGGACTTCCTCCGCGACATCGGCAAGCACTTCCCGGTCAACCGGATGCTCGCCCGTGAAGTAGTCCGCACCCGGCTGGAGGCGGGCATCTCCTACACCGAGTTCAGCTACGTGTTGCTCCAGGCCATGGACTACCTGAACCTGTACCGCGACCACGGCGTCCGGTTGCAGTTCGGGGGCAGCGACCAGTGGGGCAACGTCACCGCAGGCGTGGAGTTGGTACGCCGGGTGGAGCACGCTCGTGTGCACGCGCTCGCGACGCCACTGGTGACCAAGGCCGACGGCACCAAGTTCGGCAAGACCGAGTCCGGCACCGTGTGGCTGGACGCGGAGCTGACCTCGCCGTACGCGTTCTACCAGTTCTGGTTCAACATGGCCGACGACGAGGTGGTGAACCTGCTGCGCTACTACACGTTCCGGACACGGGAGGAGATCGAGGACCTCGCCAAGCAGACGGCGGAGGCACCGTCGCGCAGAGCCGCCCAGCGCGTGCTCGCCGACGACGTCACGACGCTCGTGCACGGCCGGGAAGAAACCGAACGGGTGCAGGCGGCCTCCGCCGCACTGTTCGGCCGGGGCGAGCTCCGCGCACTGGACGCCGGCACGTTGCAGGCGGCGCTGACCGAGGCCCCGCACGTCGAGGTCGCTGCCGACCCAATCCCGACGTACGCCGAACTGCTCGCGCGCTCGGGTCTTGCGGGCAGCAAGGGAGCCGCACGGCGGACCGTCGGCGAGGGCGGTGCCTACCTCAACAACGAACGGATCCAGGACCCGGAGGCCAGGCCCGGGACCGCCGACCTCCTCCCCGGGGGATGGCTGCTGTTGCGCCGTGGCAAGCGCAACCTCGCCGGTGTGAAGGTCGGGTGACCCGCCGGTGAGCGCCTGGACGGACGGGTTGGAGGACGCCGCACGGGGAATCCTGAGTGAGCCCGTCTACCGGTACTTCGCGCAAGGGGCCGGACGGGGTGATACCGCCGCTGAAGCGATAGACGCCTGGCGGGCGCTGCGGTTCCGCCCACACTCGTTGGTCGACGTCAGCGAGGTCGACCTGTCCACCTCCGCGCTGGGCACCGCGCTGCCCGCCCCACTCGGGATCGCACCGACCACGCTTCAGCGCCAGGCCGACCCGGCCGGAGAGATCGCCATGTGTGAGGCGGCGTCGGAGGCGGGGGCGCTGGTCGTGGTCTCCAGCAACGCGGGCAGCCGCTATGTCGATATCACCGCCACCGGAGTCACCTGGTGGGCACAGGTCTACGTCCTGCGAGATCGACAGCTCACCGAGAGCATGCTGGAGGCAGCCGTCTCCGGCGGTGCCAGCGCGCTGGTCCTGACGGTGGACACCCCCGGGGTCGGTACCAAGGACGACCACGGGATGCCGAGCGTATGGGACCAGGTGCCCGACGAGCACCTGCACACCAACATCGATACCGGCGGGCGCCGGCACCGCGACCTGACGAAGGCGGCCGATGTCACGGGTGGGACCATCCGGTGGCTGAGGGAGCGCACGGGTCTCCCCGTGGTCGTCAAGGGCGTGTTACGCGGCGACGACGCGCGTACTGCGGTCACCGCCGGTGCCGCCGGCGTCTGGGTCTCGAACCACGGTGGCCGTCAACTGGACCGGGCGATCGCCACCTGTCATGCCCTTCCGGAGGTCGTCGCTGCTGTCGGCGCGGATGCCGAGGTGTACGTCGATGGAGGGCTGCGCGACGGCGGCGACCTGCTGGCGGCACTGGCACTCGGGGCTCGCGTGGCGTTCGTGGGTCGGCCCTCCCTGTGGGCGTTGACGGTGCACGGACAGGGCGGGGTGACCCGCCTGCTCCACGTGCTCCGGACCGAGCTGACTGAGGCGTTGATGCTGGCAGGCGTACCAGCCGCCGCAGCTGTGCCGGACGACCTCGTGGTACCTCAGACCGGCTCGCCGAGGTAGGTCCCGCGGCCGTGCCGACCGGTCATGGGCCGGTGTGTGAGCGGCGCCACTACGGGTGGACTTGACCGGTACGTCGCACCTCCGTAACGTTTCCTCCTGCCCCTGCGACGAGGAAGGGACGAGACGGTTCGAACCGCCCCGGCCCGACACCCCGTCGAAGGGGTCTCCAGGAAGGCTCCGAGGCTGGGTTTCCGGCCGCGGGACCGCTACCCTGGGAGAACGACGAGAACACGGATCCCCAAGTTGACTGGGGTGCGTGGGACCGGTAAGTTAGTGCAGGTGCCCCTGAGTCCGGCCGAAAGGCCTGACAATGGTGTGCGCACGATCCTTGAGAACTCAACAGTGTGCTAAAAGTCGACGACGAATTAACGCCCCGTCGACGTGGGCGGACCGGCTTGCCCGGGACGTACCGCGTCTGACGGTTCCTTTGGTAAGAAAATGCTCGGTGCCCCGTGCGGGCCCGGGCGACTCTTGCCGGGATACTCCGTAAAGCTGATGAACCCGGTCCTGTACCGGGGAGTCAACAGATTTCAACGGAGAGTTTGATCCTGGCTCAGGACGAACGCTGGCGGCGTGCTTAACACATGCAAGTCGAGCGGTAAGGCTCCTTCGGGAGTACACGAGCGGCGAACGGGTGAGTAACACGTGAGTAATCTGCCCCACACATCGGGATAACTTCCGGAAACGGAAGCTAATACCGGATACGACCATCGAGGGCATCCTCAGATGGTGGAAAGCTCCGGCGGTGCGGGATGAGCTCACGGCCTATCAGCTAGTTGGTGAGGTAACGGCTCACCAAGGCCTCGACGGGTAGCCGGCCTGAGAGGGTGACCGGCCACACTGGGACTGAGACACGGCCCAGACTCCTACGGGAGGCAGCAGTGGGGAATATTGGACAATGGGCGAAAGCCTGATCCAGCAACGCCGCGTGAGGGATGACGGCCTTCGGGTTGTAAACCTC